>NZ_JBHSWW010000001.1:0-67265 GCF_042661865.1 Halorubrum tibetense
GACGGACGCCGCCGGCGCGGACGACGCCGCGTCCGGCTGTAGCGAGTGCGGGACGACGGCGACACGTCGGAGTCACAAAGAGCGCGTGACCGCCGCGGGAGAGGGCGCGCTCTCTTTCTTCCGCGACACGCTCCCGGACCTCGCCGTCGGGATCGCGATCGGCGCGCTGATCCACGGGGCGGTGCCCGCGGAGTTCCTCCAGCGGATCGCGGGACCGGAGAATCCGCTCGCGACGCCGCTCGCGGCCCTCGCCGGCGCACCGGTGTACGTGAGCATCAGCGGTATGTTACCGATCGCGCACTCGCTCACCGAGGCGGGGATCCCGATCGGCACGGTGATCGCGTTCGTCATCGGCGGTGCCGGAATCAGCATTCCGAACCTCATCCTGTTGAACAAGCTGTTCGAGCGGCGGCTGCTCGCGATCTACGCGACGACGGTCGTGACGATCGGAATCACGGTCGGCGTACTGTTTAACACCGTTTTCGCCGGACTGATCTGAGCCGCCGCGCCGCTTTTTATAGCGAGCGAGAGCCGTCGAGCGCGACGAGGACGGCGTTCGCGCGCGGCGTGGCGCGGTACATTCGCCACTTCCCGTCTTTCCGGCGGGTGACGAGACCGGCGTCGGTGAGCTTCGAGAGGGCGTGGCTGATCGCGCTGTCGCTCACGTCTAACAGCGGCGAGAGCTCACACACACACAGTTCACCCTCGGCCGCGTGTAGCATACGGACGATTTTGTATCGCGTCTCGTTGCCAAGCGCCGACAGCAGTTCGACGTCGCTCTCTACGTCCGATCCGCCGGCGGCCTCGTTTAACGCTTCCAGCTCCGCCATCCGCTCGGACAGGTCTTCGTCGGTACAGGACCCGCACTCGTCGGTGACGTACCGTCGCAGTCGATCGGTCGATGACATACGGAACGGTTGAACTGATGTGAGATTAAGCGTTATGGACTGCCGTCTCGACGTGGGCGGCGACCAGCGAAAACGATATAGTAATCATTCATCTATACACTCGCATGCGAGACAAAGACATTTCGGCGAACACCCGTCGATCGCTGGCGACTCCAACGGTAACCGAGAGCGCCGTCGTACCCGAGTCTGCCTCCCGGCGGTCGGGGTGTTCGGCGTGACAGAGTCCTACAAGCGAGTCAACTACACCGATATCGAGCCCGTTTCGGGCGCGATGCGACCGCTCACCGACTCACTCGATAGCCAGCAGGTCGGCGTGTCGATCGCCCGCTGTGAGCCCGGGTGGCGGAGCAAACCGCACGACCACGCCGCGGACGACCACGAGGAGATATACGTGCTCTTGGAGGGGGAAGCCACGGTCGTTATCGACGACGAGTCCGTCGAACTCGAGACCGGTGACGCCGTCTGGATCTCGCCGACGGCGACGCGTCAGATACGAAACGGCGATGCGGAGAGTGCGTTCGTCCTCGTCAGCGCACCGGCGTCACAGTGTCGAACGGCGACGTGTGCCGACGAACCGGGATCGTGGGCGACGAACGGCTTTATTGGGTGACGCCGGCTGTCGAGTCCGCCGGGCTCCCGATCGCGCGGGCGACGCGGAGACAGCCGATCGACGTGGAGGGGCTTCACCCGATCGAAGGGCTTATAATCGTATGAGAATTTGTTCAATTGAATCGATCGCAAGGGGACACGTCGGCGTCACGTCCCGCTGCGAACGATAGTTCAGACGACCATAGCCGACCAACTCCACACGATGACCGAACTCACCCTGTACGAAGAAGCGATGTGTTGCTCCACCGGCGTCTGCGGTCCCGATCCCGACGACGAACTCGTCGAGGTCAGCGCGGCGCTCGACCAGCTCGAAGACGCGTTCGACGACCTCGAGGTCAGCCGGGCGAACATGCAGCACAACATCGACCAGTTCCTCGAAACGCAGCGGATCTACGACCGCGTTCAGGAGAACGGCCCCTCGATCCTCCCGATCACGGTCGTCGACGACGAGATCGTCGCCGAGGGGGAGTACCTCTCGTACGACGAACTGACCGCCGCTATCGACGGAAACCCCACCCCACAGGAGGCCTAATAGATGTCACAAATAGAGCAGTCAGCGGATCCGACAACAACGAGCGCGCGTGAGGTAGTCGAACCGAGCGGCGGCGACACCGAGTTCGTCTTCTTCAGCGGAAAGGGCGGCGTCGGCAAGAGCACCGTGAGCTGTGCGACCGCGACGTGGCTCGCCGACAACGACTACAACACGCTTCTCGTGACGACCGACCCCGCGCCGAACCTCTCCGACATCTTCGGACAGAAAATCGGCCACGAGGTCACCGCGATCGACGGTGTCGACAACCTCTCGGCGATCGAGATCGACCCCGATACGGCCGCCGAGGAGTACCGACAGGAGACGATCGAACCGATGCGGGAGCTGCTCGACGATGAGGCGATCGAGACCGTCGAAGAGCAGCTCAACAGCCCCTGCGTCGAGGAGATCGCCGCCTTCGACAACTTCGTCGACTTCATGGACAGCCCCGAGTACGACGTCGTCGTCTTCGACACGGCACCGACGGGCCACACCATCCGGCTGATGGAGCTCCCCTCCGACTGGAACGCCGAACTCGAGAAGGGCGGCTCGACGTGTATCGGCCCCGCAGCTTCCATGGAGGATAAGAAGGTCCAGTACGAGCGTGCCATCGAAACGCTTCAAGACGACGACCGCACCTCGTTCGCGTTCGTCGGCAAACCCGAGGACTCCTCGATCGACGAAATCGAACGCAGCGCGAGCGACCTCGCCGAGCTCGGGATCGAATCGCAGCTCTTGATTCTCAACGGCTACTTACCCGAGTCGGTGTGTGAAGACCCCTTCTTCGAGGGGAAACGTGCGGACGAGCAGGCAGTCATCGAGCGCGCCCGCGAGGAGTTCGACGCGGACGCGATGGCGACATACCCGCTCCAGCCCGGCGAGATCGCCGGCCTCGACCTGCTTGCCGGCGTGGGTGGCGTCCTCTACGACGGCAGGGAAGCAACCGTCGACGTCGGGACCGCGACTGATGTCGATGCTGACGGCGCAGCCGACTTCGATTCGATGGCGGACGCCGACGCGGTCGTCGACCAGCTCACGCCCGGTGAGGAGACGCGGTACCTCTTTTTCACCGGCAAGGGCGGCGTCGGCAAGAGTACGGTCGCCTCGACGGCGGCGACGAAGCTCGCTGAAGCCGGTCACGAGACGCTTGTCGTCACGACCGACCCGGCCGCGCACTTGGAGGACATCTTCGGCGAGCCCGTGGACCACGAGCCCACCTCGGTCGGTCAGGAGAACCTCGACGCGGCGCGGATCGACCAGGAAAAAGCGCTCGCGGAGTACCGCGAGCAGGTCCTCGACCACGTCACCGAGATGTACGAGGACAAAGACGACACGCAGATCGACGTCGACGCTGCGATCGCGAACGTCGAAGAGGAGTTGGAGTCGCCGTGTGCCGAAGAGATGGCCGCCTTAGAGAAGTTCGTGAGCTACTTCGACGAGGACGGCTACGACGTCGTCGTCTTTGACACGGCCCCCACGGGTCATACTCTCCGTCTGCTCGAACTCCCCTCCGACTGGAAGGGTTTCATGGATCTTGGTTCGCTGACGAAGGGCGCCGCGCCCGCCAAGGGTGACCAGTACGACGAAGTCATCGAGACGATGAAAGATCCCGGACTGAGCACATTCGCGTTCGTGATGTACCCCGAGTACACCCCGATGATGGAGGCGTACCGGGCTGCCGCCGACCTCAAAGATCAGGTCGGCATCGAGACCTCGCTGGTCGTCGCCAACTACCTCCTCCCCGAGGAGTACGGCGACAACGCCTTCTTCGCGAACCGGCGCGCCCAGCAGGCCCAGTATCTCGAAGAGATTCGAGACCGGTTCGACGCGCCGTTGATGTTGGCGCCGCTCCGGCAGGATGAACCAATCGGGCTCGAAGAACTCAGCGCCTTCGGTGAGGAGATTACTGGACTCGCAGACGTGGTCGAAGCGGACGCACCGGAGGTGACGCCCTCGTGAGCGACGCACAGGACGTGGAAGGTGCGGGCGAGGACAGCGTGGGCGTGTCCGATGAGGAAGACGTAGAAGCCGACGTCGAGGAGGTGCTCCACGAGTTCCTCGACACACTCGGCGAGTCTGAGACGTATCAGCAGTTCGTCGCGGCCGACGAGGCGTTACAGAACGATGACGACGCGATGGCGCTGCTTCGCGAGTACCAGCGAAAGCAACAACAGATGCAGCGTGGTGGCTTCGACGAGTCGGTGATGGCCGAGCTGAAGCAACTCCAGACCGAGATGTCGAACAACGAGACGATCCAGCGTCAGCAGGCCGCACAGGCCGATCTGATAGAACTGCTTCAGCGGACGAACGACACCATCAGCGACGAGATCGGCGAGGAGTTCGCGCGATCCACCGGAGGTGGATGCTGTTGAGCGCTTCCGGTCAGGACGCCAGCGAGTCCGAAGTGACGGACGAAGAGGTCGTCACGGCCGCCGAGGCGATCGGCGAGGAGCTCGCGGCGGCGAAAGAGTCCTCCTCGGAGTTCGCGTTCACCACCATGGTGATGCAGTGTAACGAGGCGATCGGCGACGAGATCGGTGTCGACTACGGGAGCGTCTGCGGTGTCGACGACGGCTGCTGTTAGCGGGGGTCGATAGGGGTCGCCTCGGCTGACGACTCTGCCAATCGCGTCACTCCGCGGACGGCGTCTCCGACAGGAGTTCGTCGAACAGCGCGATGACGCGTTCTTCGATCTCGTCACGGATCTCACGAACCTGCTCGATCGGACGCTCGTGGGGATCGTCGAGCCCCCAATCGCGATTCTCGCCGTTCCACGTCGCCGGGCACACGTCCGATGCCGAACACCCCATCGTGACGACGAGATCGACCGCCTGTAGCTCGTCTGGTGTTACCTCTCGCGGCGTTCGGTCGCTGAGATCGATGTCTCGTTCTCTCATTGCTTCGACGACAATCTCGTGAACGTGGTCCGCGGGCTGTGTGCCACCGGTAACGATCGTAATCTGATCGCCCACACCGCGACGGTCGCGCTCGCACTCAGCGAACGCCGCCGCCATTTGGCTCCGTCCTGCGTTTTGGACACACACGAACGCGATCTGGTGGTCCGCCCGCTCATCGGATTCAGTCACACCTCCACAAGCGAGTGGGACCGGTATAGCTGTTACTTCAGGTACAACGGCTCTTGATCGACTGTCTGAGAAGTACTCTCAGACCCGTGTCGACCTATTGAGACGTATATACATCACATATAGGGTCTCAAGTCGACAGCATCGATTCTGCTGTTTATGAGCGATAATTTGCCGGTTACTCTAGGATTCGTTTGTGTACAGAATGCTGGTCGCAGTCAGATGGCGACAGCGTTTGCCGAACGCGAGCGTGACCGTCGTGGACTCGAAGACAGTGTTGAGATCATTACCGGTGGTACTCACCCCGCCGACAGCGTCCACGACGAAGTCGTGACGGTCATGCAAGACCACGAGATCGATCTCTCGGATCGAGTCCCCCCGAGAAGTCTCAACGACTGAGCTCGAATCATGTGACGTCGTCGCCACAATGGGCTGTTCGACACTCGAACTCGATGCTGAAGAGATAGATGTTCGCGACTGGGCGCTAACAGATCCTGATGGCCAAGATCTCGATCAGGTCCGTGTGATTCGAAACAATATCGAACAACGGGTTACAGACTTGTTCGACGAAGTTCACGCCAACAGTTCACGGTGAAACAAGCCTGCTGGAGCGGTACTCGAATGACGGACCGTTGTTGATTTAGCGAGGTTTTAATCAAATTTTTTGTGGGAAAACAAAGGCACGCATGAGATCCATCCTCCGAAGTTATGTAGTTGCACAGTTTCGGAGGATAAGCCAGTCTTGGGTTGAATAACTATCTATTCGTGGTCATCATCACCACTTAAGCACCGATTTTGAATCCTACTGGTCGAACTACCGAGAAATCGTAAGAAATTGTATGGATTTTAGCGCTCCTGAATAGGGTTGCCACTCCCGAACGGCAGACTCAGCGAGGGCTCAGCCGGTTAGTCGTGTGGAATCAACGCCGAAGCAACGAGCTCAACACACTCGCCCGCAGTCAACACTGGTGTGTAGTCCATCTCATCGTCGACGCCAGCTTTCAGCAAGAAGTCAGTGAGTCGGCAGATGTTGTAGAGCAACAATTCTTCACAGTAAGCGCCAATACACAGACGATGACGGACAAAATTGACATCCCAACCGAGCCGCGGGCTGCGGTCGACGCACTGGCGGCCTATCTAACTGCGACCGCAGATCGCCCAGTTCCGCCAGCGACCAACCGATGGCTCGGAGAGGCTGAAGCCGTCGCCCGCGATGCTACTAGTGACAATCTTGACACGCAAACCAGACAAAAACGGGTTCAGCAAGTTGCTACACTGCTTGAGTCGGCTGACGAAACGGACGACGTGGTCGCCGACCGCCACATCGAAGCAGCGATCGAGTGCTGTCGAGTCGTTCTCGCTAACGAGTGACGGCGGTCCTGTTTGTACGGAATAGCCCTCTCGTCACATATTAAATTCTACTAACTAGAGAAACCAAATTAAACCACACAAAGTTATTCATTTTCGTTAAAGAAACCATTATGAGTTACTAAAGAGTGTTCTAGCACACCACACTTATATTTGTAGTCTCTGAAGAATACTTTGATGAGTTCAAAACAAGACGATCTCAAAGAGACGAACACCGAGGCTCGTTTCGAGTTCAAGAAGGAGGAGAAATCCGCCTTCAAAAGCGAAAAGGGCCTCACCGAGGAGACGGTCCGCGTCATCTCGGAGGACAAAGACGAACCGGAGTGGATGTTAGAGCGGCGCCTGCGCGCGCTCAAGCAGTTCCAAGAGATGCCGATGCCAACTGACTGGCCCGGCCAGCCGGATTTGAGCGAGGTCGATGTCGACGAGATCGTTCCCTACATCCGCCCAGACGTCGACGTTCGTGCCGGCGTCGACGACTGGACAGAGCTCCCGGACGACATCAAGGACACGTTCGACAAGCTGGGCATCCCGGAGGCCGAGAAGAACGCGCTCTCGGGCGTCGGCGCGCAGTACGAATCAGAGGTCGTCTACCAGAATATGCAGGAGCGGTGGGAGGAGAAGGGCGTCATCTTCTGTAACATGGACGAGGCCGTCCAAGAGCACGAGGAGCTCGTCCGCAAGCACTTCATGACGGAGTGCGTCCCCCCGAGCGACAACAAGTTCGCGGCGCTCCACGGCGCCATCTGGTCGGGCGGCTCGTTCGTCTACGTCCCCGAAAACACCACTGTCGACATGCCCATACAGGCGTACTTCCGGATGAACTCCGAGGGGATGGGCCAGTTCGAGCACACGCTTATCATCGCCGAGGAGGGCTCGGAGGTTCACTACATCGAGGGCTGCTCGGCGCCGAAGTACTCGAAGTTCAATCTTCACTGTGGCGGCGTCGAGGTGTTCGTCGACGAGGACGCCCACGTCCAGTACTCGACCGTCCAGAACTGGTCGAAGAACACCTACAACCTGAACACGAAGCGCGCCATCGCCGAGAAGGGTGGGCGCATGGAGTGGATCTCCGGCTCGATGGGCTCGAAGGCGACGATGCTGTACCCCTCGACGATCCTGAAGGGCCGCGGCGCCTCCGACAACCACATCACCATCGCATTCGCGGGCGAGGGGCAGAACATCGACACCGGCGCAAAGGTGTACCACAACGCGCCGGACACCAAGTCGACCGTCGAGTCGAAGTCGATCGCGAAGGACGGCGGTCGCACGAACTACCGCGGCCTCGTCCACATCGCGGACGGCGCCGAGAACTCCTCGACGGCCGTTGAGTGTGACGCGCTGATGTTCGACAACGAGTCGACCTCCGACACCATGCCGTACATGGAGATCAACGAGTCGAAGGTCGACGTCGCCCACGAGGCGACCGTTGGGAAGATCGGCGACGAGGACATCTTCTACCTGCAGTCGCGCGGCCTCGACGACGACGACGCCAAGCAGATGATCGTCTCGGGGTTCATCGAGCCGATCACCGAAGAGCTGCCCATCGAGTACGCCGTCGAGCTCAACCGGCTCGTCGAGCTCGAGATGGAGGGCTCGCTCGGATAGTAGTTCGTCTGGACTACGCCACCCTTATCAAGAAATTCTCATGGCTATCGATCCACACTTCGAAGCGAACCGCGATGTCGCTGAGCAACACGAGGGGCACCGAGTCTGGGGGCCGGTCGACGAACCGGAACAGCAGGGAATCCACGGCACACACGTGGCTGTCGACTTCGATATCTGTATGGCCGACGGTGCCTGCCTCGAGGACTGTCCCGTCGACGTGTTCGAGTGGACGGATACACCGGGCCACCCCGAGAGCGACATCAAAGCCGATCCGATTAACGAGACACAGTGTATCGACTGCATGCTTTGTGTCGACGTGTGTCCCGTCGACGCCATCGATGTCGATCCCGGACGAGCGGGGCGCCTGTGAGGGGTGATTGAGGAACCACTTATGACCCTCCCACTCCAGTGCTACCGGTGCGGGGCAGAGTATACCTATATCGGTAAAAGTCCACATTCCGCACAGTGCCCAGCATGCGGCTCCTCTTGCGTTCCGCCGGCTGGCAGTCTCACCGTCGTCAACAGCGTTCACTGGGAGAGTGCAAACGGGCTCGCGAAAGTCTGGGTCCACAGTATGGATGAACGTGACCGACCGTTCGAATTCGAAGTCGCTGCACACGGTCGCCGTGGCAAGCTGGTTGCGATCAAAGTTGACGGCGTACCGATTAACCCACAAGTTGACGAGACACTGGAAACGCTCCCACCGGCAGTGAAGGCCAAAATCGAAGCACAGGGAATAACAGACGTCGATATCGCGACAGTCACGAACTCAAAAGCATGATACCAAGCCAGATTACGCAACGACCGACACCCGCGAGCATCGGCTCGAAAGATGTCCTCTTACATACGGTCGAAGGGGGACGGTAAGGTGATGAGTACCGACATCAGATTCACTGACTTCAAATCCGACAAGCAGCCAACGTGGTGTCCCGGTTGTGGGGATTTCGGCACCATGAACGGGATGATGAAAGCGCTCGCGAACACCGGGAACGACCCGGACAACACGTTCGTCGTCGCAGGGATCGGCTGTTCCGGGAAGATCGGGACCTATATGCACAGCTACGCACTCCACGGCGTTCACGGTCGCGCCCTTCCCGTGGGAATCGGGGCGAAGCTAGCGAATCCGAACCTCGAAGTGATGGTCGCCGGCGGCGACGGAGATGGCTACTCGATTGGCGCTGGCCATTTCATCCACGCGGTCCGCCGCAACGTTGATATGACATATGTCGTCATGGACAACCGCATCTACGGCCTCACGAAGGGGCAAGCCTCGCCAACATCGCGTGAGGACTTCGAAACCTCGACGACGCCCGAGGGGCCGAAACAGCCGCCGGTCAACCCGCTTGCGCTCGCGCTGGCTGCCGGCGGGACGTTCATTGCCCAGTCGTTCAGTTCGGACAGCCAGCGCCACACCGAGATCGTTCAGAAAGCCGTCGAACACGACGGGTTCGGCTTCGTCAACGTCTACAGCCCTTGTGTGACGTTTAACGACGTCGATACCTACGACTACTTCCGAGACACGATTGTCGATCTCGCCGAGACAGACCACGATCCAACGGCTTACGATGACGCTACAGACATGATTATGGATGGAAATAAAGAGTACCAGGGTGTACTCTATCAGGACGAGCACTCGGTTGCCTACGAAGAGCGTGAAGGGCTCTCAGACAATATGGCGGTCATACCCGACGGAGCTCCGGACAATGCAACGAATCTCGTTCGGGAGTTCTACTGATACACATGCCTGATTGTGCTACCTGTGGCGAGCATATTTCTGCTCAGTTTGCACATGTGTTCGGCGACAAGGACGGCGTCGTTCTTGCATGCCCGTCCTGCTCGGCCAATGCTGGTATTGGAAAGGAAATACGACAGCGAACGGACGATATATGAAGATTCTCTCTCTATCGGGCCCTATTCGCTCGTATTGTCACGCCCATGGGCGGGATGAGCCGTACAAATTATCAAAGCAAGCGAAAGAACACTATATGACCTGAATGACCTTTTCATTTGACACGACTTACAAAGAGTTAGACTCGGTGCTGTATTCGAGAGTGACACCGAAGAGTATCGCTCATCCCGAAATTGTGGTTCGTAACGACGAGCTATGCGCTGACCTTGGGTTGGATACAGCGAAGCTTGATGCGAAGCTGCTGGCAGGTCAGGATCGCTTGGAAGAACCGATCGCCCAAGCATATGCGGGTCACCAGTATGGGAGTTTTACCGTCTTGGGCGACGGGAGGGCGATGATACTCGGCGAGCACGTGCACGATGGGAGTAGATACGATATTCAACTGAAAGGGTCTGGTCGAACGCCCTACTCCGGAAGAGGCGATGGAAACGCAACTGTCAGCTCGATGCTCAGAGAGTATCTGTACTCGTATGCGATGCGGAATCTACACGTCAAAACATCGAGGAGTCTTGCGGTTGTCGAGACTGACGACGTGGTCAACCGACGCCGGACAGAACCCGGAGCCGTCCTAGTCCGAGTAATGAACAGCCACATTCGGTAC
Organism: Halorubrum tibetense; assembly: GCF_042661865.1. Taxonomy (GTDB): domain Archaea; phylum Halobacteriota; class Halobacteria; order Halobacteriales; family Haloferacaceae; genus Halorubrum; species Halorubrum tibetense. Next base: position 10,616 of record NZ_JBHSWW010000001.1, read on the forward strand.
GGAACCTTCCAGTACGTCGCAGCCCGAGCATCTGACGAACTACAGCAGTTCACTGACTATGTAATTGACAGGCACTACCCGCAGCTACACAAAAAAGATCGTACATATGTGGAGTTCTTCGATGCAGTCATGCAGTCAGCGATCGAAATGGTTGTTGACTGGTTGCGTGTCGGATTCGTCCATGGTGTGATGAATACGGACAACATGAGTATCGATGGAGAAACGTTCGATTACGGGCCCTGTGCGTTCATGAATTACTACGATGAGGAGGCGGTCTTCAGCTCAATCGACAAGCACGGGCGATATGCGTTCGGCAACCAGCGACCCATTTTGCGGTGGAATCTCGAACGCCTCGTAGAGGCGCTCCAACCGCTGTGTGCACGGACGGCGCTCACGTATGATGAACTTGAACGTAAACTGGACGAATTTGACGATCGATTCGATGCTCAATACTACACGATGATGCGAAAGAAGCTGGGGATCACCTCGGATGACGAGGACGCACTCGTCGATGAATTTCTGGAGTGGCTCCGCAAGTCGAACGCGGACTATACCAATACGTTCCTCGAATTAGAAGTCCCCGGTACGTTTGATTATCCAGCGTTTGCGACTACAGAATTCGAACAGCTCAGGGATGATCTGGCTGCTGTCGGCCTAAATGAAGCGTTGATGCAGCAAGCCAATCCGCGGTACATTCCCCGCAACTATCTGGTTGAAGAGGCACTGGACGAGTATCTCGAAACTGGGGCTCTATCCAAATTCGAACGGTTGTTGACCGTGCTGGAAAACCCTTATACACCGAAGGATATCGACTCACAATTCCAGCAACCACCGCCACGAGAATTCGATACGGAGTATACAACGTACTGTAATACGTGAGCCAGTAGTACCAAAGTAGGTATACCCACCAACTCGGCATCATTGGGAAACGGTGGTTACTGTTGATGAACTGCTGGGAATCGCCGATCGAGAGAGCAGTATTCACAAATGCAAGATACGCGCCCTGTATGCAGCACGGCATCAATAACCAACTCGACAGCTGTCAGTAACGGGCCGACCGATACAGAGGATGAGTACAGCACAGAAGGTTCGTTGCTCCCGACCGATCTGTACAGAATCAGCCCTCGCTGAAGGGTGGATTCCGATTGATTTGGAGGTGCTCTCCCTAAGACAGTGGGAAACAAACATTGACGACGATGAATTAGCCGGTACACCTTTTCACTGGTCGTTCATATATTGGTCGCGTCGCAAAGTCGTTTAGAATTCAAAGAGGCGTAGACTAGCCTTCACTCTCTCGCACTTTCTAATTAGCGTGCACCGGGTGCACGGCCCTCTCACAGCAGAACAAGGACTCAGTGAGTCGAGTTTCCGACGGTGGTGAGCAAAGTCTAAACGGTTTTGCGACGCGACCAAAATCTTCGGAAACGGTGGAGGGGCAGACCCGATCTATACCAATTATTGAACTCACACACCACTGTTTCAAGTGAAACAACAGACTCCCATTGGCGATGGGACTTTTCGGCATTTCTACATAAGGGCGAGCGATCTTAACCAACATACTGGACGTTTCTGCCATCTATATTGGTTAAGGATCGAGAGTCTTACCTCACAGGAATTGTACTGGGGAAGTTCTCGCTCTACCCCACCTGATTTCCCGATATGCTACATCTCGCGCTTCACTGACTCCTTAACGACGGTTGGATCTTTCAGGAGTCGGTGTTGCTTGTACGTTCCGCCAGCCCGTCCGCCGCTTTCCAGTGTGGATTCAAGGGTGTCATTGAACGCGTGTTCACGAAGCAAGTCGCGAACACGGTCGATCTTGAGGTGGTCGGCAGCCTCCTGCTCGCACACCTCAACGTAGGCATCGTAGACACGGGTGGTTCGGAACTCCGTCTCGTCGGTATTCTGTGTCAGCTCCGCGAGTGCTAAGAGTACGTACCGAGCGTGGGGTGTGTCGGTCGCAAGGAGTTCACGAAGTCGGTCAACCTCAGCTTTCTGTTGCGCTTCGTTGACGTGGTGTTCCTGTACCTGTTCGGTTCCTTCCTGTTCGGCAAGCTTCCCGGCGTTCTTCAAGATGCGGACGGCTTTGCGGGCGTCACCGTGTTCACGCGCGGCGAGGGCTGCTGTCCGAGGGATGATCTCCGGAGAGAGGACACCGTCGTGAAACGCGTCTTTCCGGGCAGAGAGAATATTCTGAAGTTGGTTTGCGTCGTATGGTGGGAAAACCGTTTCCTCGTTGCCAAGCGACGAGAGGACGCGGGAATTTAATTCGTCACCCCACTCGACCTTGTTCGAGATGCCGATGACACCAATGTATGACTCCGTCTTTTCGCTTTCTCCAGCCCGAGATAACTGCATCAGGAGCGTGTTGGCGTCCTCGGTTGGTTGGAGTTGGTCGATCTCGTCAAGAATGACGATCCCGCCGTCGTAGTGGTCTTCCAATAACGACCAGATGTATGAGTAGTAGTGGGACGGCCCGAGCCCGGTGATCGGGATGGACTCGGGTTCGCCAGCAAGTTCGTTCAACTCGCGGGCGATCTTAGAACTCGCCTGTGCTTCCGTGTTGTGCTGTGCGCAGTCGACATACACCATTTCGACATCCGTACCACGAGATTCTGCCTCACGGACGACGCGGCGGGAGGTGTGTTTGCTCACGAGGGATTTTCCCGTGCCGGTCTTCCCGTAGATCATCACCGAAGTGGGCTCCGAGTTTGTTACCAGCGGCCCGATATTGCTGGCGACATACTGGATCTGCTCGGTACGACCAGCAATCCGATCACTCCCCGGAACGGTGGAGATTTCGAGAAGTTCGGGCCGGCGGATCAGCTCGGTCCGGTTCAGCACGCCCGCTTCGGCGAACAGCGGGTCGCCGCCACCCGACGAATCCCGCTCGCTGTCCGCGGGATCGTCACGCTCATCATCAACCATAGGCGTGCGTTCCAAGGCCATCCACATATATCTACCCCTGTTCCGACTGTAACCTATCGAAATACGCGTTTTCGATGGTCGTATAGCAGGGGAACATACAGTCGGAACGTGGTTGTATCCCCCCTCGTTCCGACTGTATCGAGTGAAGCAGTCGGTGCCCCCACACCCCTCAGTCCGAGTGTATCTCGGTGGATTCGACGCCGGTTGTTGCTCCACACCCACCCCTCGTTCCGACTGTATCTCGATCGTGGTGGTATCTTTTCGATCTCGAATCCCCGATCAATCCACAATGTTTATATTGATCCATGTTGTTTGCTATCGTACCGCACTTTCCATTTAGTGGTAAGCCGAATCGTCTTTCGGCGACTGATTCGCCAATAAACGCCGATTTCTCGACCGCTAACAGCAGAAAGCGACAGCAACCATTGTCTATGCCGGATCTGCGACAACCCTATGAGGCGAACAGTTTACAGTCGGAACGAGGGGTGGGTGAGGCCGAGAAGACCGGGACGCCCATCGATGAGTGATATCTCGGCTAGAAGTGAGAGATCGCTATCCCACACCAGTACTCGTCGGGACCCAATAAACCGACAACGACTGGTGGCCAAATACTGTATACAGTGGGTTCCCGAGACGGGTCTTTATCCGTGCGATAGACCAAACCCAGGTATGAGCGACTCGGCGTCTCCAAGCGCCTCTGTCTCGCTATCTGCGCCCACAGACATTCCAGCAGTCCTGGATCGGGCTGGTATCGATTATGTCGATGTTCATGACCAGCGACTACTTGCTATCTATCACACCGGTATCTTCAATGTAGTAACCGATCCGGAGCCGGTATCGAATGCGCACACACTCCAAATCGAATGCTGGGAAGTACCACTTCCATCTCGCGATGATGAGAGGTCACCACAGGAGCTTCTCGAGGACTTTGCCGCCGTATTTGACGCAGGCAACCAGAGCTAGAGTTGTCTGTCTGTATCTACGACCTAGCGATCTCGATGAGCACGTCAGACAGTACTCTTCATGGGGTCCATCCGGCTCGGGCTATCGTGATTAGTATAGAGCGAGCACCACACCGTTGACTGGGTTTCTGAATGTTTCCGGAAACAGTGTGTTTCCACAATCAGAATCGGAAGACAGCGACACTATACAAGAAGAGATTCACTGGCGATGAGGAGCTTTCCGGAATCTACCCAGTCACACTTTTACCACTTACCCAGAGAATAGCTACCTACTCACAGATGATCCGTGATGCTCGCGTCCTCCGTGCCGGGTTCGTCCCTCGAGAAGTCGAGCATCGCGACGCCGAAGTCAACCACCTCTCGAGCGTTCTCGAACCGATCACGAACGGCGAGCCAGCTGACACGGCCATCGTCACCGGCCCGAGCGGTGTCGGTAAAACCTGTGTCTCGAAATTCGTTACCGAACGGCTCCGCGAGGAAGTGCTCGATGTCGAGGCTACCTACGTCAACTGCTGGCGAAACTACAGCCGCTTCCGGACACTGTACCAAATTCTCGACGACATCGGCGCGACGATCGACATCCACCGGCAATCGACCCCTCACGACGAACTCATCGACCGTCTCCAGCAGCACGACGGCCCGCGAACCGTCATCATCCTCGACGAGGTCGACCAACTGGAAGATCCGAGGCTCATTTACGACCTCCACAGTATGGAGCAGTTCTCGGTGATCTGTATCGCAAACAAAGAAGAAGAGCTGTTCAGCCGCGTCGACGACCGGCTGGTGAGTCGGCTTCGCTCCAGCGAACACGTCCGGATGGACAAGTACCACAACAAGCAACTCTACGACATTCTGAGTGCTCGAACGAAGTGGGGGCTTGAGAGCAGCGTGATCACCGACGAGCAGCTCTATCAGATCGCTGATGCCGCCGCTGGCGATGCCTGTCTGGCCATCGGGATGCTTCGCAGCGCAGCCAGCACGGCTGACCGCGAGAATCGGGAGGCAATCACTAACGACATCCTCCTCGATGCAGCCGAAGACGCGCGGGCACAGATTAAGCAGAAAAGCCTCGATTCACTCACCCCACACCAGCGGGTCGTCTACGATATCGTTCGCGACCACGGCCCGCTCGGACCGAGCGAGATCCACGACCACTATACGCAGGCGGTCGACGATCCGCGGACGAAGCGCACCGTTCGGACCTACCTTTCAAAGATGGCCCAGTACAACCTCCTTGAAGCAAAAGGCACGAGTCGCGACCGCGAGTACTCACTCGTCGATTCGACAGCTGCGTCGCCGATCTCATAAATCAATAGTGAGGCTCGGAAGACGTCCATTCTGCGGTCAGGCGTTGTTCGACGGCGTTTTACACCATTGCCCGTGTTGGTACACGTGGATCTCCATTCCGTCCGAAACACGTGGACAGACCGGGCGGGCGAATACTCACCAGCGTACTACGCACATTACGGTCCCGACGACACGAGTGCCGTGATTCGCGATATTCTCAGCGGACATCTCCCTCGTAACGCAACTGTTCTCGAACTTGGGTGTGGGTCTGGCCGTCATCTCAAACACCTCGCCAACGGCGGCTTCGAAAATCTCTCGGGCGTCGACATCAACCCCGAGGCATTCGACACGATGCGGGAGACCTATCCCACACTCGCAGCCGACGGAACGTTTCACTGCGGGGCGATAGAGGATATCATCGGAGACTTCGACGATGAACAGTTTGATGCAGTGTATTCGGTCGAAACGCTCCAACACCTCCATCCTGATGTCGAGTGGGTCTTCGAGGAGGTAGCTCGAGTCACGAACAACATCTTGGTCACAGCGGAGATAGAGGGTCCAATACGCGATTCATCGTCGTCTGATCCAGACGTGAACTATGTCGACAAGGACACACCTCTGTACTACCGAGATTGGAGCCGTATCTTCACCGCGTTAGATCTCGTGGAGGTCGATGTCGTCCATGGCGACAGGGACACCACGCGAACCTTTCGCACGTTGAACTGACTACTGCTCTCCGTAAGACGGAGTACTGTACCGTGGTGGTGACCGATCTTAACCAACAAGTTATCAGAATACGCCGAATTGTTGGTTAATCAGACGACGAAAGGTGACGGCCACCTCGGAAAGAATCTTGGAAACAGCCACCCACTACTGAAGATCCGGTGACGGAGTTCGAATTAACGGTCGGTACACTTCTTTCTGGAAACACGGAAGCGCCGCGCCATCGCTTATTGAAAAGGTAATTCGTTATCGAGTATGGAAAAACACGCAACGTCGAACCGATTGGCGGTGGACCAGCCGACCCGGGGCGCTGACCGCAATCGGACCCTCGCTGACCAAGGCGATCCGGCTACGGACGAGATGTTGTTGCCGCAGCTCGACGACGGCATCACGCTACTCGACGTCGAGGGAGGCCGCGGCGTCCCGATCCTGCAGTCGCTCGTGCTCGACCATCTCCTCCTGCACGACGGGCCCGCCTTCTGGGTCGACGCAAACGGACACGCGACGACGACGACACTCGCTCAAATCGCGCCCAGTCAACGGTTGCTCAACCGAATCCACGTGGCACGCGGATTCACCGCCTACCAGCACTACGGCGCCGTCTGTGATCTCCCGACGGCAGTGAACAAGTCGATCCAGACGTCCACCGCCGACGCCCGGGCGGCCGGTGGAGAGGCGCCAGGTCGTGACGAGGACACGTCGCCCCACACGCCCGCCCTCATCGTCGCGCCGGCCGTCGACGCCCAGTACCGCGCCGACGATACCCTCGGCGAAACCCACGCGAAAACCCTCCAAGCCCGCACTCTCGCCCGGTTGTCCACCTACGCCGAGGGGTACGACATCCCGGTACTCGTTACGCGAAACGAACGAAACGAATTCACCGAGTCAGTCGCGACGGTCGCCGACCACCACCTGGAGTGCGAGCAGACCCGAATGGGGCCACGGGTCGTCGGCGAGGACTTCGAGACGCTCGTCTATCCCGTCGACGACGGCGCGTACTACCAGACGACGTTCGCGTACTGGCGGCAGCTGCTCGCGGCACGCGCCACGCAGGTCGGAATGGAACCGACGACGCCGGCGCCGTCGACACCGACCCCGGAGGGTGTCGGGACGGGGATCACAGTTGACGGTGAGACGGTGTCGGCCACTGCGGACCCCCTGCTCGATGCGTGGACGGCAACCGGCGGAGGGCGATAGCGATGGGGCGCACGAATCCGACGTACCGGGATGCGTTGCGGGCCATCGAGGAGCGCTGGGCGGAGTTCCGCCGAGCATTGCGGCGTCGCGACCAGCCGCGATTCGACCGGCTGTTCGAGTACGCCCGCGAGCACGCCGACGCGAGCGGGCTGTTGAACCACCAGAACCCGCTGCTGCCGGCGCTGTTCAGCATCGATCTCGAACAGGAGAACCGCCTTGATGACCACGAAGAACGCCTATCAGAGCTTGAGCGACGGCTTTCGGAAACTGGGGACGAACAGCAGCAATCGTCTGCCGAAGGTACCACTGGAGGGTCAGAATGACTCAGTTGACGACAATCGCCTTCGACATCGAAACAACGGGATTTCAGGCCGGTGATAAACTCACAGTAGTTGGATTCGATTCGGCGGTCTCGTCGCAAGTATTTCTCAATACAGACGGAACGACATCACAAGCAGGCCTCGCAGATCAGCTGAACAACACTCTCGAGACACCGGTTCAGCTCTCACTTCACGACAGCGAACAGGAACTCCTGAACGAACTGGCGACGTTTGTCACGTCGACACTCACCCAACGTGATGCAAAGCTCGTTGCGTACAACGGTGAGTGGTGGAACGGAGGATTCGACCTCCCGTTCCTTCGCACACGGCTCTGTACACACGGAATTGAGTGGCCCTTTGGAACGCTGCCATACGTCGACGTGATGGATGTCTTCGAGACACGCTTCAATACGAGTGAGGATACACTGAGCGGCGTCTACGAGGAACTGATCGACGCCGGAATGAACGAGCTTGACCCATTCATCGACAGTAGTGAGGCAGTCACCGCATGGAAGGAGGGTGCCTACGAGCCACTCATCATCCACAACATCGCTGATATCCGACGGACTCGAGCGTTGATGGAACTTGCAGAACAGTACTGCTCGAAGTCGGATTTCTCAATGAAATCGCTTGACCCAATCGCCTGAAGCGCTCGCTTCTCAGAGAGGGGTCGTGGAGGAAAGCATTCGGGTTGGTTCCTACGGCGGGTTGCGACCTGCATTAAGTGGCTCATACGAGTCCGTGTGGTAAGCGACCCGCCAGAGTTTGAGGACGGCGCGAGTGACTAACTCTTCGGGAGACTGTGTGATACAAGACTCTTCGACCTCGTCTGGGTCAGAACTCGCATTCGGCGATGGGTGATAGTGTTCTAATCCGGAGACGTGGATGTAGTCTCCTGCGTGTGGGTGCTTCCCCCAGCGTAGATTCACTCCCTCAGTGTCCGTGTAGTGGAATTTGTAATCATCTCGTGTCGTCCACTGGATGTCGATTCGGGCCTCGTCGGCCCCACACAGCCCGTCGTCAAGCATAACTTCGAGGACTGATGGGTGGAGGTAGTCGTCGAGTTTAGCTGTCGCAAGTGGTTCCATTTGCTCGACGACGTCACGAATCGTCAGCAGTGCTGGACGATCCGTAGCCCCCCGAAGAGTATGGGTTTCTGCTTGGTCAGGAGAATCCCGCATTACTCAGGCAGGGACGGTGTCGTCAGTCGAGCGACGGTCACTGTCGACGAATTGCTCGGCATTGCCGATCGAGAGGGCAGCGTTCGCGAACGCGAGATTCCGTCGGAGCGTCTTCCACTCACGAATCGCCTCTGGGTCGATCTCGTCCTGTGGGGACCCGGTCTCGCTGAGGGCCTGGTTCGTCTGGTTGACCGCCAATTCTTCGGGGGAATCAACACCGAATTCGGACCGATACTCGGTGAGCTGCTTGCGCATCTCCTGAATTCGCGCCACGAGTTCGTCGGTCGAGACATGCTCAAGGATATCGGCTGCCTGTTCGACGACGAGTGATTCAGGTGAGCGCCGATAGAGCGTGCCACCCTGTTCGCCGGGTGTCGTCTCGACAAACCCCTCGTCTGCGAGTGTGTTCAGGTGCTTTCGAGCGGTCTTTGGAGCAGTCCGTGCATCGTCAGCTACCGAATCAGCTGAGACGGGGCTGTACGTATGCGCAACGACGTGTCGAATGCGCTCATAGGGTGTTGTTTCTGCTTCCCACTCCTCGCCAACCGTTTCGTTGACGTCTGCAAACTCATCTGGTGGGTTTCGGTCGTTCATATAGAAACTCACGGTTCAGAGGAACATAGTTCTTTGGCAAATCCCTATATTACCCAGAGGGTAAGCACACCGGCTGAATCCACCCAGGTGAATTCCGGAAATTGTTCCAGAAGTAGCGGAACACAGACAAACGGTCAGAAAACACCAGTAGAGGCGTTCTCGGGGCCATACGTTGAAACCCGGAAACGACACGCCACACCTTATCGGCGACTCGAACATCAGAGAGACCTAGATGGCGTTTAGCATCGACTTTCTGGACGACGGCCGCGTCCTGGAGTGGGAGACAACCGTCGACGGCGCCGTCGCAACCGAGCACGAAGACTACTCGCCGCGCTTCTACGTCGCCGCTCGCGACCCAGCGTCCGACCTCGACCTCACGATGCTCCAGTCAGTGTACGACCAGCACCCGGATGTCGTCGCGACCGAGCTGGTTGCGCGACGCCCGGGCTTTCGACGAGACGAGGAGGCTGTTCTCGCGGTTGACGTCGCCCACATCGACCGCGTCACCCCACTCGCCCGGCAGGCACGCCAGTTGTCGGACTATCCAGTCGGGGATCTCGCCTGTTTCAATGTCGACTTCTCGCGAGAGTTCCGATACTGTCTGGAGACCGGCGCCGATCCGACGCCGGCGAGCGAGCTGTCGACGCTCCGGCTCAGCGTCCCGGTGACCGAAACGAGCAACGACGTCTATGGGGAACTGTCTGTCGCCGGCGACACCGTCACCGGCTCGCCGACGGATATCCTGACCGTCGTCCAGGGGGCGCTCGAAGCGCACGATCCGGACGTTCTAGTCTGCTCGACGAGCGAGATCGTCCCGACGCTGTACGAGATGGCGATGGATGCCGGCGTCGACGACTTCTCGCTGAGTCGGTGGCCGGACGTCGACTACCTGCAGCTCGCGACCCAGTCGACGTACTCGAGCTACGGTCGCGTCGGTCACTCCCCGGCGCGGTACAACGTGCCCGGCCGGGCGATCATCGACGAGTCGAACACGTTCTTCTACGGGGAGACGAACCTCAACGGCGTCCTCGATCTCGTCTCTCGCTCGAAAAAGCCTATCCAGGAGCTTGCGTGGGCGTCAATTGGGAATGTGCTTACCGCGATTCAGATCTGTGAGGCCCACGATCGTGGCGTCCTCGTCCCGTGGAACTCCTGGCGCCATGAGTTCTTCAAGCCGATGGGGACGCTTCATGACGCCGACCGTGGCGGGTTCATCTTCGCACCCGAGGTCGGCCTCCACGAGAACGTCCACGAACTCGACTTCTCCTCGTTGTACCCGAACATCATCTGTACTCGGAACGTCTCGCCGGACGTTATCCGGTGTAACTGCCACAGCGACCGCGACGACGTCCCCGGCCTCGGGTACTCGATCTGCGACGACCGGGGCTACCTCGTCGACGTGCTACAGCCGATCATCGACGCACGCGACGAGATCAAGGCGGCCATCCGTCGCGAAAACGATCGAGACGACCCCGACGAGGATCGACTGGCGGAACTCGAGGGACGGTCGGGAGCACTGAAGTGGATCCTCGTCGCCTGCTTCGGCTATCAGGGGTTCAGCAACGCGAAGTTCGGCCGCATCGAGTGTCACGAGGCAATCAACGCGTTCGCTCGCGAGATCCTACTGACGGCGAAGCAGCGACTGGAAGCCGGCGGCTGGCGGGTCGTCCACGGCATCGTCGACTCCATCTGGGTGACCCCGGACCCTGACGTCGACGACGAGGGCCGCGAGGACCTCAAAGCACTCGCGACGGCAATCACGGAAGAGGTCGAAATCCGGCTCGAACACGAAGCCCACTACGACTGGGTGGCGTTCGTGCCGCAGCGCGAGAGCGACGCCGGCGCGTTGACGAAATACTTCGGGAAGGTCGCTGGTGACGACGATTTCAAGATCAGGGGCATCGAAGCCCGGCAGCGCTCGACCCCGCCGTTCATCGAGGATGTCCAGCGAGACTGTCTCGACCGGCTCGATGCCACGCGGTCACCGGACGCCGTACTCGACTGTCTTCGGGACGCGATCAAGCGCCTCCACGCTGGAACGGTGCCGGTCGAGAAGCTCGTCGAACGGAATCGTGTCTCCAAGCCGCTGGAGGGATATACGCAGAACACACAGAACGTGGCGGCGCTGAAGCGGGCTCGAGAGCAGGACCTCGCTGTCCACCCAGGACAGGACATCGAGTACGTAGTCGTCGACGACGAGAATATCTCGCGAGAGCGGGTCGCGTTAGCCCACGAAGAGATAGAGTCGTACGATGCGTCGTACTACGAGACGCAACTCGTCAGAGCTGTCGAGAGTGTTCTGTCACCGCTTGGCTGGGATCGGACGGAGATTCGTCGAGAACTCACGGAGACGCGGGTACCGAAGTTGACGGCGTACGCGAACACAGAGAATAGTTAACCAACATAGGGGTTATCCGGAGTGGTTTGTTGGTTAATCACGGTCCCTACGAGGTCGAACCCCCACACCCCGTGTGCGATATGAAATCGAGAAGATGGCGAGAGGGGGTAGTCGAAGAAAGACTATGAAACATCGGAAATTCACGATTTTACGGAGAAGAGGTCTCAAAGACAGAGATACCAAGATAGGCTATATTTTGAAAACTTTTATATAGCTACTCTGTCAACCATAGCCGCAATGGGGCTAAGGTCGGTTGAAACGAAACATACTGTTTCGTGACATAACCGAACTTGTCCGTGGCTTTATTTCTTCGTGAGCTGGACGTCTCTGTTGGTTTAACGTCTTCTCGTGGGCTCTCTCACTGAATCCCGACATCTTCGGATGGTTCGTCCGTGCCCACCTTCTCGTCAAATTCATATCGCACACGGGGTGTGGGGGTGGCTCATCGACGAGATCAGCCTCCACTCGGGATATTCAAGAAGTATTTTCGGTACATCTGGTCGAGAATACGTCCAGTGTTTCATCTTCCACACGGGGAGTACCTCCGCAAGCCCTTCTGTCTCGCCTCGACATCGACAGTTGTTCGATGGCCTGATCGACATTTCATATCGCACACGGGGGGTCACTACGATTAATTAATTTCGCCCGTGGTTACGGCCTTACTTCATCTACCCCTCTCAAAACCGTCTGTATCGGTAGAATTCAGCAAATTTAATCTCGCACACGGTACCCATATTTATTTATGGTTTCGACCTAACTGCGCAAATATGGCTGACGGCGACGATCAACAGTCCCTCTCACAATCTATCAAAGGTCGTCTCCAGGAGGGCGTTCAGAACTCGGTTTTTCGAGATAAGGGTCTTCTTGACCCGGATGCCGTCATCGACGAGGACCGAATCGTCGGTCGTGATGACCAGCTGGACGACATCATCACCTATCTCCGACCGGCATTACAAGGGAACCGCCCGCCCAATATGCTTCTCTACGGGCCATCGGGGACGGGGAAGTCACTCATCATCAATGCGGTCTGTCAGCAGGTTCTTGAACTCGCGAACGCCCAAGACGACCGTTTTGGCGTGATTAAGATCAACTGTCAGACAATCAAATCACACGATAGGGCCGTCTATCGTCTTGTAGAAAACGCCGCTGATGAAGCCGACGTCGAAGTCGGTGTTCCGCAGAGTGGCGTCTCGACAGACCAGAAACTCAGCCGGTTCTATGAGATCCTGAGTAACAACTTCGACTCGGTCATTATCATCTTGGATGAGGTCGACCTTCTGGTGGGACGACAGCGGGACCCGAACGATGAACCAGCATACTCAAAGCTGCTTTATCAGCTCTCTCGGGCATCACAACTCGGTCAAATCGAGGGACACGTGTCTGTTGCTGCGCTCACAAACGATCCCCGGTTCATGGAGAACCTTGACGGCCGGGCTGAGAGCTCGTTCAATCCGCAAGACGTCGTCTTCTCGGATTACGATGCGGATCAACTACAGTCCATTCTAAGACGACGTCGTGATGCGTATCGGGACGATGTCCTTGAAGACGGTATCATTCCACTTAGCTCAGCGTTTGCGGCACAGGACCATGGTGACGCGCGGAAAGCGATCGATCTATTCCGGAAAGCAGGCGAGATTGCGGACCGGGAGGGCGAAGATACGGTTCATGAAGGACACGTTCGCGATGCCCAGAAAGAAGCGGAACGGGATCGGACGTTAACTCAGATGCAGGGACTGTCGACCCAAAAGAAGCTCTCGCTTTACGCTACTGCGATTGTCCCCGTCTACTCACAACGCAACCTGAACGCTGTTCCCAGCACAGTTGCATACCGTGTGTATCAGTATCTCACTGACTTACTTGACGCCGATACAAAATCGCGCGACTCCTATCTCCGGTACATGAGTGAAGCAGAGACATACAACTTTGTCACCTCAGAAAAGCGGGGACGCGGCTACGGGAGCGGCGTTCACAAGGAGTACACGTTCGTTGACGATCCGGGAGTGGTTGCTGAAACCCTTCGAGCTGATATACGGATCGAAGAGGCAGACAATGAAGGTGATCTTATCAAGTCTGTTGTCAACGCACAGATAGATGATTTCTTTGAAGGAAAGTAACACAGGGCGACACCGTTGCCGCTATTAGATTCATCTCGCACACGGGGTGTGATTCCGCCGGAAGAAATGTTATATGTACCAAGTATGTCTGACAACAGTATTCACGATTTCATTTCGCACACGGGGTGTCTCCGCTCGACTCATCAACTGATTCATCTCTCACACGGGGTCCGCCTTGATCGAGAGTGGAATCATTTCGCACACGGGGGGTTCTAACCAGATTTCTCTGAGGATTTCATTTCGCACACGGGGTGTGTTGACCTCAATATCGGGCTAGCTATCCGTTCTACTCGTCAGGATTGACTGGAGACTTATACTTGGATTTGACTTGGTCTCCATCCCGCCACTGCCAGTAGTAGTAGCGATTGTCGTTGATCTCCTTGATCGTGACTGTCGCTTTGGCAGGGACGTCGTCTGGGAGATCGTCTGGTCGCTCTTCGACCTCCTCTTGATTTGCCGACTTCTTGAGACGAGCCTCTCGTTCCTTGTGCTTGGCTAGCGCTTCAGCGTACGTGGCAACGTCTCGAAGATGCTCTGGGGTCGACTCATTAAGCGCGTTGACGACCTCCGTTGCGAGGTCTGCCGGTGGGGTCGGAGGTTCGTAGGACATTGGCTACTTTCGTATTAACCAACACAGACTGCCAATGTATAATCCTGTTGGTTAATTGTGTTCGGCTCTGTCAGCTCCTAAAGCGCGTGAATAGCAAACTATTCACAAATAGAGTGGGCAGTTACGCGTCGTCGGGCCGAGGTGCGTTCTCGTACTTGACCATCTTCTCGGACTTGTTGGAGATCGTCTTGTAGATCTCTTGCAGCGTCTCTTCGGCTGCGAGGAGGTTGCGATCGTCGAGGAATTCACGACCCTCATCGGTGAGGCCATAGAACTTCCACGGGTACCCCTGGCGGCGTTCGTCGTCATCGAGAGCGACCTCTTTGACAATCCCAGTGTCGATCAGCTTCTGAATGTGTTTGTAGACGGTGGCTTCGCTCACGCTGGGGTTGAGTTCCTCGAGTTCGTGCATCGACGGAAGCTGGTCGGGATGCTGGAGGATGTTGTTGATAAGGGCGAATCGCGTCTGCTGGGTGGCGAAGTGGACGACCTCGCGAGGTTCCATCTCTCCAGCGGTCCCTAGTTCGGTGCTCATACCGTACGGTACGGGGTGTGGCGACAAGTAATTTACCCTTGAGTAAATCACTCTCTGGTAAACATTCTTTACTTGACCGAGTAACTTACTCCATAAATCATATCTCTCCACCATGAGAGGCTTGCATAATGATAGACGAGAAGTCGCCTGTGCCTGCTGACGTTCTTAAGAGTGCCAAAGACCAACTTGACGAGGAGGAGATAACGCTGGCCGACAATGAGGAAATCCTTCACGCCTTAAGCGAGTTGACGCCGGTCTACGAGCACGACCGGTCGTACTTCGTGCTCGGAAACTACGATCGTGAGCCGATCCGACGGCTGAATTTGGTAGTTGACCAGCTTAACCGTCGCACCGACGCGTACGCGTTTCGGATGGTCGACATCCGCGGCGAGTGGGATAACAGCATCCAGAAATTCTGTCTGATCGCCGATATCGTGACGTACCTCGTCGGCGTCGCCGAGAAAGAGCCAAGTGACTTCCTCGTTGAACAAGGGCTGCTCGTTGGTACGACGGATTACTTCGCGAAAAGCCACGTCCTCAAGCGGAAGTATGCGGATGAGGATCATCCGTTTGGCTGGATGCAAGACGGCGTCTTCGAACTGTTCGAGCAGGAAGGCCGGCTGTATCGCTGGCGAACCGAGGAGGATCTCGTCGACGTGACTGGCGAGCTGCCGTGAGGCAGATCCCGCACGCGGCAGCACTGCCAGTTCAAACCCGCCAGGCGTCGAGCGCGGCCGTTACGTCGACGATCGCCCCTGGAACCGTCTGGTGGTTATCCGGGAAGAACGTCCGGAAACGGGTACTCGTCTCGCGTCGCTGCTCGCGAAACTGTTGCCGTTCGTAGCCCGACGGACTCGACTGATCCGGTGTGGATCTATCACCATAGGCATCACAGCTTTGCGAGTTCCCGTCGAGGATCCAGTAGGGTTTAGAGAAACGATGACAACGACGTACGACGAATGGAAATCGGAGCAGGACAGCGTAACAGTCACCGTCGACGGCCACGACGTCGAGATGGCGTACCGGGACGAGGGTGACGGCGACCCGGTCGTCTTCCTCCACGGAATCCCGACGAACTCGTATCTCTTCCGTGAGCAGTTCGAGGCCGTCGCGAAGAACCGGCGCGCGATCGCGGCGGACATGATCGGTTACGGCAACTCGTCGATGTACGACGGGTTCGATCGGTCGATCCGCGCCCAGGAGCTCGCTGTCCGAGAGCTCGTCGACGAGTTCGGGTTCGACACAATCGATTTCGTCGGGCACGACTTGGGTGGCGGTGTCGGGCTGCGCTACGCGGCCCGGACGCCCGATGCGGTCGACCGGCTGGTGCTGTCGAACTCCGTCGCCTACGACTCGTGGCCGATCCAGACGATCACCAACCTCGGACTCCCCGAGACGGCGCGCGAGACGAGTGTCGAGGAGCTTCAGGAGATGCTCGACGGGCTGTTCCGCGACACGCTCTACGGCGACGACCACGACGAGGCGTTCCTCGAGGGAATGAAAGCGCCGTGGGGCAGCGAGGAGGGGGTTACCTCCGTCGTCCGCAACGCGAGCGCGACGAACACGTGCCACACGACGGAAGTCGACCCGGCTACCGTGACGGCTGACACGCTCCTTCTATGGGGAACCGAAGACGAGTTCCAGCCGATCGAGTGGGCCGAACGGCTCGAATCCGACATCGACTCGTGTGAGCTCGTCGGCCTCGAAGCCAACCACTGGGTTCCGGAAGACCGGACGGCCGAGTTCACCGAATACCTGACCGAATTCCTGTCGTAGAGGACCGGTTCCGGGAGTCGACGGAGAAGGGAAGTCTTGTAATGACGTTGGACTTCTCGGCGTTTCACAGGTAAGCAAGGCGGAGTTCCACGACTTCGGTCGTGGGTCACCGACGGCCTGATGACTGCCCGGCGGGCGTGTTTGGATGCAGTGAGACGAATCGGGATGGATGAGAGGGTGTTAGTCGGCGTTGCTTGCTACTTCTGTGCTGTTCTCTAACCGTGAGACAACGTCGTCGGTTTCGGCGGTTTCGTGCGCGATGAAGCCGAAGTTGGTCAGTGCCGCCTTGAGCGCCTCCCGACCGTCGGGCCGTGGGCGTCCAACTGACCACGGAGCCACGTCACGAATTCCTTGAAAGAGGGGTTCGCGTGCAACGCTACCCAGTCGGTGAAGTAGAACGGAAGCCCGGCAGTCGAGTCGTGCGCTGAAGCTTCGCGCGTCGCCCACTCGGCGTAGATCCACTCCGCTGGAACGATGGCTGCGAGTGTTTCGGCGTAGCCACCCTCGCGGGCAGTGCGACCGAGCAAGTCGGCGAAGGCGGCCGTGGTCGTGGACAGTTCTGGCTCCTTCCAACGAGCGTCGTCGACGCCAAGCGCGCTGAAGGAACGCTCGAAGTAGTCGTTTTCCTCGTCAGTCAGGGTGCCGAGAAATTCGACGTGCGCGCGCTTCGTTGATACGTCGGGTGCCTTGGGCCACTGCGAAGCCGAACGTGCTCACGAGATCGTCCACGAACGCGTAGTCCTGGGCGAGGTATTCGGCGAAGACCGCCTCGGATAGCGCGCCACTACCGAGCTCGCGGGTGAACCGATGATCGACGGCGTTCGTCCAGTTGGGTTCGGCACGCTCCCGCAGCCAGTCGGTGAAACGAGGGTCGCTGACGGTGGCCCGGTAGTCGTCTACTTATCGGGGACACCCGTCACAGGTCCCACCCTTCCTGCGTGTAGGCCATCTCCCAGAACCGATACTCGAGCTTCGCGCTGGTTAGGAACGCCGCTCTCATCGCGTCGTGTTCGCCGGGGAACCGTTCGCCACACCGGTCGACGAAGTCGCGACACCAGTCCGTCGCCTCACGGAACTCGTCGCTGGTGTACATCTCGATGAAGGGCGTGTACCGGTGTTCGTCGGTGGCAAGCGACGCCATGTGCTCTCCGACGTCGAGGTAGCCCTGCATGCACGGGTACATCGCGGCCGCGATCTCCGCGATCGACCCCTCGTAAGCCGTCCGGATCAGAAAATTCGTGTAGGCCACGCATGTGGGCGCCTTCTCGACTGCTTCGAGCTCGGCGTCGGAAATCCCGTAGCCGGCCGCAAAGTCGCGGTGGAGACCCATTTCGTGGTCGAGCACCTGGTGGGCCACGCCGAGTAAGTGCGTCATCGTCTCCTCGTCAGTGGCCTTGGCACCCGCGAGTGCGAACAGCCGAGCGTAGTCCAAGAGGTACCGGTAGTCCTGTTTCACCCAGTACTCAAACGCCGTCTCGTCGAGAGTCCCGCTCGCGAGTTCGCGGACGAAGGGGTGATCCTTCTGGGCCGCCCATACATCCTGTCCCGCCTCAAGGAGGGTATCGCTGAATGGCACTACCGAGCCGTACCGTCCGAGTGAAAATATAACTTACTTATATCATTGGATTATATTTTGGGCGTCGTCGACGTCTTCGAACCTGTGGCTGACTGCGTTTTCACTGTCGGATCGATGCGACAATTCCTCGTTCTCTCCCGACAGTCAGTCCAGTTCGACCGTCCGATCCGCCCAGGAACGGAGTTCCGTCAGTGCTGCCCGTTCCCGACGTGACACCGGGTCGTCCGTTCCGAGCTCATCGGAATCGAACGCGTTGAGAACAGCGCGTGTCGCACGGTCGCAGTATCCTGTGAGCTTGTCCGCCTCGACGGCGGCGTGCTGGAGCGGGATGGTCGCATCGTTGACGAAGACAGCGTTTGGATCCGGGGCGGCGTCCAGAATCTCTATACCGCGTTCGGCGTTGTCCTTCGCAAGCGCAATCGCCTCCGACTCGTCGGCCCCTTCCGCCCGGGGGGCATGCGCGTCGAGGACGCCGTGCCAGACACCGTCGGGAATGGTAGTGAAACGGTCCAATCGACCGCCCAGGATCCGGCCGTCGCGTTCTAGTTCGGGCGCGAACTCCAGAACCACGAGATCATCAGTGCCGTGCCGGTCGACCCACGCCTCGAGGGCGCGGGCCGTGAGACGGGTTTTTCCGGCCTGGGACGGCCCGACGATCAGCGTCGAGCCGGTCAGCGGGAACAGAAACCCAGTCACGCCAGAGTCACCTCCTCGCGAACGTACTGTCCGAGGAGGACGAGCGTCGCGGCGGCGAGGACGAGCGCGAATGCAAACACGAGTCCGGAAAGCAGATCGAAGCCGGTCGCGATCTGCTCCCTGACGAAGTTGGCCGCGAGACCGCCCGAAACGGCGAGCAAGGCGAGCCCGCCCAAGTTCGCGAGCGTCGAGTTCGAGGCTCCGACGCTCTCGGCGTTCAATAGGTAGAGGACGATGGCGATGGCGAAGGGCGTTCCGACCGTACCAAGCGCGAGAACGAGGACGAGCTGTCCGATGACCTCGCCGCCGATGAACGCACCGGGCACCGACAGTACGGCAAAGGCTGCGAGGAGCATGCGATACCGCGTATCCTCGACGGTCGTGCCCCAGCCGAGTTTGTCGGCAACGAGGAACGGCGGGACGATGGTGTTGCCGCCGAGCGTCGAGACGGCTGCACCGCCAAGGCCGAGCAGGAACAGCCACTTGGCGGCCGGACCGACTAGGGGCCCGAGGGCCTGGGCCGCACCGACGGTCGTCAGATCCGGATCGGTCAGAGTACTCGCTGAGACGAGGAAGATGGCGACGCTGTAAATGCCGAACGCGATCAGCATTGACGCCAGAACGTCCGCCGTCGCGAGGTCGTAGTCACGTTCCGTCCAGCCCCGGGCTCGCATCGTGTAGGAGTGCATCGTGATCAGTGTGATGTGGACGGCGCCCCCCAGGATGCCCGCAGCGACCAGTGCGCCACCGCCGGGCAGCGTCGGCGTCAGCCCCTGGCCGGCCTGGCCAAGGTCGATCGAGACGACGAACAGCGAGGCGACGAAGGCCAAGACGACCGCGGTCACCAGCAGCTTCGCGAAGAGTTCGACGAATCGGTACCCCCGACCGGCCAGTCCCAAAACGAGGATGGCGCCCCAGGCGACGCCCCAGAGGCGTGCGTCGATCCCCGTGATCGTCGCCGAAACGGAAGCGACGGTGTTCATGATGACGAGCTGGGCGACACCGGCCGCGATGACGACGTCCGCGACCAGGATCCACGCCCAGGTCTCCCCGAGGTGTTCCTCGACGACGCCGACAATCCCCCGCTCGGTGAGCAGACCCAGCCGCATCGCGAGGTACTGTGCCAGGGCACCGGCGAACGCGGAAAGCACGACAACCCAGAGGAGTTGATAGTCGAAGATCGCCCCCGCAGTGATCAGACTCGCCATCGTCGCCGGACCGGCGGCGATCGCCCCCGCGATCCAGGAGGGCCCCATGGCGCCGAGGTACTTGCGGACTGTCCCGGCGGCGCGCGAATATTCTATAGTCATACAACCCGAGAATACTATGTCTAATAAAAAAGTATCCGTATGTAGCCACCGTGGAGTCGACCTGCCCCGGTGAGTCCTGTGCACGCTATGCGTACAGATCCGATGAGATACGGACTTCGTCAATGAGATACGGACTCTGTGCACCAGTGGCCCCACCGCTTTAGCAGATGGATTTCATTCAGTTCTCCAGTGTCGGTACGGTCCTCTTGGAGAGGTCTTTCTGGGCAGGACCATCGATGACCGTTCCTTCCGGGGTGTACCGGGATCCGTCACAAGGACAGTCCCAGCTTTCCCCGGCGCCGTTCCACCGGAGCACGCAGCCGCTGTACGTACAGGTTCCGGAAACGGCGTGCCACTCATCGTTGTTGTCTCGGTAGACGCCAAGCGGCTCGTCGTCTCCGGCCATGACCGTCCCCTCGCCACGGTCGAGAGCCGGCAGATCTTCCGCCTTACGAGGATTGCGGCGACCGTTGATGAACTGCTTCATCATTTTGCCACCCGCCTTGGGCAACCGTTTCAGGGATTTCAACGGCGGGATCCGGTTGGGATCGTACAGCTCCGCCCACTCGTTGTCCCGCCCGGCGATCAGGTCGCTCAGCAGCAGTCCAGCTACCGTTCCGTGCGTCATTCCCCATCCGTTGAAGCCGGCTGCGACGTAGACGTTGTCGGAGAACGGCGAGATGGGCCCGATGTAGGGCACCTGATCCATCGTCATGTAGTCCTGTGCGGACCATCGATAGGACTCGTAATGAGCGTACTAACCGATTGACCGACGTTGATGTAGTGGACCTCAACACTCCCGTTGTTGTGACGGTACATCGTTTCATTGCTTCGGCGTTACAACTAGAATGGGAAAATAGACGGGAAAGCTAATATCGGCATCATACCTTTCGAAAATCATTCGAGATATGCGTATAGCATCTACTACCCAGTGTCTGTTCAGTTAGTACTCTTCAGCGACCGGCTGTTTTAAACGATAATATGTCTGAAGAAGATGATTTCAACAGAGCCAACAAGGACAATTCGTCCCGGAGTAATCCCCTCATCGGTCAATTTCTTCCAGAGCTTCCGTAGCGACATCGCCCAATTCCCCGGCCTCGATATGTGAGTAGCGCTCTCGGACCATTTCTTCGGAGTTGTCGAGATAGCGAGCCGCGACCGTATACCCGAACGCGCGGACTAGCACCTCGCCCATCCCACGACGGCCACCGTGCGGAGCGAGATAGTCGTGTTTCGGATGGTCAATATCGATCTCCGCGGCCTCCGAGAGTCGCTGCAGAATCGACCGTGCGCCGTCTGTCGTGATCGATGGCGGTCGGATATCTTCATTGAGCGCCAGTAAAAAGTCGCGAACGTACTTGCCACGTTGCTCCTCGATCGCATCCGGATGTTCCCCTCGGTCGGCTAGCTCCTCTTGTACGAGTGTCGCGAGCGTCCGTTGGTCGAACGTCGGAAAGACGGGCCACCGCTCCGTCGGTGGATCCATCAGCTTGCGGTAGCTTCGCAGCGGTGAGATCACCGGACGGGAAGACTGGCGGCGTCCCACTGCTGTTTCTTCCGGTAGACATCCATACTCCCGTCCTCAAGCGAGATGTCCTCCCAGCGGACGCCACGCCGTCGCGGGTCGTTCGGATCCCGGAGCAGTTCCCCGACACGAACGGCCGTGTACGCGAGGACGAACACCAGGGCTCGGTCACGAGCCGCCTTCAGCGCTGCGTAGCGCGCTCGCTGCTTGTCGAGGGGATCAGTATCTTCCGGGAGTGTCGTGTACGCTTCGACGGCATCACGAACCCGTTCGTCGACGTACTGGGTAAGGGTGTGGCGCTGTTCGGATGTCCAGGCCTGCTGATCACCGGGCTTGCGGCCGTCGTCCTCCGGCAGCGGCGCCATCGCACTCGCCCGTTGCGCGTAATGCGCTTCGAGATAGCCCTCGTTGACGCACCAGCCACACCACGCAGAGATATAGCGGTAATAGGTTTGTACCGTGTTCTGCTTGAGTCCTCGATCCCCACCGAGATGTCGGGCGTACTCCCGAAACACGCGTTCATCGAGATCGTCGAAGGTCGGCTCGCGGTCGACGTCGTCGGGGACGATCCCGGTCCAGTCGTCGTCGCCGCGGTCGCCGGCAACCCATTCGGCGAACCGCTCGAGCTCGCGGGCAGCGTTGCGTCGGTAGTTCCCACCATCGCCACCGCGGCCTTTCCCCTTATCCTGGAGGTAGCGCTCGAAGGAATTCGTGAGTGACTGATCGGCGCGTTCTCGGGGTGTCATGGTTCCTCGTTCGCGTACTGGTAGGTCGGACGGACGTCCTCGAGGAGCTCTTCGACGATTTCCCAGAGAACCAGGGAAGGGGTCTCGTGTTCGAATGTAATCCCCCAGCGGTCCTCCGTATCGGCGACTGAGTACTGGAAATGCGCCCGTCCGAGATCGGGATGGTCCTCATCCTGGTGCCAACCGGCGTGAAAGCCCGTGTTCGGGTCGGTGTAGTTGATACGGAACCAATCGCGAGGGTCCTGCCGATACCACTTGACGGTCAATTCCGGCGAATCAGGGCCTGTCGGGGGATCCAGACGGGCCGGATCGAAAATCGCCCGCAGCTGCTTGGCCTCGATATCGTCAGGAACGTACTCGACGGCCGTGATCTGGGGAACACGGTCGAGGACGTCTCGCTTCAGCTGGGCGTAGAGGTTCGCGTTCGGATCACCACCTGGATGCGGGACCGACATTCGTTAGCTACTGGCCTCAGCGGGCTCTGTCGTCGGAGCGAGGAAGTCCCATTCGCGGATGGCGAAGCCAACGATCTGGATACGCCGCTGAAGGTGCTCCCACTCGCCGGCAATCTTACGGCGATGGTCTTCCTCCTCAGCGTCAAGAGACTCGTCAGCGAGCGTCCCGCGAAGCTGGTTCGGTGACTCGACCTCGAATTCATTCTCCCAGTCGCGAATCTGCGTCTTCATATCGGCGAGACGGTCCGTGAGCTCCTCGACAGTATGCCCGCTGTCTCGAAGCCGCATCGCCTCCTGCATCGCTTGGCGGCGGTAATCAGGGTAATACGTCGTGTGAGTACCGCTTTCGTCACGGTGGAGGATGCCGTCGTCGACGAGTCGATCGAGGACGCGCTTAGTAGGTTTGTGTGACCAGCCCGCTTCAGAAGCGATCCAGTTGGCCGTCTGTGGCTCCGACAGCTGTCGAGCAACCATCCGTACGCGGTCTTCACCCGTGGTCTGGCGTTCCATCAGGCTCTCGGAGTTCGATTCGTCTTCGGACATACAACACCGTTCGCGCTTTGTCTTAATATAGGTTGAGGTAGGTAATCACATATCGAACATAGAGAATAGTTCACTGAAATTCGCCGGCTGTGATCGTTTCGAGATATTCGACGCTGACGTAGCGAAACTCGATACGGTCGCTGAAGCCATGTTGCGGAAGAAGCGTCTCGGCGGCTCCTCCTGCGGGTTTGTCGGTCGTTAAGAGCACAACGTGATCGGCCCGTCCAGTGTCGAGTAGTTGGGCAGCAAGCCCGACGAGTGCCGTATCCGCTTTCTCGATGCTGTCCTCGTCGCGGTCGGTCTCGCTGGCGATGAACCGACGCGTTTTGTCCATTACCGTCGAGACGAGTGGATTGGCGTAGTTGAGCTCGTCGGCAACAACGATCCAACCTTCTTCGAATCCATCGGGATAGGGTATGTTTCCGGAGGGATATTCGTCCGCAACAGGATCGCCCCCAAGCTCCTCGTAAACGCGCTGTGGGATCCGCAGCGAGACATCGGCCTGTCGGAGAGCTCGACGAAGCCGTTGAAATTTGTTGTTGTCCGGTTCACCACACCGAACGAAGACACCAGTATCGGCGATATAGACCGTTGTCATGCAGCCGCGTCGGCGTACTCGGTGGCAACTGGCTCCAGCGCTTGGAGGATAATCTCGGCTTCAAGCGGAGAGAGGTCAAGTTCTCGGGCTGTAATTCGATGGTTGACCGTCCCGTCGACGTACTCGTAGGCATATTCGAGTGCGACAGCAAGGCCGTCGAGGCCATGGCGCTCAATGTAGACGTCGATGTCTGTGTCCTTCTCGCGGCGGGCAACAGCGGCGATAAGTGCTGGCGTGATCGTTTGGGTCTCGCCGTCGGCCGAAAGCATGAGAGCGATTGACTCAGCATCGTATCCGTACGGGCGCTGCTCGCGAGTTTTCTGTACTAATCCCGCTGTTTCGAGGTTCTGGACGTAGTCGTAGGTCGTTCCCTGCGGGATATCGAGCTCGTCGACAATCTCGGAAACTGTGGTGGGGCCCTGCTGCAAGATGTAGGCGTATATTCGGGCGAGTCCGGGATTTTCGAGAAGATTGGCCACCGTCTGGAGCTGCTGAATTGGTGGCTGGCCCGATTGGGGTGGTGATTGCGCCATCTCAATTATGAGTTATGGATAATTCATAATAAGGCTTCCGGCGACAGATTGGAGTTCGCAACAGATCCGAGACAGGCTGGGGAACAGCCGCTAGTAGCGTCTCTACCCCGAGGGAAGCGTCTTTCTGAGCCGATTGTACCATTCGTGCTTCACCGACGGCGGCTGGGTACTCCAAAGTGGTCGTGATTACGGGGATAATCAGGACCACTTACTGTATTCGGCCATCGGGAGAATTCGAGGATCTGGAGTCTCTTAGCGCCGGAATTCCGCACTAAAGGAGAATGTATATCGCATATCGCTATACAAACTTCCGAGCCTTTGGAAGTTGAGACTATGGCGGGTTTAGCGGGCCTGTGATGCGTGGTTTCGGCCGGTTCAATTAGTGGAGACTGACTCAGATTGCTCACCAAACGGCCTGTCTTGTTGAACTTACAACCATATACGCGAATTTCGGAGACGTCCGACAGCATTGCCACTCAGATGCTACGCTACCACGGGGAGAGCCCCATTACTATCCGATTCCGGTTTCCTTCTTCACCAGCGTCAGCGTGTTATCAGCCGTTACGATCGGCGAGTGTTCATACTCACCGTTCAACTCGACCTGCACGAGTAGATCGACCGCTCGCCAGATCGAGTACAGCAAACAGGCGAACGCGAAGTAGAAGAATCGCAGTCCAAAATTCTTCGAGGTCGTCGCCGCCATGAATCGTTTAATCGACTTGTAGCCGCTCTCGATCTCCCACCGATAGCCATACTCAGTGAGAAGGCCACTTCCTCGGTTCGTCATGAACACCGAATATTGCCGATGGTCGTCGTGTTCGGAGTTCTCTTTCCGACGGTAGATCAGCGTCGTCGAGTGCCACTCGTTGTCGCCCAAGTGCAGTTTTCGATCAGTCTCGTAGCGATCTTTCCCTCGCTTGAGAAGGCGCTTGGCTTGGGCTTTCTCGCTGGTCTGCATCCGCTTTGGGACGACGTAGGAGAGCCCGCGCTGGCTGATCATCTCCAGGACGTGCTGACTGTCGAACTCCCTGTCCATCAGGACGTTATCGACGTGAACGAGTTCCTCTGCAGAGTCAAGCAGATCTTCAACAATTTCCTTACGTGACTCGCCTCGTCGAACTGGTCGCGCATCGAGCACGAGTGGGACAGCGTTGCCGACCAGCTGGACTGTCGCCCACTGGTAGGCGTACTCGTCGTTCTTCTCCTTCGTTCCGATAATCTCGTCCTCGTGGTCCGTCCTATCGCCCGTGAAGGGATCGTCCTCGGTGATGTCGATGGCAACGATACCTGCGCGGAAGAACTCCTCCGTCTCCGCGAGTTCGTTAATGAGTTGCCGGATTGCCTGTCGGTACATCTCGCGAATCTGCTCGATAGGGAGATCGCGAATCTGGTCGCGATGACCATGCCCGAGTGGTGTTCGCTCACGCGTCGACTCGTGGATGAAGCTTCGAGCGCCCTCGTTGGCGGCCAAGTTCTCACGGAGTCCTAAGTAGGTCTGTAAGCCCCAGTAGGCGTTTTCGGGAATCTCACAGCCCTCGCCGCGGTTGAGCGAGAACGCAGGGAACACAACGCGACTGACGTGCTTGGTAATCGTCCCTGCCTTGTCGAGAATGGCCTGGTCGTCAGGGTTCGATTCAGCGGCATCGTGGCCTCGATGCGGGAGGTTTCGTTCTGGTTCGCGTGGTACGGCGACATCCGCGTTTTGCGCTTTGATGAGGATCGTTCGAGCCGCTTTCTGGACCGTCTCGCGGAGATCTCGCGTGAAGCGCTCGTTCCAGCTGCGCCACAGTGTCGATTGATCAGGCACCGTCCCCAACTCTAGGCGTCCGCAGAGTGCGGGGTGGCTATCGAGGTACTCGACGAGAGATGTTTCGTGCTTCCATCCGTGGAGTTCTTTCAGCACGAAGACGCGAAAGAGGGTATCCATCTCGTAGTGTGTCGAACTTCCGTAGCAGTCGTGGGCCTCGAAGCGGAAGTAGGCCAGAGGAATCGAGCAGACAAACTGTTCGAGTGAGTCATGGTCAGGGTGCGTAAACCAGACACTTGAGACGACTCGAACGTCCGATTCTACCCCGGCGAGCGAGGTTCGATCGTACAGCGGTGTCGAGTCATATGTGGGCCACTCGACGTGCTGCTGGTGTGCGATCCGACGAAAGACGCTGCGCCGAGACTCACAGGTTGGTGCCACTACGGGACGCTGGACATTTCACAGCCAAGAACTCGTTCTCTTCGACGGACAGTCAAGAGAGCAGACTACAGGTGGCCGTATCCCTTCCGTTCGAGTTCTGCTTCCAATTCGACGTGCATCGCTTCAACCGTCTCTTCACCGAAATGCTGTCCCGTCATGGCACCTGATATCTCTGCGATTTCAGCGTGCCACTCACGTACTGCGTCCGCAAGGGCCGCGAGGAGTTCTTCCTCCGTCTTGTCTACCCCATCGACTTCCTCAACGACCTGCCACCCCAGCTGGAAGTTTTCGAGGACGTACCCCGTATCCTCGAACTGAATCGCAAACCGCTCGCAAACCGCCCCGAACCCGGTTTCGAGACTGAGTAGTGGAATGACGTGGACGATATCATCGCGCTTCTCCAACTCACGAAGATCCGCAACGGGGACCGCAGTTTCAGGGAGCACTGAATAGAGTGGATCAGGGAGCGGCGGATCGCTTTCAGTGGTTCCCGGAGAGGCGTACTGGTCGTCGATAGGATCGCCTTTCTCTTTCACGATCTCCGGTTCTTTGTCGCTCGACTCATCACTGAGAACCTCCTTCAAGATGGCGTAGAACCGCCATTCATCACCGTAGTCGTAGAGATAGCAGATGCGATCGTACTGTTCGAGACCGAGCTGGCGGGTCATCTCGCCGATCGTCACCTCACCGGCATTCTCAATCCGTTCCGTACGCAATACCGGATCGCCACCAAGCGACTCCTCGTACTCTTGCGGGCACTGGTATTTGACGGCGCTGTCCCAGTAGTCTTCACCCTCTCCGACGAACCAGAGGTGGCCCTGGTCAAGCCCGACTGCAGGGTTGATCGCCGACTGAAACTCGGTGATAGTTCTATCCGCGCCGACAACGAGATCCCGCCACAGTGACGTCGGATCGGGGTCGAACTTGACGCGAAAGCGGTAGGCAGTCATCCTTGCATCTCCGTACCTGTGCGGAAACTGGTGAGATCGTCGATACGCTGTTCGAGCTCTTCGATCTCCGCTCGGAGCTGGTTCGCCTCATCGTCCTCGCTAGCAGCGAGTCGGTCCTTCAGCCCCTGGAGCCGGGATTCTTTCACATCTTCATCGACCTCCGCTTTGCGAACGTATTCGCTTTCTCCGACCTCGTACACATCGGAGTCGGAGAGCGTAGTGACTTCAAGTGCTTCATCGACTTTCGAGCGGTCGACGCTCAGTACACGCTCACGGTCGATGCCAGCGTTCTCGAGCCGTTCCAGCACCTGCTCGTCGTCTTTGAGCGAGCGGTTGCGGCGACTCGTCCGTTGGACAGAGCCGTACTGCCCGGACACTGGACGGTCGTGATGGAGTCGAGCGAGGAGGACATCCGCGACCTCTTGGCGGAAATCATTGGCATCTCGCTGCACATCCGAAAGCAGTGTGTAAAGATTCACCAACGCGTTCGTCTCTAGTTCAGGGAGATCTGTCACATCGTGACGTTCGAGTGCGTCGATGAGGAGGAGCGCGTCCGAGTAGACATCCAGTCCGTCGGGTTCTGTTCGTTCTTGGTCTGTGGGTTCCTGTTCCGCGCCCACCACCTGCGTCGCCGTCGCGACCTCTGATTGTGTGATGATGCCAGCGTCCTCATCAACCTCGAATCGTGGATGGACACTCAACACCGCAGGGTATGGATCGGCATCCGCCGGGAGACGGTCAAGATCAAACCCGTCCGGAGCGTCCTCGATTCGGCGATAGAGCGTTTCGAA
Organism: Halorubrum tibetense; assembly: GCF_042661865.1. GTDB lineage: Archaea > Halobacteriota > Halobacteria > Halobacteriales > Haloferacaceae > Halorubrum > Halorubrum tibetense. The sequence goes on from NZ_JBHSWW010000001.1 coordinate 39,152, forward strand.
CTGGTCGCGCTGGAGCGGCCGCGTCTCGTCTCTGTCTTCGAACTGAATGATGACGCGAGCGTCCTGTACGTCAGTAATACGAAATCGCCGATGGGAGAGTGGCGTAATGAGCGTCGCACTCTCGGGGAGGTCGTCAACCTCCTCGAGAAGCGTGTGCCAGCTGGCGGTGAAAGACATATACAGTGGTTGCGAGCCATTCCGACTAAATCTTGTTCACGACGCGGCCACTGGCAGGCAGTCTCTGTAACAGACAGTCTGATACGTGGCTCTTCGGAATTACCGATATGGCTGAGACGTACGCACTCCGTGTTCAGATCGAGTCACACGAGTACGATGGCGAGTTCTATCTCGTCGGCGACGGATACGGAACCCCAGCAGACGTGTTGGATAACGTCGCTGCCGACCATCTCCTGCAAATCGCGAATGCGCCACGTATCGAAGAATACCTGCTCGATGTGCTGAAGCACGGAGAGAATACAGATGAAGCCGAGTATGAGGCGACAGACAGCAATGTCGAATGCTGGATTCACGTCGATGTCTCCTACCAGAGGTACGCCTTCGGTGTCGGGGACAGCGTGTTTGAGTTCTCAAGCGAACCGACCAAGAGTGAAATCGCGTCGACTGTCACGCAACTCCAGTCGTAGGCTGTGGACTCTCGTTTAGGGATCGAAGTGGTAGATGTAGGGGTGGTCAGCCTTCCCAGCGGGCATAATCTCTTCGAGTAGCTTGCGAACCTCGGATTCGGAGGGGGCACTAGTGATAATCCGATCATCGTAAATGGCTACATAGGCTTCATTGAGTCCCAACTCGCGCAGTTCGCGACCCAAGCTTCGGGCTCGTGCCTTCCCCATCTCCTGGTGGTAAATCCGCTCCAATTCGTCGGATTTCTCTCGTAAATGCTCGATCTCCGACGCGTATCGCTCTCGGTTACGCTTGTTCTTCATGTAGAAGCGCAACTCCTCGGCGTCCGTCTTTTCGTCTTCCTCGGGTGCTGGAAGCGAGTCGATTATGCCGAAGCGATGTTTGGCCTCTTCGTACTCGTCGTCAATGTCAGTACTGAGCGAGCCCCCGAAAATGATATTCTTAATTCCGATCCACCCGTCGTAGACGATCTGATCCTCGAATGGTAACAGAGCGACACTCGAAACCGGGACTGGAAGTGCGGATTCATCCCACAGGTCGGCGAACGGTAGCCGAGCTGGGCGGACTGCGTATGTTTTCGGCGGTTCTGTCCAATCCAGGAAGATCGCGTCGTCTTCACGATAGCGGACGACGACGAACTCCCCAGTGATGAAGTCCGTCCATGCTGCGACCTGCTCGAGATCAGCTTCCGACAGGTCAGCAGGGTTCTGTTCAACGAAGTCCCCTATCAGGTCCGTCGTTGACTCGTTGTACAGCGTGTTTCGGAGCGGCAGAAGCTCGTCAGTATAGTGCTGTTCGAGGTCAGCGACTGTTTCGATCTCTTCGATAACATCGAATCGATCGTTGACATACACCAATAGGTGGGCGTACAGGTCAAGAAACCGTTGTTCACTCTCTTCGGACAGCCGTCTGTCGGCTTCACTCATTGGTAATAGACGTGTTCACGGTCACACTAATCAGGCGTTTCGAACTTCGATCAAGCCCGTCATCGATACTCCGAGATCGTACGATACGGGATGTAGTACCCAATTTCATCGATCCAGGTCGACAGCCACACGTCAGCAGTCGCTTCATCAATCTTTCCAGCATCGATTGCAGCCAACAGAACTCCGACCGACCCGACAACGGTCACGCCCTGGTCTTTCGCAAACAACCGGGCATCTCCGTCGTCTGTGAGCAGTCGACCGTCGTGTGCGTCGGCGAGGGTGAACGCCTGTGCTTCCCCGGGATCAAGATGCCCACCAACAACGGCTTCTCTGTTTGCGACAGTATCCGAAATCGTCGCGACTGGGATTTCGTTATCAAGCGTATCGAGTGCTTCCTGGAGATATGGGTGGTTATCAACGCCGTGTTCGAGCTCCTCACGAACGACTGGTACCGTACAGATTCCAGAGAGGTCAGCAACTACCCACAGCTGATCGATGTACGCAAAATTCGAGAGGACAGTCGTGTTCAGGACGCTCGGGTTCGCTGGAATATCATCACCGGTCATTTCGCACGTGACTCCTCGTCGTCCGAATCCTCATCACCGAATTCGAGTTCGCTTGCTGCCTCTACCTCATAGGCTGCGTCGTCTTCGTCAACGAGTCCGAGACGGAGTTCGACGCCGTGCTCACGGAGGATATCACGCATTGTCCAGCGGTCGACATCAGCGAGTCTCGCAGCATCACCGAGCGTGATCCGCTCTCGTTCGTAGAGAGCCACCGCAGCTGCAATACGTTCGTTCTCGTGGTCCTCGAAGTATTCACGCACGAACTCTCGCAATGCATCGCTCTTGCCACCAAACACACCAGCCTCAACAGCACCCTCGATGAGGAGGTCGAGGTCGTCTGGATATGACCCGGTGATTCGTGCCATCGTTCTATCCCAGAGTACGTCTTCATACTATTTATGAACTACGCCAGAATACCATATGCATTGAGAAGGCCGGTCTCAACTACTGACCCCATTGGGAAGTTGAGACTACAGCGGGTATAGCGGGGCTGTAATGCGTAGATTTGACCGATTCGGTAAACGGGAACTACCTCAGATCGTTCTCCAAGCGGCCATTCTTGTTGAACTGATAACACCATAGCCGAATTTCGGCGACTTCCGACAGTGTTGCCACTCAGATGCTGCGCTAACCTAGGCTGAGGGCTTTATTACCCGATTCCTGTTTCCTTCTTCAGCAGCGTCAGCGTATTATCGGCCGTCACGATCGGTGCATGCTCGTACTCTCCAGTCAATTCGACCTGCACAAGCAGGTCCACCGCTCGCTAGATCGAGTACAACAAACAGGCGAACGCGAAGTAGAAGAACCGCAACCCGAAGTGCTTCAACGTCGTGGCGGCCATGAACCGCTTGATCGACTTGTACCCACTCTCGATCTCCCACCGGTAGCCGTACTCTGTGAGGTGCCCGCTCCCTCGATTCGTCATAAACACCGAGTACTGCCGGTGATCGTCGTGCTCGGAGTCCTCTTTCCGCCGGTAGATCAGCGTCGTCTCGTGCCATTCGTTCTTGCCGAGATGGAGCTTGCGATCGGTTTCGTATCGGTCCTGGTCACGCTGGAGCAATCGCTTCGCCTGAGCCTTCTCGCTGGTCTGCATCCGCTTCGGAACGACGTACGAGAGTCCACGCTGACTGATCATCTCCAGAACGTGCTGACTATCGAACTCCCGATCCATCAAGACGTTATCGACGTGAACGAGCTCTTCGGCGGAGTCAAGCAGATCCTCAACGATTTCCAGTCGTGTCTCCCCCTTTCGGACGGGGCGCGCGTCCAGCACGATTGGGACGGCATTGCCAACCAACTGGACCGTCGCCCATTGGTAGGCGTACTCCTCGGTGTTCTCTTTTGTCCCGATGATCTCGTCCTCGTGCCCGGTCCTGTCGCCGGCGAAAGGATCGGCTTCGGTGATATTGATTGCGACGATGCCTGCGCGGAAGAACTCCTCTGTCTCTGCAATCTCGTCGATGAGGTGCCGGATCGCCTGTCGGTACATCTCGCGAGTCTGCTCGATAGAGAGATCGCGAATGTGGCTGCGGTGGGCGTGTCCGAGTGGTGTTCGATCCCGCGTTGACTCATGAATGTAACTGCGGGCTCCTTCGTTCGCAGCCAGCCGCTCGCGAAGTCCGAGATACGTTTGTAAGTTCCAGTATGCGTTCTCGTGAATCTCACAGCCGTCTCCACGATCCAGCGAGAATGCTGGGAAGATGATGCGACTGACGTAGTCGGTGATTTTCTTTGCCCGCTCCAGAACGGTCCGACCGTCCGGTACTGAGTCGTCTTCATTATCGTTCCGATAGCTGAGCTTCCGCTCTAGTTCTCGTGGAATCTCGATACCCGCCTTCTGGGCCTTGATCAAGATCGTTCGAGCTGCCGTTTGGACGGCCTCGCGTAGGTCGACAGAGAACCGCTCGTGCCAACTGCGCCATACTGTCGATTGATTCGGCATACGCTCAAAACCGAGGTGTCGTCGAAGTGCCGGTCGCTGTTGGAGGAACGTCAAAAGTGCCGTTTCGTGGTCCCAGCCGTGAATCTCTTTGAGCAAGAACAACCGCACCAACTGTGGCATCTGATACCGCGTAGAGCCAAAATATTCGTCATGCGGTTCGAAATCGACGTATTTCAGCGGATACTGACATATGAACTCCGCAATCGACTCGTGGGCGTCGTGATCGAACCAGACTCTAGCGACGGTTCGAATGTCCGATTGGAGAGCGGATACTGAACTCCGGTCGTATAGTGGTGTCGACCCGTATGCAGGCCACTCGACGTGCTGTAACTGTGCGATAGTCCGAAAGACATCCTGTCGCGATTGCTCTGTTGATGACATTAGTCGAGAATAATCCGTCCGAGAGACGCTGTAAGGTCTCCTCGGTCAGGAGGTACAGCCATGCTTCGAAGACAGCTAGGGGACCACGTTGCTATGCGGAACGCGGTCGGATGTTACCAATTGAGGCTACCCCCGCTCTGGTATTCGGTCACCTGCGTCTCGAAGGAATTCTCTTCCTTGTTCAGGTTGACTTACCTGAAGATAGGCGCTAAGGCCCTTTCCTCAACGAGCGACCGGAGGGAGCGAGTAGGGAGGGGATACAGCGTCCCCAGAAATCAAAGATTTCTGGTGTGCGAACGAATCGCGGAGCGATTCGTCAACGCCGTCATCGCCTGTTCATACACCCGGTACACTCGGCCCGCAGGCCAACGGTCCGGAATCTTCATGTCCCTACAAAGTCTATACATCGTCTATGGAACGGTTCGAACTCAACGGCCACGAAGTCGTAGACGGCGACGTTCGCGCCACCGGCAACGGCGCACACGTCTACGTCCCGCGACGGTGGCTCGGCGCTGATGTGAAAATCATTCGCGTTTCCGAACCCGACCAAGACGACGAATAGGCCATGAACTACAACTACAGGTATCGACTCCGACCGTCCGACGCGCTCGAAGAACGGTTAGCGTGGATCGTCGATACCTGCCGGCAGGTCTACAACCACTTTCTCCACCGACTCAACGAGTAGACGACACGTCGTCCTACTCGGAACAGAAGCGCCTGCCGGACCTCAAGGACTGGTGGACCGACCTCAAGCAAGTCCACTCGAAAGTCCTACAGAAAGTCGTGCAACGACTGTACGACAACCTCTCGACGCTTCGCGGCCGCAAAGAGAAGGGCTACCGCGTCGGGACGCTCAACTGGAAGGGATCGGGAGAGTACCACTCGTTCACCTACAGTCAATCCGGCTTCGAACTCAAGAACACGAGTGGTCGGACGCGGCTGTGGCTCTCGAAGGTTGGCGAGATACCCCTCACCTTCCACCGCGACCTCCCCGACGACGCCGAGATAAAGACCGTCACGGTGAAACAAGAGCCGACGGGCGAGTGGTTCGCCACCCTCGGCGTCGAAACGCCGAACGACCCACCTGCGAAACCCGATGAGTTGGCCGACGTAGTGGGTATCGACGTGGGTATCCTGAAGTACGCCCACGACACCGACGGAACGGTGGTCGAGTCGTCGGACCTACGCGACGAGCGAGAGCGGCTGGAACGCGCCCAACGCAACCTCTCGCGGAAAGAACACGGCTCGAACAACTGGGAGGAACAGCGCAAGACCGCCGCGCGGCGGCACGCCGACCTCCGCCGGAAGCGCCGCGATTTCCTCCACAAGCTCTCGAACTACTACGCCCGGGAGTACGACCTCGTGGCGGTCGAAGACTTGGACGCGAAAGGCTTGGTCGAACTCCCCGGCAACTCCCGAAACCGCGCGGGGGCGGCGTGGGGAACGTTCCTGCGGATGCTCGAATACAAGTGCGAGCGGGAAGGCACGCACTTCGTGGCGGTCGAACCAGCGGGAACGACCAAGGAGTGCGCGGCGTGCGGTATCTCGACGGACAAGCCGCTCTGGGTCCGCGAACACTCGTGCCCGTCGTGCGGGTTCACCGCCGACCGGGACTGGAACGCGGCGTACAACATCTTGGTACGCGGTCTAAAGCAAGTAGGGACGGGCTGTCCCGAATCAACGCCTGCGGAGACTGCGCTCCCTACGGGGACCCATTCGGTTCCTGCAAAGCGCGTCGTGGAAACAGGAAGCCCCACCCTCAAGGAGCGAGCCGCGAGCGCGGCGAGCGAGTAGGGTGGGGAGGAAGTCACATGGACCACTCTATCATACCGGCCGATGGGGGATCAGCTCTCACAGGCCTTACATTCGAGGATGTCTCGGCTGAACTTCTGTGCGGCGTTCACGCTGTGTTGGTAGTAGAGACTCTTCACCCCTTTCTTCCAAGCCTCGATGTAGAGCTGGTTTATCTCCTTGACGCTCACTTCGCTCGGATCGATCGAGACGTTCAGGCTCTGTGCCTGATCGATGTGTTTCTGCCGCTGCGCTGCCTGGTTGATGATCGCCATCTGTGGGATCTCGGCGAAGGTCTTGAACACCTCCTTCTCCTCGTCGGTCAGGCAGTCGAGGTGTTGCACGCTCCCGTCGTTCTGTGCGATGCTGTCCCAGACCTCGCGTTCGTCTCTGCCTCGCTGTTTCAGTATCGCCTCGAGGAACCGGTTCTTCTGCGTCGATTTTAGCTTCGCACCGTCGCGGACGAAGTAATTCGATTTCAGCGGTTCGATGCTCGGACTGACCTGCCCCAGGATGACACTGCTGGATTTCGTCGGGGCCACGCTCATCGTCGTCGCGTTCCGGCGACCGTAGCCCTCGAGCACCTCCGGCTCGCCGAACTCGTCGGCGAGCCGACGACTCTCCTCGTAACTTCGCTCCTTGATGGTGCGGAAGATTGCCTCGTTTTTCTCCATCGCCTCCATGCTGTCGAACGGAATCATCTCGCTCTGGAGGTAGCTGTGCCAGCCGAGGACGCCGATGCCGATCGCCCTGTGCCGTTTCGCAAACCGCACCGGGCGATCCATGAACTGCGTCCCCTCCGCCTCTTGAATAAACTCCTCCATGACGGTATCAAGGAACCGCGTCAGCGTTTCCACTGCGTCGGTATCCTTCCACTCGTCATAGTGGAGCGCATTCATCGATGAGAGACAACAGACGAAACTCTCATCTGGCGTGGCTGGCAGTGCAATCTCGGTACACAGGTTGGAGGCATTGATTTCGTAGCCCTTGTCCTTGTAGACCTGTGGCTTACCTTCGTTCATGTTGTCCCGGAAAATGATGTACGGGACACCGATGTTGATCCGCGCCTCAATGATTTCTGCCCACGTCTCTCGCTTCTCCTCGTCGCCGTCGACCATCGCCCGGAACCAGTCGTCACCGATGATGACGCCGTAGTAGATGTCCTGTACGGGGTCGCCCTCGGTCTTGATGTTGAGCCACTCGTCCAGATCGTCGTGTTCAACGTCTATGTACCCCGCGAACTGGCCGCGCCGCGTCTCGCCCTGGCTGACGACGTTGATGATCGTGTCGAACAGCTCGGTGAAGCTGTAGCTTCCGTTGCTCTTGCCGTTGTTCGTGATCGGGCTGCCTCGGGGCCGGATCTCGCCGAAGTACCCGCTGGTCCCGCCGCCCAGCTTGGTCATTTCGCCTACTTCGGCCTGCGTGTAGAGGATGCTCTCCATGTTGTCCTCCATGTAGCTACCGAAGCAGCTGATGGGCAGGCCTCGGTCCAGACCGAAGTTCGACCACACCGGACTCGCGAGGCTGTAGAAGCCCCGACTCATGTAGTCGTAGAACTTGTCCGCGAAGCCGTCGTCGTCCAGGATCTCCTCGGCCCGCTCCGCGATCTCCCTGACACGCTCCTCGGCCGTGACACCCTCGATCAGGTACCCCTCGTCGAGGAACGCTCGGCTGTCCTCGTTCAGCCAGTAGAACGGTTCCTCGTGCTGCTGGTTGACCTCGTCGAGTGCTGGTTCTGTTTGTGCCATCGTTAGAACATGTCCTCCGCGGTGATGCTCTGTGCGTGTTTGTTGTACGTGGTCGACCGCTTGCTGAAGAAGTCGTTGTCCTTCGTCATCATGATGTCCTCGTCGAACCACCGTGTCTCCTCGAGCAGGTCATCGTCCGGGTCGAATATCGGCTCGACACCGACGTTCTCGAGGCTCTGGTTGAACCGGTCCCGCAGGAACGCGTCGACGTGCACCCGGGGAAGAAACTCTAGTTCGCCCTCACCGAAGATCCAGTCCAGTATCTTCATCTCTGCCTCAAACGCCTGCTGACAGGCCGCTTGGACCTCTTCTTCGAAGTCCTCGTCGAAGAGATCCGGATTCTCCTCGCGAATCATCTCTACGAGTTCGACACCGAACAGTCCGTGAATCTGCTCCTCCTTGCTGGTCGCTTCGACGGCGTTCGCGATCCCCTTGAACTTCTTTTCGTGTTTGTCGAAGCTCGTCATGATGAGGAACTGCGAGAACAGCGAGACGTGCTCGACGAACGTGGAGAACAGCAGGAGACTCATCACGTACTCCTGTGTGTCGTCGCTCTCGCTCCTCTCGAGGTACTCGTCGAGGTAGTCGATCCGCTCCTCGATTGCGGGGACGTCGGTCACCTCCTCGAAGTCCTCCGTGATCCCCAGGATGTCGAGGAGGTGGCTGTACGCGTCCATGTGTCTGACCTCGCTCTCGGCGAAGGTCATGCCGACGTTCCCAACCTCCGCTTTGGGCATCTCGTCGTAGATTTCTGCCCAGAAGGTCTTGACCTGGACCTCGATCTGCGCGATAGCCAGCATCGTCCGCTTGATGACGGTCTTTTCGGCCGGAGTCGTGTTGACCTTGAAGTCCTGCACGTCTCCCGAGAAGTTGAACTCCGTGTGAACCCAGTAGCTGTTCCGTATCGCGTCTTTGTACTCGATGACGTCGGGGTACTCGTACGGTTTGAGCTGCGTTCGTTCGGAGAAGATGTCGGTCTCCGGATCTCCGCCTGTGGTTTTGTTTTCAGTCATTGGCACGTACTCCGGAGGAATCGTCCTCTGTTGGTTGGTTTCTGTTTCCGTCGTTCTCTGTACGTCTGGACGTGGGCCATGCTCGCCCGGTCAAGAATTGACCGAACATTCGTTTGATCTGCGTATGTTTGTGTCATAGTGAGCTGTTCGAGGCTTCGAAGTCATCAAGTTCTGCATCCAAGACTGCATCAAGTTCTCTCAGGAATTCCTGCGGCTCAGAGAATGCTTTGTAAACGGAGACAAATCGAATGTAGGCTACCTTATCGAGCGTGCGGAGGTTCTCAGAAACGAGTTCGCCGATGAGACTCGAAGAGACGATACGTGCCTCTCGACCTTGCAGTTCGCTCTCGATATCGTCGACGAGAGCAGTCACTGTTGTCTCGGTTACATCCCGCTTCTCAACGGCTCGCTCGATCCCTGCGCGGAGTTTCTGTCGGTCGAACGATTCGATGGTTCCGTCGCGTTTTTTCACTTGGAGGGACTCCCACTCCGGACGTTCGTAGGTCGTAAAGCGGAACGAACAGCGTTGACACTCGCGGCGCCGTCGGACGGAGGTTCCGTCGGCACTGGTCCCTGTATCGATGACGCGTGTTCGCTCGTTCCCGCAGTCCGGGCAGTTCATAGTTGTCACTGCTTAATCCTCTAAGATCTTAACCCTATATGTGGTGTCTCTCGATTTTGACCGCAATATCTGGTGGTGAAGGCTGTCACATAAAACTTCCTCAATAGAATTGATGTAGTACAATTAAAATTGATTGGTGGGGTGGATGATTGGGATCATATGCATTGAGAACACCAATCTCAACTACTGTGTGCCGATCGCCACCGGTGGCGTATTTCCCTCAGTCTGCTTAGCAATTCCCTAGATGCAAAGGTATAGCTACCACAGATGTGCTTTAGCGATTACGTCGATGAACGCGAGATCATAGTCCATACTTCAAACTCCACAAAACGTCGACCACTTCAAGATGATCACGCTTGACGCAGTTCTGTCTCGAGATCAGGTAGAACCAGATGTGGTTCCTGCGATCCAAGAGAACGTGTGGCCAAATTTGTGGTTCTCCTTCAGAGTCACCAATATCTGTACGAGACATCTGTAACGGGTATCTGTATCCGCGAACTAGATGGCCTCCTGAAGTTAAGATCACCTCCTCTACGTATCGATGTCCACACACCCATTCCAGATTAGCGTCTGTGGTATACATCTGTAACGTATATCTGTTACAGAGATTAACTGGGATCACTTCCTACTGCACTTCGTGTGAAGACCTACTCCAGATTTCTGTTATAAATATCTGCAACGGGTACCTGTAGCAGATATCTGTAACAGATTATTGCCACAGACATATTCCTAGGTCGAGTACTCGCAATGTAGTTTTCTATTCCAGACGGACTATACAGACAGAAATTACAGATAGCTACTACAGACAATTTGTTGAACACTCTTACACCTCTATAATTGCGACATAGGAGCAGTATCCTACGGTATCAGCACTACTAGCCATGAACTACAGAGGAAATCACAGATATAAATTACAGACATCTGTTACAGATTGCTGCCCCGATCGTCTGACACAGATATATGTAACAGGCATGCAAATGAGCAGGTGTATGATAACGACCGCCATCTACGCTGAGTCCGGGGGGACGTACAAAACGACCATGACGGCGAATCTCGCAGTCGCGCTCAAGCGGATGGGCCTTGATGTCCTCGTGATCGACTTAGACCCTCAGACAGGCAACCTCACCTCACTCTTCGATATTGGAGAGAATCGTGGAGACCCGGATGCAGACAATCTCGTAAAGCACATTTTGGAAATGCCTGATGGCGACTTTGACGATCTCATCGAGACCTCCGAGGAGGGCGTCGACGTCATTCCGAGCCACGACATGCTAGGAGACTTCACCTCCAATCTTGAGCAGAAGATCTCCTACGAAACGGGGGTGAAGGGGATCTCCCGTGAAGAGTACCCACGCTTCGAACTCCTATACAATCTCCTCTGGGAGCGAGAGCAGTTGAACGAAAAGTACGACGCGGTCCTCATCGATCCTAACGCACGGGCTGAAGACCTCCTCTACAATGCCATCTACGCGCTTCGGACACTGGTGGCGCCCGTTAAGCCAGCTGGAAAGGGAAGTCTCAGCCTCGACGGTCTCGAAGAGATGGTCGGAAACATGGAAACTGCGCTGGACATCGAAATCGGGCTTTCGTGTGTGGTCCCATCCGGAGTCGGGCAGACGAACGCCCACAAGCAGTATCGCGATCAGTTCGAAAATACGGACGCCTTCGCAACGCCAGTTTCGATCGGATCGCGAGAGAGTCTGATGGACGCCATGTGGGAAGCCCGTGGCTCTGCGTTCAAAGTCGTTGAAGAGCGGTGGAAGACCTACGAAGAGAATGGCGAGATGGTCACAGAGAAGGGAGAACGTAGAGTGCCTGACCGTGAACTCGAGACGTTGGAGAAGCTTTGGCAGCTGGCAGGGTTCATAGCGACAGAGACGTTCGATGTCGACGTCAACGACGAGCTCGTCCTAGACATCGATGACTACGGGACTGAGACGATACGGGCTGACCTCACGACTGAACCGGAGGTGGCTAACTAATGGGGGGCGATTCATTCAAATCCGGGTCAGGAAACCTCAACTTCGGAGACAGCGAGGAGGAAGAAACAGATGACGAACCAGAAGAAGCCGGTAATGTTGCGAACGAGGAGGCAGATGATCAGGAACCCGAGGTAGCCACCTCAGCCGAAGAAGACGAAGGCCAGACTTCCCCAAGAGCGAATGATGCGAACAGTACCAGCGAAGAGAGCACAACGACCACCTCGACAGCCGGTGATACCGAAGCACACCAGACAGGTAGCCATCGGTATCCGTACTTCGTTCGTCGAAATAACGTCGGGGACGAACGAGACAACCGGCTTGAGCTCTTCGCTCGTGATGAGGTCGTTGCCCGAGAAGCGGAGTTTCGAAGCCAGCTTGCTTCGGAGCTCGGGACGGATGATATCGCGAAGACGGACGCCCGTGAGTATGCGCTTCTCGCGGCGTTTGACAACGTGGAAGCCGTTGCAGAACTGATGAGAGAAGACGGGTACGGCGAACTCGATTAGCGGCTGTTCATCCGTCTTTATTTAAGCCTCACACCTCGGTTGTGTAGCGGTAGCGAGTGTCTCTTGTAAGATTGGTCGTTGCTTGTGGATCTTTTGAGCGTCTTCGATCAGCCGGTCGAGGAGCGGCGGTGGTGAGTAGCCGAGGAACTCACCGAGTTCGTGGAGAATGAGCTGGGCGTGCGACCGGAAGGTCGCCGCCCAGCGCTCTGTCGGAAACACAAGCCCATCATCCGCCTGCTCAGTGACTAGATCCAACAGATCGCAGCTTACAAGCAGCGACAGCAGCGCCGCGTACAATAAGATCCTCACCACGTGTTCCTCACTCGTGTCGAACTCGTCCAGTTCGTACTGCGTCTTCAGCTCCCGGAACAGCAACTCAACTTCCCACCGACAGCGGTAGATCTCCGCTAAATCCGCCGGAAAGAACTCTTTCCTCGCTAAATTCGTCATGTACAGGTGGTAGTCGTCGGCGTCCGCGACGAGGACGCCGACGACGCGAAATCGCTTCGTATCTAGCGACTGTGTCCCATTGTACGGCCCCCGTTTGAATTCGACTCTGACCTCCACATCGATGTATTTCCGGTCAAGATCATCGAGAACAGCTCGGAGCTGCTTGCCCTCTAAGGGAATGGCGCAGCCGCGCCATTCCCGTAACTCCCCCGTAATCAGCGGATTCGCGCTCTGCTTCAGCCGACTCACAAAGTAGCCGTCGTTCTCGTCGATCAGCGCAAATCGGCGGTACTTGAAGTAGGCGAGATCGAACAGCACGAGGCGATTCTCAAGCCACAGCCCTGTTTTGAACAAGGTGCTGTCGTGCGTTTTCTAGTTAGCACTATCAAGCCGTTCAATCGTCTGCTCTGTGGCATTGTGGAGCAGGTGGAGCTTCGCTCTAGCCTGCTCCTCGCGGCGGGCTTCGAACTGATCTGAGAGAAATTCGTGTAACCGCAACACCGTTCCATCAGAGATCATCACGTCTCTAAACCGGTCGAGATCAGCGTCAACAGCGGTAGGAACAGCGACCTCGTCGAGCGCGGTCTCGACGAGGTCGCGGAGGTACTCCGGAAGCGTCGGTGTCAACCGCTGATAGAACCCGCCCGGAGAGACCGTCTCATCGGCAGTAGAGTTGTAACAGCGTCTAAACCCAGCGAGTGTTCGGCTTTCGCCTGCGGCGAAGCCGAACACGAACGCCCAAACGAGGGCAGGGATCTGGAGCTTGCGGTCACGTTCGACCACGCCGAGTTCCTCGGCGTGCTCTTCGAGGAACTCAGAGGAACAGTGTAGTGAGCCGACGCATAATCCGAGATGAGGAGTCCTTGTCGTGCACAGGCTGGACTTCCTCATTCGTTTCGAAAGATGCCTCGATAAGCCGCCGCTATCACGCGGTTTCTCGCTTAACTAAAGACGGATGGACAATATGGATAATGTCGAATGAAAGGAACGCATCAATATCTATCCATCAAGATTGTGGGAATTCACGGTCTTCGAGGATGAGTCAGTTTTGGATTGAATCGGCATCAATCGGGTGCGTAGGCGTCCGCCACACAATCACGAAGTTCCTTTGGCGTCGTCCACGTGTACGCACGGTCCACGCGCTCCATCGAGAGGAGATAGTGTGCGAACATCCCGTCGTAGGCCGCGTACTGTTCCTCCTCAGTCTCGTAAGTTCGATAGAAGGCCCACGTCCGTTTTCGATAGGTCGGCTGATCGATGTAACCCGCTTCCCACGCGTGCCCGCCTTGGGAATGTTCGTACACCCCCACGATATGGTCCGCATAGCTGACCAGTAGCTTGAATTTCGACGTGAAGAACTCCGAGATGTCCAGAATATCGTCCATCAGGAACGCGTCGACCCCATCATCGGAGTTCGAAGCTGCGGCATCGATCGCGAGTTGGTCGCGAACAGCCTCCAATCGTGGCCGCTCCTCCTCATCGTAGGAACCGAGAACAAAGTAGGACGTGTTGTTAATGAATCGTCCGAGGTCCTCGTGCATCGCGGTCTGGATCGCCTCGACCCGTTCGGGTGTGAGCGTCTCGCCCGGCTGTTCACCCAATTTATCGATGACTGCACGGGTAGCGTCGTCGTTGTTCATACTGGGCCTCATTCACCACCGCCACCTAACGGCACGGAAATACGACTGGAAGTGGAATACGCAATCACTTTGGGCATCAATTCGAGTTTCACCGAAATGGTTATCCGATCGGGAGAGAAACACAGAGACACAATGTCCCGGCCCGACGCCACCCCGCTCACGCCAGCCGAGAGTTCGGCCGGACTCGATCCGATCGCAGCGTTTAGTGTCCTCGACGACACGACCCGTGCGAATATCATCGGGACAATCGTCGGTCATCCGAAAGGCGCGCCCTCGAAGAAGGAACTCGAATACTACAATCCGAGTATCGCAGCGTCGACGCTCACCGACCACCTCATCCGGCTGGAAGAAGTGGGACTGATCGAGGCCATCGAACAGGATCGTGAGGGGCTCGAACGGGGTCAGCCGTACCGGTTCTTTCAGTTGACCGACGCCGCCCGCGAGCTGTTCGACCGAAACAACCTCTTTGAGCCCGATGCGTACCGAGAACTGTTCGCCGAAGTCGAGAAAACAGACGAAATCACGGCCGCCGAGGGTGTCGAGCGACCGAACGGACGAAACTGAAACCCACCTAAGGCGTACGTTCTGCCGGTCAGAGAACTCGACGTCTGGGATATTCCAGAAGCGGAACCAGCGCAGAGCCGACGCGAGAGATCAGCTCGATTTTGATTCAGAACAGACGAATCGAACAGAAGGCACGCATCAATTCCATCCTCCGAGGCTGTGACCCTCTCAACGTTGAAGCGGTCTTAACCAATACCTACCGGTTCCCATCACTAGATGTTGGTTAACGAGAGCGGATCGCCTATCACCGAGCGGTCGGAATCGGTAGGTATGGTCGGAACCTTTCGCTGGTGCTGACGAAGACACAACTGAGATCCAAGCTGAAATCGAAGAACTGGAGCAGCGTATCACCGAGCTCACCAGTTGTGACCTCGGTCCGCTCGGCACTAACCCCCAGTCGCTACGACGCAGTTGCGGTGTGAGTCGTCATTGGTCTCGTCGTCGCTATCAGTCACTTCCTTCGTGTCGGCAAACCTGACTGGGCCGTGTTCAAATGAGTATACGTGCTACCGTAGTTCCATCTGGATAATCCTGGAATAGTATATAGATTGAACAGTTTGTAGACCCCCAAAAAAGAGCTATTTAGGAGGGTTGTGTCGAAAATCACTGTGTGTAAAAAAGAAAACAAACATGATGAGGTACCTCCGGAATCCGGTGAACCAACAAATCCGGATGCACCACCTGATGCGGAAGAAGCGGACTCCACACCAAAATCTGATGCTGACGAGACCTCCGCTAGTGCTTCACTCAGCGGGGAGATCGATGCTGACGAAGCGGAAGACTTCATCGAACAGATCGAATCCGAACAAGAATATATTCAGATCACCCCCGTGCGTGAGGAGGTGAACTCAGAGACGGTCAAGCGAGAACTCTACGGACTCCACCGATACGGAAACGGGCGCAAGCTCCCACTCGATATGGAACTCCATATCGCCGGCATTGAACCCGTCTCAAACTTCGAGTTCATCATCTACAAACCGGAGGATGAAGCTCAATTCAAGTTCTTCATCGGACCCGGCGACCGCGGTGAAGTCACCTGCGACCGACTCGAAAGCACCACACGATCGCAGTATCCAGAGAACTTCGAGTTCGGACGGGAAAGCTTCGACATCACGAACGTCTTCGATGAGGTCCCCGAGATGGTGCGGTGGGAGGGCGTCGAGGAGAAACGACGAGACTGGATGACGACGCTCTCGTCATTCGACAACGAAGCGATCGAACGCTCGCCACTCTCCAATCTCCTCGAAACCATCATCCAATCAGACGGCGCGGTCCTCTTTCAAGCGGTTTTCGAGCCACGCGCAGACTGGTCTCCGAAGGCCGAACGCCAGAAAGGAAACCTCAAACAGGGCGTCCACACGACCGGCGGACTTGTCCTTCGGACAGTTCTCGACGGCGTCCTCGGCGTCTCTGATGAAGAGCGACAGGAGCGCCACCGGAGTGATACACCGAACGAGATTGGCGGCTCAATCCACGACTCACAGACTGCGGGCTACCGCTCAGGCACGGGACGGATGGGTCAGATCGACCTGAAAGATCCATCTCACACATACAACGTCACGCTCCGAGCGGCCACATCAGACACCGAGTGTGCCCGAAATCTTCAGGATTCACTCAACCATCTCAGTGGGAAGTTCTACTCAATCGAAGGGAACTACCTCGGTACGAACGAACCTGAGTACAAGCGGATGCTCAGCCACGGGATCACCTACCCGAACGGGCTGGAGTCCTGGTCGCGACAAAAACCGATCCTCGTCTGTAACATTGACGAGCTCTCAAACTTCATCACGGTCCCGTCAATCGACACGCTGCCGAAAGCGAGTCGAGGTGGGACCGGGGGGAGACCGACAGCGCAGTCCCCGCTCACCTCGCCAAACGAGGAAGTATTCAAGGAGTTCTCGACCGGCATGACGATCGGTCATGCCGTCACCGCACTCCGAGATAACTCCGACGAGCCGGACAAGATCAGTACCATCCAGAGCAAAAATGAGTGGTGGGACCACCTCGCGAAGCGGGATGCGCTCTCACTGTCAGCAGATCATCTCACCCAGCACTACATCCGCGCAGCAACGACTGGGAGCGGGAAAACGGTCGCGACAATCAACGACATGCTCACCACACACCACAATCTCGAGGGGCCGACAATCCTCATCGATCCCAAGGACGGCGAGATGTGTGAGAACTATCTGCGGTGTCACCGGACATTGTTCGGCAACCTCGCAGACGTCGAATACATCCAGATTCCAGAAGCGGAGGGCAAGGTTCCAGGGATGCCATTCTTCGACCTACGGCCGCTCACAGAGGGTGCGGGACGGACCCGAGAGACAGCCAAACAGGACATCATCGACCATTATTTTCAGTTACTCAGATTCGTCCTCGGGAAGAAGACAGTCGAACAAGCGTTCGTCGCGAACGAAATCCTCACCAACCTAATCAAGGCGCTGTTCGACCGCGAACACGGGAAAGATTACTTCTCGATCGGTGAGCTCATGGAGGCCGCACAGGTCTTCCAGAAGTACGGCAAGCAAGTCGAAGATCTCGACGAGGACTACGAAACCGTCCTCAAAGCCATCCCGCAAACGGTCGACACGCAGGTGAAGTCCATCCTCGAGTCGCACCTTGAGAAGGACGCGCGCCAGTTCATGAACACGACTGACGCGGTCCTCAACCGGATCCGAAAGCTGAAAGAGCGCGACTTCATCTGGGATATGCTGTCGTACACGGTCGATGACGAGTACTGGAACGACAACACAAACTGGTACAACAAAGAGCAGATTCCGATGCTCGACATGAAGAGCATCCTCAACTCGAACAAGGTCGTCCTCATCGACACGGGAAGTCTGCGCGGGGCCAGCAGCGAAGTCTTCACCGTCCTGTTCTTGTCTCATCTGTGGACTTCGGCGCAGTCAATCTGGACGCCAGACGATGATGAATACATCACGAACGTCATCATCGAGGAGTCTGCGAACATCGCTCGCAACGAAATCGTCTACCGAGAACTCCTCCCGAAGGGGCGTGAGTTCAACCTCTCGCTCGGGCTCATCATGCAGTATCCCGAGCAGGTACTCGGAGATAATCCACAGGACAACCGGCGGGCGTACAAAGAAATCCTCAACAACATCAACACGAAGATCATCGGCAACGTCGCGACGGACGACCTCTTAGCCGAGTCGCTGTTCCATGAAGATCTCGAAAACGACGAGATCAAAGACCGTATCGCGGGGCTCCGACGCGGAGAATGGCTCGTCCAACTCCCGTCGACAGGCTTCCACAAACAGAAGCCAGAGATACTCACACTCCGTCCGCTTCCCATCCCGCCAGGGCATAACGCAGGGTCGTTCAACGTCAGCTCGCGGGGTGAACAAGTCCGTGAACGAAGCCGAGACCGACACTGCGTCAACCGCCAGCACGAAGCGATCGACATGGACAGCGGCGTGAAGACCGGTCCTGGTGCGGACGAAGACGAAGACTCGGACAGTGATGGAGACAATCCTGAAGACTCTGAGGAGTTCACAGGCGATCATGAATCCTTCCTCCGGATGGTCTTCGACGCACTCACAGACGGGGTGACTGGCTACCACATCAAGGACACAATGAACGTCCTTCCGTACAGCGAGACGGCACCCGATCTCATCGAGTGGGGCTTCCTCGAGAAGTTCGAACTCGGTAACAGACAGGCGTACTACTGGCCGACAGACGAAGCAAACGTCGTCGTCGACAAGAATCTCGCGCCACGAGACGGTGGTGAGTACGGTCGGGAAAGCCCGGAACACCGGGTCGGCGTCAGGCTCATCGACGCATACTACGACGGGCTCGGCTACGAAACATACATGTACTACACCCCCGAGGGCAGCGAACTCAAATTCGATCTCTACGTCGAGGCGACAGAGGAATCCCCCGACGATCGAGACAAAGTCATCGAAGTTGAGCTGTCTCCGGAGAAGCGACGACACGTCGTAGACGACTTCTTCAAACTCCGAGACGCAGATGCCGACGCCATCTGGGTCGTCAAAGATGTCGACGGGATGCGAAAGCTGCTGTCGTCGCTCACTGGTCAGCTCGGGTATATTGAGGCACGAGAATCAGACAACTTCGAAAAGATCAGCGACGAACTTGACGCAGAAGGCGCGCAGAAAATCTTCAGCATCAACAAACTCAGAAAGGACCTGGGAGACGACTAACAACCACCTCAGCAATATCTCGCGGTTGTCTCAGCAATATCTCGCGGTTGTCTCAGCAATATCTCGCGGTTGTCTCAGCAATATCTCGCGGTTGTCTCAGCAAGACCATCTAGAACAACAATCTGAGGCCATAGAATTGTTTTCACCCACACCCTGAGAAGCTTCATCCATCACTAATACAACGAACTCTCATCTGGCAGAGACCAATACAAACTAACGAAGAAAGGCGACCCAGATTGTATCGTGTGCGGATACCGCCCACGCGACAGGACCACCGAGCGTCAATTCTCAGACCCAGATACACAAACGAAACCGCCCCATATATAATAAATAAAACAATAGCTGGATAGAGAATCTAATTAATGACAAGACGGGACCGCGAAAGTACCCCCTCCTCATTAAACCCTTAATGACACGACGGAGGGCGATATTAGGAAGATTATCATTAACCAATTTCTTGATGATCCAGGAGCCCGACCCAATCTCATCAAAGATGTAATGACAAGACAGCACCGTGAACTCAGGGGGTGTTCATGAAATCAGTAATGACACGACGGAGGCCGAATACAGGCATATCGTAATGAAACAGAGAATCCCACTCACAAACACATTGACACTTTCGAAAACAAGGGTTAATGACTAGACGGGAGCGGGTTAGGAGCATATTTTCATTAATCCTATAATGACCAGACGGCGGGCAGATTTGACGCTTTTGTAATGAGCACCCTCGAATCCAAAAACACAGCTAATAATGACATGACGGGAAGCGGGTTGGGGTACTTTGTAATGAATATTGTTTGTTTGTTGACAAACGCAATAATGACAAGAGGGGAAGCTTATAGAGGTGTTTCTTCATTAACTAACCCTATCCGATAATCCCGCTGGTTGGGTTCTGAGGGCCTGAGAGAGCTTTAGAGATGTTCTAATATATCTCTCAACCTCTCCGGTTAGGTTCCGCGAATTCACAATGTTAGGGGCTTAGAGAGCAAAATGACCAGAAGGTCGACCGCGTGGCGAGGAGACGGGGCGGAGCCAGGAGAAGAAGAGAGATCAGAAAAATCGAGCGAGATATCGCAGAACGCATATCAGAAATCAGATACTGGATTAGCAAGGGAGAGACGAGTCGGTCAGAAGTCGAGATAGACGACGATCGGGAGGGTGGCCCGTCCGGACAGAGTGGCTATCGCAACCAAGCGAGTAGACGTCCCGGTGGGCACACCCACGGAGGAACGACGATCGACGCCCGGCAGAGACAGTCGCGTCAACACAGCCACTCACTTTCAGTATGGGGACAGGCAGAGACAACGAGCCACGGGCGGGGCAGATACAACCAGGCGGGCAGCGATGACCGTCTCCACAGTCCGGCTGGGTATCACGTGAGGACACTCGCTGCTGGGAGAGTCGTGACTAGTCCCTAGTGCTATAGATGATGTCTACTGATTATCAATCCTTGTTACTCACCAGACACATTGATTACCCACTACGCGAGAGACATCGCGATGCCGACGAAAATCTCCGGCTACGTAGCCGACGAATTAGCGGACCTCATCGATGAGATTGCAGACTACCACGACATCCCCAAAACACGAGCACATGAACTCCTCCTTCGAGAAGGAGTGAACAACCGCCACCAGCGGATCAAGATGGAGCAGATCAACATCAAGGTCGAGCGGGTGCTTCGAGAGATAGATGTCAACACGGATGGCGAGTTCGGCGAGGAGATCGAAGCGCAGAGCGAGAAGATCGGGAACATGCCCCTGCCCGAAGGAACGACTGGGGTCGACCTCGTCACACCACATCCGTACTTCGGCGGAGATGGCTGGTACCACGACCCAGAAGATCACCCCTACAATCAGTAAGTAGAACTGACGGCCGACGGGTCGCGACACACAGGTTCCGGTAGGGCTGTTCACTCCATTTTGTCTTGTCTCTCATTGACCACACCATTTTGCGAGTGCTCTGGGTCGATTACATTATTCATGGACCCCCCACACCGGTTTTCCAGTGTTCTTCCAAGCTTTATGGGTCCAACCCGCGTAGTCACACGTGGGATGTTCACATGAAACTCGCATTGATCGGGGTCGGACAGGCGGGTGGGAAGGTGGTCGACGAGTTCCTGGTCTACGACGCACGGACAGGCGCAGATATCGTTCGTGGAGCGATCGCCGTCAACACGGCGAAAGCAGATCTCCAGGGAATCGACCACCTCCCGACAGACCGCCGGATTCTGATCGGGCAGTCGCGAGTGAAGGGACACGGCGTGGGCGCAGACAACGAACTGGGTGCAGAAGTGGCCGAGGAGGATATCGACGAGATCCA
This sequence comes from Halorubrum tibetense, assembly GCF_042661865.1. Taxonomy (GTDB): domain Archaea; phylum Halobacteriota; class Halobacteria; order Halobacteriales; family Haloferacaceae; genus Halorubrum; species Halorubrum tibetense. The sequence continues at coordinate 60,428 of NZ_JBHSWW010000001.1, forward strand.
AGGAGCACTCGACTCAGTGCCAGTCCACGAGATCGATGCGTTCCTTATCGTTGCGGGGCTTGGTGGCGGGACGGGCTCAGGCGGGGCACCCGTGATTGCCAAGAACCTCAAGCGGATCTACACCGAACCTGTGTACGGGCTCGGCATTCTGCCCGGCAGTGACGAGGGTGGGATCTACACGCTGAACGCCGCTCGATCGCTCAAGACGTTCGTCGACGAGGTGGACAACCTCATGTTGTTTGACAACGACGCTTGGCGCAGCTCGGGTGAATCCGTTGGCGAAGGGTTCGACGCGATCAACGAGGAGCTCGTCCAGCGGTTCGGCGTGCTCTTCAGTGCGGGCGAGATAACCGAGGGAAGCGATGTCGCTGAAAGCGTGGTTGACTCTTCGGAGATCATCAATACGCTCAAAGGGGGCGGGATCTCTTCGCTAGGCTACGCCGACGTCGAGGTAGACGAGCCAGAGCGGAAGGGATTGCTCTCGCGACTCCGTGGCAATACAGATAACGGGATCGACAGTACAGAAGCGACCAACCGAATCACGAGTCTCGTCCGGAAAGCAACACTCGGTCGACTCACGCTGCCCTGTGAGGTGAGCGGGACAGAGCGAGCGCTGCTTGTGGTTGCCGGCCCACCAGAGTATCTCAATCGGAAGGGAATCGAGCACGGTCGCAAGTGGCTCGAAGAACAGACCGGATCGATGGAGGTCCGTGGTGGTGACTATCCACGACGTGGGGAAGGGACGGTCGCAGCGCTCGTGCTGCTCGGCGGCGTGACGAACGTCCCGAGAGTGAAAGAGCTCCAGCAAGTCGCAATCGAAGCACAACAGAATCTCGGGGAGATCACTGACGAGAGCGAGGACCGTTTCTCGGAGCTGATGGATAGCGACGAGGAGTTGGAGTCGCTGTTTTGAGATCGTGGTGGTCTATTTGTCGTATCGATCTTCGAGGTCGTCGAGTGCTCGCCAGAACTGCGTGTTGTTAATCTCTGACTCTGTCGATGCCCGGGTTTCCAAAACACCCGCGTACGTCTCGAAGTCCTCGGGACTGGGATCGGTCGCCAAGACACAGTCGATGTATCCATCGAGAGCTGTCTGGAGAGTCTGTGCGTAGTGGTCGTAGGACCCGTCGATCCAATTAAAATTCTCATCGACTTCCTCGAACACTGCCCGATAGACGGTCGCAGCGGCGAGGTATCGATCGCGCTCACGGTACTGTTCGGCAATATCGAAGAATCGGGAGAAGTCGATCGCTTCGAACACGACCGGGTCGGCGTGTTGCTCGAACAAGTGGCTAATTTCCTCGCGGTACTCATTGACCGATTTGTGTTCGTCACCGAACTGCGCGAGAAACTGTTCTCGGACCGTACTGTGAGTGGCAAGAATCCCGTGGACGAACGCACGCAGCTCTTCGACAGGGACGTCCGCAAGGAGAGCCTCGATACGCTCACTCTCATCTTTTGGCGGGTCGCCTGCGATAGCGAGGAGCACCGCGACGACGTGTTTGCAGTCGCCATGGCCGTCGTATGGACAGGCACACTGAGTCTCGAGAGTTCGGCCACCGAATTTGATAGTCACGTCGTATGGGTTCGATCCGCTGACAACGGCCGACACGAGATCGTCGAACCGGTCGAGCTGCTGGATCCGTCCCTCCCTGCGATAGGTTTGCCCCCGCTCAAACACGGGATCGGTACATCGGTCCTGGATGGTTTCTGTATCAACATTCATGCGGAGCCCTTCCGAAATCACTCTACTGGGACCTCGGTACTCTCGTCACACTTGTGGCCGCCACCCCTCAAAAGCGTCTCTCTTGAGGTCTTCCACAGTTACGAGCACGAACGAATACTTGAGTGAGGATATCGTGGAAACTTATTGGAGACCTCCACCACTTGCCGGTGTTCGACCACCGTTGGTGAGCCCGCCTGCTGGACCCGCTGTGCCATTTGGAAGATGACTGAGTCTGTTACTACATTTGGGCAGTCAACTGTTTCTCACGGCGCTGTCAGGGGCCTTGTGGTCGAGGAGCTGTCAACACCCCACCTCGACCATGTCAAATTCGAGTCGCTACGCTTGTGTGTCGGCTCGAGATTCAGGCCTGACTCACTTGGCCTACTCCGTCTATGAGTAGAATGAGAAGGTCCGCTGTAGTGACGGATTGTTTTTACCCACCGGTGGTGGATGGAGCGTAGTTTAAGAGGTGATTAAGAACACAAGGTGATTCTGACTGTAGAGGCCCTCAAATGGCCAAATAACCGACCCCCCAGTTTGTGATACTCTTATAAAAGTTACAAGCAGTTCTCCACAACTCACGCACGACATGCACGATTCCTGACGGAACCCTCCGGCGCTTGGACGCCGGAGGAGTCGTGCTGCCACCCAATGACAGCAACCAACCCAAACAGGGTCAGGAGTGATAACTCTGGTTTCCAGAGTACCTCATTCGATACTGACCCACTGACACACCGCGTCGAACAGTCCAGTTCTCAAATCCCGCCGAACCGTCGCCAGCGAAACGCCGGTCGAACAATCATCGTGGGGTCGGTCTAAGTGACCGAAGCCACCGACGATCCGACCGCTTCTGCCATCCCGATGGATCCAGACCGTGCGTTCAACGCGATCGCAAACAGTCGTCGCCGGCGCGTCTTGCTCTCACTCTCACAGTCGCATGGAGCAACTACCGCAGGTGATCTGGCCGTCGAAATCGCTGCCATCGAGAATGCGATCGACCCCAGTAGAATCGGGAGCAACGAACGCACCTCAGTCTACATCTCGCTGACTCAAGCGCATCTCGAGAAACTCGATCAGAGCGGTGCCATCGCGTATGATGACCGTTCAAAAACGGTGACGCCGACGGACGCTACCGAGCCGCTTGCAGAATACATCCGCCGACTCCAGACTGCGTGTTACAAGCCAGATTCGGAGGAATCCCGATGACCGAGTATCACCCAGAAATGGAGACGCTCAGAGACATCGACACGAGTTTTCACCGGCTGTTCGAGACAGTCAACGACTCTGAGGCGCCTTCCATGCCGGGAGATGACCCACTCTCCACACTACGGCGGGCACGGGCACAAATCGACGCCGCACTGTTCGCGTATCGTCGCCGAACTGAGGACGCTACACTCGCTGATGACGGGGCGTGTCTGCTCCAGTGGGACCCACCGAGTGCTCCGCCTCGCCGCCTCCGGTTCGAGCCCGACAGCACTGGCGAGACGTGGACCCGTCGCGAATGGGAGTGGACTGGCGCTGAGTGGCGTCCCTGTGGGAGTGACCGCCTCGACAACGTCGAGATACGTGCTCCAGCAGCGGCGCGGTACCCAGAGCCAGTCGATCCCACACCGATCGAAACGATGCTCGAGTGGACCCGCGACAGTTGGGCTCGTCCGGATCCGCCTGCGCTCGTGTTCGCGAAGACGGCCACCACCGAGCAGGGCGTGGTCGTTTCCGTCGACGGCGAGCTACGCTACCGCGAGCGCGATAGCCCACAGTGGTATCCTGCGACGACAGACGAGTTCTACCACCACCTTCGCACTCACGGACAGCCAACGCTCCTACCGCTCTCAGAAACCGCACTGACTCGCCACGACTTCACTCCCAGCCCGCTCTCTCAATGACGGACGAAACATTCTCGCTTCCACCGGGATTCGATCGTGGACTCACCCAGCTTATCGACGCGATCGAGACGCTCCGGGACGCTCTCTCAGACGAGGAGACACTTACGACCGTCCAAGCTGTCACCACACGGCGGCGGTTGTTCCTCGCGCTTTACGCGCTCAAAGCGATCCGTCGACAGCTTGCGGATACAGAGCATCGCCCGTCCCAAGGCGATCATGAGGTGGTGACGTGGGATGGCCCTGCTCAGGCACTGTATCATATCGAACTACGTCTCGATCGGCTGCTTGAGGATCTCTCCATTCAGGGGTACGACCACTCCTCACAAGAGTATTCGATCGAGCAAACACTCGAAACGATTCGAGACCACATCGTCATTCTTCAGGACGCACTTTCTGAGGGGTCGACGGACAACTCCACGCTGCTTGAGAAACTCTCCAGTCACCGATCTGTCTATGCAGACGTGGCTGGGCGTGGGGTTGGCGATGGGCGATGGCTTGAGTATCAACTCCAGCGCGCGTTGATGCGGTGGGGGTATCGAGCAGCGACGCGCCAGCACCTGTTCGGTCTCGAGGTCGACGTCGTCGCCAACCGGAAGCCAAAACAACAGCAGCCGACTGATTGGATTGTCGCTCAGTGTAAAGACTGGACAAGCGACACGATCACGCCATCGACGATCTTCCGGCTGTGTACGATAGCGTTTGCCTGTCGGGCAATGCCGGTCCTCTGTCATACAACCGAGCTCACACCGAAGGCTGAGAAACTCGCCCGTCACTTCGAAGTTCGGGTCCTCGATCTGCGGGATCTTGAACGAGGTGCGCTTCCTGCACCCCAAGTGTACAGCCTGTCGGCTGAACTCAACGAATGGCCTCCAGAGTATGGGGTACGTGACGATCGGGGGAGTCTCCCCTTGATGTTCTACGGAGAGCCTGGCAAACGCTTCAGCTACGTCCCTGGCTTTACTCCCGTGGGGATGGATTACGACTACGGCCCGATCGATACCAACCGAGACGACGATACGCATCCCGCAGCTGGGCACTAAATCCCTGACTCATTCGTCTTTAGTTAATACTCACAGGAATACCAAATAACCGTGTTTCGACGGTGGATCCCGTCGTAACATGCCCGCTGCGAAGCAAAATACGGTTTTCAAATCGTGTGAATCGTCTGTTCTCAGTAGCAAGAGCGACTCAGTCGATATTTTCTACCGTCTAATACTATGAGAAATGAGATTGAATCAAAATATAACCACCAGTCTTAGCTAAAGACGAATGGGTTGTGCGTGCATACTCGATCGTTCGGACAGAGAGGCTAAAAAGACAGAGCGTGACAACCAGCACACCTCTCGTCGATATCCAACAGACCCCCTGTTTCCGCATAATCGAAGGCTCCACATGCCACGACGACACACAGCCGGGGACACACCCCTCGTTTCCGCATTATTCACCCAGTGATTTGGAGGACCTCAACAGCGGTCCTCCACGAGTATTATACTTAAACGGAGTCTATACGCCAGTACCGGATCGTCTAATAGTGCTGTTTTTTGGTGTCTCCAGTCTACAACACAACAACAACAATACATTAAACAAAAGATATATAATTATACGGAAAGAGCGAGGTGAGATTATCGGGGAGGGTGTGATTCGGCTTCGAGACAGACGCTCTGGTATCCCCACACCCAGTAGCGAGTATTATGCGGAAACGAGGTGTGGGTGTGGTATATAAAACCCGACTTATGAGGAAGTTCGAGAAAATGCGGAAGGAGGGGTTTTATAAATGAATGTGTGTATGATACTCGTAACATAGAGCCCCATGTCGCTGTTTGAAACCGACACTAACGTCTTCGAGAACGAGCGCGCGTTGATGGAAGAGTGGGTTCCTGATCGCCTCCCGGAGCGCGAGCCCGAATTGGAAGAGATCGCAAAGAGCTTTCGGACAACTATCCGCTCTGGGATCGAACCGAAGAACGTCCTCATCTCCGGGAAGACCGGGCAGGGGAAGACCGTCACCGCCCGTGTTGTGTTGAAGGAACTTCACAACTACTGCCAAGAGAAAGATATCGACCTCCGGACGTTTGAGGTGTCGCTGAAAGACGTGAACACCGCCTACCAGTCCGTCGGGAAAATTCTCACCGAGATCGAGCCCGAAACGACAGAGCGACCGAAGGGGCTTTCGCTCACCGATCTCAACGAGCGGATGTTCCGCCGACTTGATGAAATCGGTGGGTACATCGTATTCTTCCTCGACGAAATCGACAACCTCGGGTCTGACGACGACCTGTTGTACCAGCTCCCACGGGCGCGGTCGAACGGGAAGATCACGAACGCGCACCTATCGATTATCGGTATCTCGAATGACCTCCAGTTCAAACAGGATCTATCCGCAAAAACGAAGGACAGCCTCTATGAGAACGAGGTTCACTTCGATCCATACGACGCCGACGAGCTTCGGTCTATTCTGTACGACCGTGTCGAAACCGCGTTCAAACCCGGTGCAGTCGATGACGGCGTTGTCGGGCTGGCTGCCGCGTGGACAGCAAAAGATACTGGCTCTGCGAGACAGGCTATTCGACTCCTGCATGAAGCCGGGGATATTGCTTGCGTTGAGGGAAGCGATATCGTTACTGAGGCGCACCTCGACAACGCCCGAGACGAACTGGAGGAAGTGAATATCGTCAACAAGCTCAAGGACTTGACGATCAACGATCAGGCGCTCTTGATGGCGCTGGCGATACTCGAATCCCGTGGAGACACGCCGGCACGGACGAAAGAGGTCTATTCGGAGTACAAACGCGTCGCTGACGCGATCGGGACGAACCAACTCACGTCGCGGAGTATTCGTGACAAGCTCACGAACCTCGATACATACAATCTGGCGATGACCCACAAGCGGAAGGGCGGCGTGCAGGGCGGGGATTACTACCTCTCAGAACTACGCGTGAACCTCGATTCGCTATTGGAAGGATTCGAGCACGTCGAGGACTTTGACGGGATCGTGCAAGACGTGGATACATTCAGTCGACAGAGTACCCTGTCGTAGGACTCAACTTTCTCGCGGGTGGCCTGTTCGTTGCTGGTTGCCTCGTTCGGTACCTCTCGAAGGAACGGGGGCATATCCATCATCTTTCAATCATTTGGTCGTGTCACAAAGTCCTCTAGAGTTCAGTAGCAACTGGCTCCCGTGAGGAACGGGTTGCCTCTGGTGTCCAACCTACGAGGCAACCCATGC
>NZ_JBHSWW010000002.1:0-54277 GCF_042661865.1 Halorubrum tibetense
ACTCAGACGAGAACTCTACCGCAAACCCGGACGAAAAGCGCTCAAACACGCCATCAAAGCAACTCTCTGAAATCAACAATGTGCTACACAAGAGCGTATTACCTAACGAGCTTTGAACTGTTTCTGCAGTTACACCTACTTGACAACCAGAATCTGTTTCATCGTTATCTGCAGAATTTACGCAGTCTCCATCACTAGATATAGGTGTATGATCATCGCTCTCTTGATACCATGAACCATCTGCATCTATCTCATCCATTGAAGCATCATGATTTAAACCAGAGTTACATTCTCTTGTACGTCCATAATCCGAATTAATTTCATTGTCCGGCCCAACCCACTGAGCTTCTTCATTATCACAACGGAATAGTTCTGCTTCACCAGGCTCATTTCCTGGATTAGTATTAACAACTTGAGGTACTTCTTGGCCATACCCATTGTTCATTACTGCATTTTGGCTCTGTTGAAATCCTATTCTTCAGATAGGTTCTCACCTGAAACAGCCGGTCACTGAAGAGTGCGTGTTGAGCGGAGCGAATCGGTGTGGCGGTCTCAACCACGTATTTCAAGTTAGTGTATAGTCAATCTGTGGTATGGGAATCGTCCGGGACTCCGAACACAGTGACGGTGCGCCGACAATCGAGGAGACGGGAATCCGTGTCAAAGATATCGCCTCGGCGTACGAACACAGCGGCTACGACCCCGACGAGATTACACAACTGTATCCTGATCTCAGTCTCAGTGATGTCCATCGGGCGCTCGCGTACTACTACGATCATATCGACGACTTCCGATCGGCGTCGTCTGAACCGGCATCCGTATGACACGGCCGCTATATTGTGACGAGAGTATATGGCTTCCTGTTGCTGACGGACTCAGCAGACGCGGGTGGACAGTTCACACTGCTCGAAATGAAGGCACCCTTGGTGATTCAGACCGCGAGCAGCTGAGATACGCGGTCGCAAACGACTGGCTTCTCCTGACGTTCGACGATGATTTCCTCTCACTCGCTGAAGGTCAAGAACTCGAACATCGAGGGCTGATCTACGTACAGCAGGCGGGACGGCAAATCGGCGATGTCGTGAAAGTCGTTGATGAGCACCTACAGAACCGATCCGAAGACGATCAGTCGATTCAGTACTTGTGATCTGTCAGCCCAAACTGTTCCATAGACCCTCTGTATTGACCGCTCAGAGTGATCGGTCGATATTGTGACTGAGACAGGCGATGGTGAGTTCACGGAACTGCTTCCACCAGCGTCTCGATCGGACGAACGTACCGTACTTCCGCTTGAGCGTTGAGTTACCCGTCGCTGATTGACTCCGTTGCCCGTAGAGATCTGTGTCCAAGCGCACATTCCATGCCCGGTGGAGTGGCGTGAACCCACGATGCTTAATCAATGGCCGAACCTCATGTTGTCGGGCAAGTCGCCTGGTTTTCTGGTCGTCGTAGCCCTTGTCACCGAGCAGAATCTCAATATCACCGGGATTGCGCTTGATCAACGATGGAGCGATCTGGCTATCGTGTTTTCGTGTCGTCGTCACGTGTAAATCAAGGATTGCGTTCACCTTCACACCGACCAGTAACGTCACCTTCAGCTGCTGAATCGTGAGTTCAGCGCGTTTCGTGTAGTGTTTCGAAGCGTGACTGCGGTCAAACCCTGATGCATCAACTCCAATAACGCCGCTCGTCGGAAGTAGCGTCGTTGAGAGAGTCAATATAACACGCTACACAGCCATATCAAGCCGGTTGAACGCCTTACAGAGCGTTGAAGGCGCAGGAAGTTCGGATAAGCCAAGGGTTCGACGGATGCGTGGCATCTCGATCAGTTCGTCAAGCAGACCACGATCGGTCATGTTCTTCCGCACTTTGAGACAGATCAGAACAGCGTGCTGAGGGAGTGTATAGCAGTGTTTAGAGAATTTCGAGGAGTATCGAGAAACCGCTCGGCGTGCCAGATGAATCGCCTTCTCAGTAAACCGGAGAATCTGCGACTTCGGGAGGGCCTTCATCTCGTGGAATTACAGGACGAACATGTAACTCTCTGAAGATTTCAACAGAGCCACTGGTATGTAATCTCAACCTCAACTCCATTCGATGACACCCGTTTTTAACTGGTGCTCATCTCCTTTGGCGTGTCTGAGCCGCTTTCTCTTGGTTGGGACACTCAACGGGTTGCTACCGCTGGCGAACGCTGTTCTTCTTGGCTACAAGCCGATCCCGGAGCAAACAGGAGCCGGCCATGCCCGCGATCAAGGAACTCGTATCAGCCAGTATCCGATAGCGAGCCTCATTCGCCATCGCTGCCCGTCAGGAATTCAGACGTGTCTCGTTCCATAGCCGACTCGAACGACTCTTTCTCTTCTTCCGTCCTATCGAGTTTCTCGCCGAGAAGGACACGGGCCACGTCCTCACCGATCTCACCACGACTGTATCGTTCGTACACGGTAATCTTGCCTTGTTCATCTAATGACTGTCGGAGCATTTCGACCAAGCCGACGCGGGCGAGTTCGCTCACGTTGACGCCACCGATGTGTATCTCATCGAGGAGTTCCGCGGCCTCTTTTTCGGCTCCGGCACGGAACTGAATCGTCTTGTCATAGCTTGATCCGCCCATACATTGACGTTCGACATGGAGAGGCGTATATGTTATGACGCGTACTTACTTGTCATTACAAGTGGCCAAGAACGTAGCACTACCAGACAGGTCACCCTCTCTCAAGGGGTGCGATATGAGTTAGGGCCCGTGTAGAACCAGTATGATCTACTGAAGTGAGCGAAAGCTAGTGAACTCGTCAGCATGCTTCCAGTAGGAGTTCGAACTGGTAGTCAGTAAGGACATCTTCGTGAGTATGTCGGATCGTGAGTGCTTGCCGATGCCGGTCAGCCCATTCAGTTCCGGGTTGCTTGTAATGAGACACTCGTAGTGGTTCTCATGCTGGGAGACCGACACGCAGTATTTACGACTGCGAGCCTGACTGGTGGTAGATGCGGTGGGATCTACGACCCGCGCTTCGGCGACTCTTTAGGCTGGTGACTCCAATGACGCTCACACAAACACAGATACGCGAGTACGATCGTCGTGCGATGGATAGTGCGGAGACTGCCACGGCGACGTTCGGGATCGGTTGTTTCTGGGGGCCTGATGCCCAGTTCGGTGCGATGGACGGCGTTGTTCGGACTCGCGTCGGGTACGCCGGCGGGACAAAACTCGATCCGACGTATCACGCGTTAGGCGACCACACGGAAGTGGTTCAACTCGATTTCGACCCTGACACGATACCGTATCGAGCCCTCTTGGAGCGGGTGTTCAACTCTCATAACCCACAGCACCAGACGAGAAAGACACAGTATCAAAATATTGTGCTCGCTGCGTCGGAGGATCAACGAGCAGTCCTTGATGAGCTTCTCACGACACGGGGACTCACTACCGATGGGATCGGGACACGTATCGAACAGCTCTCACGCTTCTACCCCGCTGAAGACTATCACCAGAAGTACAAGCTCCGGTCCGTCTCCTCGTTCATGGACACGTTTGAGGCGGCCGGATACGACGACGACGAGTTACGGGAATCGCCGATCGCTGCAAAGCTGAACGGGTACGCCGCCGGGCATGATGTTGGTATTGCTGAGGAGCTCCCGGTACCTGATCGGGGGACAGTATAGACTTCACGAATTGGGTGATGACGGACAGTATCGCCGATGAGGCCGGTTAAACAGAGGCTGCAGCTCTCTGATGGCGACGGGTTCGAGTTTGTTACTTTCTGGGGACTTCAACAGAGCCTCAGCAATACTTTACGAAAGACCAGCTCACGGCGATCCTTTATTGCTACCCGAGGGCTAGTTTAGATCAGAATCCATGGCACGGAATGACGCACGCACGAAAACGACGGAGGTTCATGCGCATGAATTAGATGGCGAAATGATTGTCGGGAGCTCTGATGGTGATTTACCGCTCGAAGGTTACGATGCCGTGCGTGAAGCCGCTGATGAACTTGAGGAGTATGACGACGAGGAACTCATTGCGACTGTCACGCACACGAGCACCGACGTGATTTCGGTGACCCTGGAAGAAGATTAGGAGTCAGTGCGTTCACTGTATGCGGTTAGTGTCTGATCCGTTGTGCCGGTGAGGTAGTCTCGAATCTCTCCCTCTCGCCACCCGATCGGTGCCAGGACGCTTTCGACAGCTCGTATAGCGGCGTTGGCGTACCAGTCAGTGTCGTATCGGGTGATGTCCTCGTACGATAGCCGTACTCGTTCGGTACCGTGTGCGTTGTTGTTGACGACGACGTACTGGATGGTCTGTCCGGGTGACAGCCCGGTCCCGTTCAGTGTGGCTCGCTTGAGTGCGGCAACGGTAAGCGTTTCGTGCGTGTAATCGGCGATGTGTTTTGACATGCGATTGTCGATGACGAGTCGCTCTGGATCAACATCGTCGTTGCGTAATGACGTGAGTGTACGGCGTAACACGTCACACACCGCTTCTGGTGATCGTGTTTTATCGAACACGCGAAGGGCTTCCGCCTGTACGTCTTCAACCCATGTGGGCGTTGAGCGTTGACGATCTTCGATCCCGCGGGTTTTGATCGCATCACCGAGCGTGGCCTCCGACACGGGTAACACCTCGTCACGTCGCTTTCCAAAATACCGTGTGAGTGCGCCAGACTCGCTGTTACGCATCGGGCAGAACGCAGCCCAGTCGAACGCGCATTCGTATTCAAGTTCGATACCCGTGTCGGTGCTGATCTCGGCGGTGACCGTTTCGAGATTGCGTTGTTCACGATCCTTGGCTGGTGTCACCCAGATCGAGTCGACGATGCCGTGGACGACTCGCCACCCGGCGTCTTCGAGTGCGGTTTTCGCATTGAGGAGAATGTCGCGGGCGAACGCGTTGATCGCTTCATGGCACTCGATCCGACCGAACTTCGCGTTTGAGAAGCCTTGGTACCCGAAGCAGGAGACGAGGATCCATTTGATCGCTGACGACGCTGAGTCGAGTCGGTCGCGTTCGGCGTCGTCGGTCGTTTCCTCGATCTGGTCTTTGATGCGGCTGCGCGCGTCGATGAGCGGGCCGAGCACCGTCGGGAGGTACCCGTCGGCCTCACAGATCGAGTATCCGAGACCGGGGACGTCGTTAGTGTCGCAGCACCCGCAACGAACGGTTTCCGGGGAAATATTTCGGGTTCGAATGATGTTCGGGTACAGCGACGCGAAGTCCAGTTCGTGGACGTTCTCGTGAACGCCGACTGCGGGGGCGAACGTGGTGCCGCCGCGGTCGGCGGCGTCCAGCGTGGCTGCGGATTTGAAGAGTTCCGGTCGCCAGGCTTGCCACGGGACGAGGACGTCACGGTCGCGGGCGGCACGGATCTGCATGGCGGTGAGCACGCGCCCGATCGACGCCCAGCTGAGTTCTTCGAGCGGGAGTCCGGCGCGGTTCACGAGATCGAGGCAGCCGGACAGCCCGGCTTCGTGGTAGAAGAACGTGTTCGACTCGTCGATCACGACGCGGCCGGGGATCGTGTACCGGGCCGGGGAGTGCCCGACTTGCCCGTAACTCGTGTACGTGGATTCCTCGGCGAGTTTCGTGTACCCGGGGGCGCGGCCGAGTTCGAAGTTCGGTACGTCGTGCGTGTCGGCGGCGTCGAACAGGACCGGGACGAGCTTCGCCGTGGACACGACGATGACGTCAGGGTCGCGTTCGCGGACGGCGCGGTCAACGGCGGTGACGGTGGCTTCGGGTGTGGGCCCGGCGGCGTCACCGTCGATCGTGAGGTGTGACAGGGCGTCGGGTCCTGCTTTGTGCGGTGGGATCGAGAGCGTGAGTGTACGGAGTGACCGGACGGACCGGTCTGGGCTCGCCGGTGTGGTGGTTTCGAGGCAGTACCGGAACTGCGGCGTCAGATCAACGTTGTAACACGTGTACTCGGCCGGGCCGTTGAACTGCTGGACGCGCTGTGCGATGCGTCGCACGGCGTCTACGCTGGCCGCGTCGATCCGGAGAAGCGGCCGCGGGTCCGTTCGAAACGTCTGCCGGTGGGCTTCACACTGTATGTCGACAACTGCGTCTTGCCCGGTGAGGAACGCTTGAAGCTCGGTGAGCGACTCCGACAGTCCGTCACGGTCCGGTGGTGTTGGGGTCGGGCCGCCGCGCCGCCCGTACAAGTCACGGACTGCGTCACCGACGAATAGCGTCGGCGTGTACTCGCCGTGGACCGTGCGGGTGACGCCGTCGTCTGTAAGTTCCCAGTGAGCGACGTCACCAGAGGAGTGGAAGTCAACGGTCAGCACAATCGGGACTGGTGGAGTCTTCGAGTTCGGTGATGCGGGCTTCGAGCTCGTCGATCCGGCGTTCCTGCTCGATGGCGATACTCACGAGCAGAGGGGCGAACCGGTCGTCGTGATTCAACATCCCGGCCGCGTCGGCGTGGGTGCGGGCGTAGACGAATAACTGGTCGAACCGCGGTTGATCGCGGCGGCGCAGCGTCCGGCGGTACGGCCCCCAGCGGTCCTCGATCGCGCGCAGCGTGTCGCGGTATGTCGGGGTGGTTCGCCCCATCAGACGCCCCCAGATGTCGCCTCTTCACCTACGACCGACGCGTCGTGCATCCGTGCTCGATGGGTGAGTACTTCCTGCCAGTACGCGAGCGTCGTCTGCACCCACCCGTCGCCAAGGTGATACACGAGCGTCTCGACGTCGCCGGCCGCGTCGGTGAATCGCGGCCCGAACTGCGTGTCCTCACACTGGAGATATGTCTGCGCTGCATTCACGAGCGGTCGCGTGAACTCGTCGGCACGCGATCGTGTCACGACGACCGGGACGTCATGAACACGCCCGACGCGTGCGAGCGCGGCGATCGCTCGGACCAACAGATCCTGCGCGCGAGTCGTCGGCACGTCGGTGTCTCGATACAACCGGTCGATCCCGGTCGCAACCACGACGCTCGGGGTCGTGACGTGGTCTCCGGTGAGCCGGTCAAGCAGTGACGTTTGTTGATACGCGGTGAACCCGCGAGCGACGTGTACCCGGTGAAGGTACCGCTTGTCGGGGGCGAGTTCACGAAGCCGTGTGGTCTGTGCCGTGCCGGCCGCGTCAACCCAGTACGCGTCGCCGTCCCCGGCGAACACGCGGTCAAGCAGTAACGACTGGACTGGGGTTACGCCGAGATCCGAACCCACGTCCACGAGCGTGAGTCCGGTATCCAGTTCCGGTAACTCCACGGGTGATTGTCGTTGAGATGTGTTCATACTCGTTACCTGCCGCGTGATATTCAAAGGGGTGAGCCATACACGCGGAGTGGAACTGGAAGTGGAACAGTGACAGCCAGAACAACTCGTTCGCCGAATCCCCTGACGCCTGACCCGCACCCATAGACCCACAGAACCACACAACACTACCACCACACGACTCCCAATGACTGAGACACTCGCCGACGAGTACCCGGAAGCTGCCCCGTACATTCAGAAAGCCGTTGACGAACACGGCGAAGACTGGGTGTTAGAGAACTACTACGAGCAACGCTATCCGCTCGGACAGGTGATGGCAATGCCGGAAAAATAGGACCTCCCGCTCTACGATGCGGACGAACACGATACGTTGACGGAAGCGGAACGAGTGGAGATGTATCAAGCGTGGGCCGCGTACCGGGAGACCCTCCGTACCGGATCGAAACCCGACGAGTGACGACCACCCTACACTTTTCTCGGACGTCATCGTTGTGTTGCGTATGAATCCGGATCGTGTCCGTGGAGTCATGCTCGGGTTGGCGTGTGGGGACGCGCTTGGCCGGCCGGTCGAATTTCAGTCCGCGTCCGATATCCAGCGTGAACACGGGGAGCTCAACGAGATGATCGGGCACGGGACGTGGAATCAGCCCGCCGGGACGATCACGGACGACACCGAGCAGGCGCTGTGTATCGCACGAAGTCTCGCCGAGCAACAAGAGTTCGATCCGGCGGACATTGCCGAGCGGTTCGTTGCGTGGTACGATAGTGGCCCGTTCGACATAGGGGGGATGACGAGGCGGTCGCTCAGCCGCCTCCAACGCGGCGATTCGTGGGACGAGGCAGGCCAGCAGGTCTGGGAGAGCAGTCCTGAAGGTCAGAACGCAGGGAATGGGAGTGTAATGCGGTGTCCACCGCTCACCATCCCGTACACGACGGACTGGGACCGACTCACCGAAGTGAGTCGGCAGTCTTCCCAGATCACGCACGCTGACCCGCGGTGTACCGAGGGCTGCGCGATTCTGAACCTCACGATAGCTGGCCTACTCGAAGACGCGGCCACGCCGTTACAGGATGCCCTCGACTACGTCAGTTCAGATGCGCCTGAGGAGCTCGTGACGGCGCTCGAACCACTCGCTCGTGGTGACTCACCCGGCACGCTGGAAACGTCAGGGTACGTCGTCCATTCGCTGCAGACGGCACTCCACGATGGCCTCGTCGCGGACAGTGCTGAGGAAGCGATCGTGACGGCGGTCAATCGCGGCGGAGATACCGATACGATTGGAGCGATTGCTGGCGCAGTCGCCGGTGCGCGGTTCGGAGCGTCACAGCTTCCGGACCGGTGGGTGTCCGCTGTCAGGGAAGCTGAGGAAATCGAGGAGTTGACAGACCGGCTCGTTGCGGGGATGTAGCTCTCTCTAGTTGGGGGAGTGGATTGATCAGGAAACACAGACGCATGCTCTGACCTAGTCGATAGTAAGGATTACACTGGGATAGCATCAACGTCTGGGTGAATGGCTGATTCGTTCTGGTATCCGTCAGTGAAGGATGTTCTCGCCATTCACGACGACATCGTCTCGGAGTATTCTGACACGCCGTCTGGCGTGCAGAACCGTGGTGATATCGAGTTCGTCCTGAATTACATCGAAGACGGTAGTTTTGGAGCCGCTCCGGAGACGATTCACGAGAAAGCATTTCATCTTCTTCGACTCCTCGTAGCAAATCATCCGTTCGTCGACGCGAACAAGCGTACAGCTCTCAACACGACGACCGTATTTTATTTTCTCAACGGATACCGGTTCGCGTACGATGACGAAATACGGTCGGTTCTCAAGCAGTTCGGCACCGACGAAACGTCAGTTGACGATACGGAGACTATCGAATATCTTCGTACTCACACCGAAGTCATTGACCTCGAAGGAGAGATCGAAGCGTGGCGCGAGGATCTTATCCAGTACGGTGTCGACGAACTGACCGGTGGCTCGTCGGACCCGAACGATTAACAGCGCTCAGAACGAGAACGTACATATGGCGACTGAGGAGGGTACAGAGCCTCGATCTCCGCTTGACGAAGTGATGGAAGATATCCGAGGCGAGCTTGTCCGGCAGGTTGCGGCAGCTGATAGGGATGCAAATCGGGAGATCTACGACGCGCTTGAGAACGAGTAACGCGTCTAGATTTCAGCGGTAGGGTTCTGTGGTGACTATTGTATCGAGATGAGCAGAAGTGGATCTGGACTCGATTTAGATTCTGTGTGTGCTGAGCGGTCCACGCGACAATGTTGAGTGAATGAACTCTCAATAACCCATTGTAACGCATCCATTGGCACGTATCATTCGCACCAAAATCACGATCATCGCGTATTTTGACAGAAACACGCTGTACCGGTCACGTAGCCCGTTCAGGATTTCCAAAAATTGCTGAGGGCTAGGGTTCTTAAGTAGCTGGATAATTCACTTGTTTGCTTCAATGACAGACAAGAACCGAAAATCGATTACGAACGAGCTTGCGGCGGCGCTCGGTGACGAAGCGAACGCCGTTGAGAATGAGCTCAATGCATTCCACAACTGGATGCGTACGAAGGGAAAGAACCCGGATCGACAGAAGCCGCTGTCCAACTCCATTTCGACCAATTACTATCGACGGATCGACCAGATATTCAGGTTCGTCATCGGCCGAATCGAACCTGCAGATGCGACGGTGATCACTCACGACCAAGCGGACCTGATCGTGAAGTGGTTAGACCAGAACGATATCTGCCAGCGGAACGGTGACCCGTACCAGGAGACCAGCAAGCGAAAGTTCTCGAACGCTCTCATCAAGTACTTCACGTGGCAGCACGACCAGCGAGGCGACGCCGAGCAGTGGCGGCCGCGGATCAGCTTCTCGGACGGCGAACACGAGAATGCGGACCGCCTGAATTTCGAAGAGCGGTGGAAAGTGCTGCAAGCCGCCAACGAGTACGGGTCGTTGCCGTCCTACTACGAGACGACCGAGACAGAGCGCGAGAAGATCAGCAGCCTCGTCGCGCAACGACTCGGCAAACCGAAGACCGAGGTGACGCGGAAGGACTGGGAGCGCGCCGACACCAGTACCAAGGTCGGGTCGCTCATTGCCGTGACCCTTGAGACGGGCATCATCCCGATTGAAGTCGGGCGGGCGCGAACCGACTGGTACAAGTCGAACCGGAACATTCTCAAGATCACAAAGGACGACGCGGGGAAAGATCGGCCAACGTCGGAACTCCCGCTCACGGACGCGACGGGAGATCTCCTGAGCGAATGGATCCAAGAGAGACGGCACTACGAGAAGTACGACGGTACGAACCACCTGTGGCTCAACCGCGAAGGGAACCCGTACAACTCGAAGAACCTGTGCTACCTGCTTCGACGACTCTGCGAGGAAGCCGGGATCGACCACGAAGACCGGAAGATCGTGTGGTACAGCCTCCGGCACAACCTCGGGCAGTCGATCGAGGAAACAGAAGACATCTCGCAGGCCCGCGATCAACTGCGTCACAAGTACATCGAGACGACGAAGCAGACCTACGGCGAATCCACCATCGAGAGTCGTCGGCATACACTTGAACAAATAACTGATGTCTCGCAGCGCGCTGCGGAGGATCCAGAATTCAACCCGTACGCGGATGACCCGGTACAGCCGGATCCAACCCCCCGTAATGAGTCGAGTCACTCGTCAGAACACGCTCACGGAGATCACATCGACGTGTTCATCGATGACACACAGGATGACCGGGTTGAAATCGCTCGGAAAATACTGTCTGAAGAACTTTGAGTATCGCAGGCGGTCGCTACCGATCACCCCATCCGATCTAACGCGTTCTGCCTGTCTTCGACGGGAGCTTGGTCGTATTTCATGGTCGTTTCGGGACTCTTGTGTCTGAGCTGCGCCTGCGCTGCGGCGAGGTCCTCCTCCCGAGTCATATACGTGCCAGTTGAGTGCCGTATCGAATACCAGCTCATCTGCCGGTTTCCGTAGGGGATCTCCGCCTGATCACAGAGACGACGAAGGACTTTCCGCAGTGCGGCCGACCCGTACGTGTTCCCACGGCGGGTCAACCAGATCGTGTCCGTGTCGTCGTATTTCGGATCGGTTTTGCGTTGTTCGAGCCACCTGTCGAGCGTCTCTGCGGTCCGGTCTTGGAGTCCGACAACCCAGTGGCCAGTGTTTTTCGATGACTGCTCTTTTGGAATGCGTAGGACGGCGTTTTCGATGTCAACCCAACTCGTCACGGCGCGTTCCACTTCGATCGGGCGGAGTCCAGCATCGAGACTTACGGTGACGAGACTCGGGATTTTCCACCCGTTGGCCTTCTCCCAGTCGGCTGGAACCACCGCCGATTTCGGTTTTTCGAATCGCTGAGCGAGATAGGCTTTCCACCGGTCGCGCTCTTCAGCGTTGAGGCTCCCATACGACGGAACACTCCCGTGTTCGAGTGCCGCCCTGCGGATCAGACCACGTTCTTCACGGGTCAGGTAGTCGCGCGGCGCGGTCGTCTTATGCCCGGTACTGAACGAGAGTTCCGGCTCCCACTCGTCAAGACCGTGTTCGTGCTCACGCCACTTGTACAGCATCTGGAGTGCTTTCCGACAGTTGTCTTTGTGAGCGTTGCTGTGTTCTTGCTTGGCGAGCCACAACAGGTACGTATCTGCGTGGTCGTGCGTGACGTTCGTCGTGTACCCACCTTCGTTATCCCATACCCACCGGTAGAACTGATCCATACGGTAGGCGCGATTACTGACGGTTGTCCGTGCGTACCCCTCAGCTTTCTTCGGGTCTTTACCGAACACGAGAAGCCATTCTAAACACTGTTCACGCTGGTTGCGGTAGTCGATCTGTTGCCGCTCGTTGAGCAGGTCAGCAACAGGTTCGGTGATGACTGTGACCCCTTCAAGAGGCGTCGTTGCCTCGTCGGCGTTCTTCATTGCCGGCCACCTCGCAGGGGACCCAGGTTCTTGCCCGTCGATTCCCCCCGATCGCAAGACGGCGTCGGGTTTAGTGTACTGAACTTCATTGCCCTCGCGCTCCTGCTAATCGCAGGACGGCAGCGGGGTGAGTTGGTCCATCGAACGTGATTGCCCGTAATCATAGGTTTGTTTCACTCTAGTTCACGGGCGAAAACTGCAAGACGGCGAAAGGAAAGAAGTGCTCCGGCTGGGATTCGAACCCAGGTCATTGCCGTGAGAGGCCTACATGCCCCGCCGGAATGACTCTGGAAACACTCTGTCAGATCGCCGCCGAAACGATGGTTTGACCTGCTACAGTACCCCTGTTTCTCGGCGTTGCTTATAAAATATCCAGCTGATTGTCTCCTCGGCAAGTCGGATTCAGAGGATTCAACTGACACACTAGATCTATTTTCAACAGTAGGCGGCTCTGTTGAAACCCTCTGCTTGACAACAGTGCCTAAAATCTCTAACACTCAGGATTCTCCTCCATTTACGCGGAGGAGGATGTCAACGCTGTGGATTGGTGCTACGAACCAGTTTTCTCCTTCGTCAGATAATCACTCGTCCCAGAAGGCTTCGATCCGGTCATCAAGATTGGTGAGGACGGTTGCGAGTACGTCACGCCAGTCTTTGGAATAGGCGGCATCCTCACCGGAAGTCGACGCATCTGGGGGCGGATGGAAGTGATCGCGGGTGTTATGATCATTCGGGTGCCGATCCCATCGGCATTCCCACGAGTTCCCGGTTTGGTATTGCTCCGAATAGTGGATGCTGAAGTCGTCGGTCTCGAACCAGCGGATCCGCAGGTACGCACGCGTGATCCCGCCTGGGAAGTATCCGAGGTCGTAGTTGGCGATGACAGCGTTCGGGGCATACGGCGGTTGCGTCTCGATGTTATCGAATCGATCGCTCTGGGCAAGGTGGGCAGCGATCCGGTCGAGGATTTCTGTATCGATGGGACCGCGACTGGGCGGGTCAGCCGTGTCCTCAGGCATCGACTGGACCGGGCTTGCTACCAGTGACTGGATTGTTTCGGCGTGCTGCGTCGAGGAGTGCGGCTCGTTGTTCGAGTGTCTCCCACTCGGAGAGCGCTTCCCATGCTGCTTCGGTGGACAGATTTTGCGCTTGGGTTGCGTCGACGAGTGAGACTTCGTCCGGGTGTTCTGCCTCGAACTGTGTTCTGTAGTCCTCGATCTGTTTGAGCGCATCACCGAGTGCGTTGACAATCTCCTGCTCGGAGTGTTCTTCGCGGATCCGGTCGATGCGTCGCCACTGAAAGTACGCGTCCTTGCGTTCGTACCGGACTGGACGGCCATCGTGCCGCTGAACCATCCCCATCTCGTCGAACCACTCCAAGTAATCCCGAGCTGTTTCGGTGTCACAGTCGGCGCGCTCAGCGATCGTCGATACCTTCGTCGGCGTGCGAAGCCCGACGACAATATCCAGAAGTCGCTCTCGGATCGGCCCGCGCTTGAGGAGCGAGTCGGGGGATTCCTGCTCGTTGAGAGCAGGCGGTGACTCCCCGCCGTCGTATGCGTCGTCGGGGATGTCTGTGAGGTCCATGTGTGAGAGGCTCCGTACGGTGGTCTACCGGTTGTAGCGATATATATCTATGGTGCGCTGAATTATTTCTGTTTTAGTCCTGCTGGTATTGATTCTGTACGGGTGCGTATACGTCGACGAAAGGGTCGCGTAGTGCGTTGAGGTGGTCGTGGATCGTCCCTGCTGTGGTGAGTGGAATGGCATGAGGTCATGAATCACTTCCCGACTCTCGCTGTTCGTGAAGATCTCGTAGGTAGGCGATCGCTGCGACACCAACGTCAATCCCCCAAGCATAGTCATCCTCACCGAAGGCAGCAGTACCCGCCATGCGATGAGTATAGCCGTCGACGAGGGTGAAACGGATACAGTTCACTACGTCGTCTTCCCCGAATTGCTCGACAGCGTCGCTGATATACTGGTCGAAATGACCATCTGGATGTTCGGTGGATCGCGGATCAGCGGCGCGTTCCAATGCCAGATCAATAACCGCATCGACTGACGGAGCCGATGGATCTCCCGTGTTTTCTCGAATCCGGTACCCCTCGTCGGAATACATATTGCCGCGTACGAATTCCAAATGCTAAAACCCCAACCAGTCCTTGGTCAGAGAGTAGGCACCATACTCGACACGTCAAACCTGAAGCGTGGCGCGCTACTGTAACACCACGCCTGCCGAGCTACTCGCCCGCAGACGCTGCTGGGAGCCGGTACAACTCCCGCCGCTTAGTGTCCTCCAAGATGCGCGTGACCGTGCGCGGCGAACACCCAATCCGATCCGCTGCCTGCCGCCGCGACAACCCGTCATCAGCGATGACTTCGAGGAGCGTCTCACGCACCTCACCGTAGTCGCCACTGGGGACGAGGTCACCGCCAACGACCTCACACCCGGTCGGGACGCGACCCGACCAGTCGCGCCGGAGGTAATCGGGCGGAGTTGCATCTTGGGTGTTGAGCGACGCGGTCGAGATTTCACCCAGCAGGGTAGTGACGGCGGCGGAGTCGATCGATTCACCAGGAGTGAGCACGACGTCAGACTGGAGGGCAGTCACGGCCGCCCCGGCGTCAAGGAGCGCATCGAGCCACGACGACAACGACGCGACAGTATCGCAGCAGGCGAGCCAGTCTGTCATCACGACCTTTTTTCGCCCGTTCAAATCTTGTACCTTCTGGAGCAACGTAGAGCGTATCTCATCGGGATTAGTCCCACACACGATCCAATATGGAGGATCTCGCAGTACCTGCGATCCAGTCGGAAGGAATTTTTTCACAACGCTGGTGTCTCCTGAGCCATCATAATCGACTCCAGCTAACTCAGTCGCACGTCCGAGCGCGTCGATGAGGGAGGCGGGGTCGTCGGTCCCCACAGCTATACAGTCCGTCCCGTCCGATCCCGAACCACCACTGCCACCGCAGAAGTTGTCAATCGTTACGTGATCAGCAGCCACCTCGTCTGGGTTTCTGGAGGGCATGTGTCATGTTATTGACTGTGGTAGCATAAGCTTTTGCGGGGGATTGCGGGGGGCGCAGAAACCCCCGCAAAACTCACATCCTACCCCCGCAGAAGGCCCCTGAAAAGGCTGCCGACGGGGCGCAGAAACCACCGCAAAAGGAGTCGGCCGCGGGTCGAGTCGGACGAGACAGTATCCCAAGCTGC
This sequence comes from Halorubrum tibetense, assembly GCF_042661865.1. GTDB lineage: Archaea > Halobacteriota > Halobacteria > Halobacteriales > Haloferacaceae > Halorubrum > Halorubrum tibetense. The sequence continues at coordinate 15,392 of NZ_JBHSWW010000002.1, forward strand.
TAAGCGACTATAAAGCTCGGGGGAGCAATCTGCGGGCGTAATCTGTCTCTCCCCGAGTTCTATTGTCCCCTCGAATTTCCGCAGATGTGTGTTACTATAGATTGGTGAGAGGGATTTACCCCGCGGGAGTGAGTGGGTGGCTGGGAAGGCGGATGATGGCTCATGCGCCGCTCGGCTTTTTATGTCTTCCTCTTGTCATAGGCATACTGGTGTTCACACCACGCCCGGGGCGACGCCGCCCGCGGGCGGCTGGGGAGGCGGGCAGGTCAGGACTCGTCCCCACCTCTCTTTAAGCCGACGCGGCAGCGCGGGGCAGACACGGGCGTTGCGCTCACACGCCGGGCAGGCTCAAGGAAGCTGGTGTGAACGTACACACCAACCCCAGTGGCAACGCTCGGCAGGCAAGCAGACCAACTGGACAATCGACCACGGGAACATCAAGAAACGAAGAAGCAACCAGCTGCCCTCAACGGGCGCGCCCCACCGACCACCACGGCGGGCGGCGCGTCGAGAAGGTGAGAACCAGGGGCTGGCGGTACAGAGAAATCGTTTCATACACAGCACGGGTCACAGCACTGGCGCGCACCGGGGTATTGAAATCGAGGCGGTTCTCTCAGACAACGTGACTAATGATGTGGCCGATCCGAGTGATCACATCAGTAATCTCATTTCCTTGGCGTGCTCTTTGCCGTAGTTCATCGAACGCGTTTGAGAGAATCGTAACGGTCTCATCAGGAAGGTCAGTTGGGTCTATGACTGGCACGCGTTCGAGGTTACGGGGTTCGATTTTTTCGAAGCCGCCGTCGAGGGTCCGTTGGTGTTGGCGGACCAACTCGTGGAAGACATCACTGTTGAGGTAGGCGAGTAGTGCTTTGAGTTCGCGGCTAGAGAGGGCGATGTCGTAGAAGCCGTAGCAAGCGTTCGTGTTGCGGACGGAAGCCTCGTTCAGCATAAATCTGAACCCGTCCCGACCTGCGCTTTGGACCAGTACCTCCGCCGGTGGCTTCCAACGGGGACGGTACCAGTACTGTCGTGTTTGGAGTGTTTTGATCTCGGCGAGGCCGTGTTCGGTGACTCCTTCATGGAGGTAGTTTATCAGGTCGGTGTTAGGTTCGTCGACGTCGACAGGAACGGTCGCGCAGTCGACGCGTGTTTGTTCGGCGAATTCGGTGACTGTGTCGGGGATGGCTTCGATCTCGTCCGGGTCTAATAACCAGACGTCCTTCCCGTCGGCCCGGGCAGCCTGCCAGTCGGTTTCTTTGTAGTCGTACCCATGGATGTGGCTTGGGCGGCGGACGATTTTCGTTAAGTGTCTTTCGCTGAGGCCGGTAGCTGCTACGTCCGGTTCACTGAGGCAGAAAAATTCGACGTTACCGGTCGTCGGTCCGCGGGAGACCGTAAGGAGATCGCCAAGCGGTGAAAGATCACTCTTGTCGATGTCGACGGGGTTGAATTGAGCTTCCCAGTTCTCACTCGGTTCGAGATTTTCTTGCTTGACGGTGGTGGCGAAACCCCAGTCACCGGCGCTCGTCTCGGCACCACTGATGAGGTTCCGAACGGGTTGCCAGTCACGGTCACCGGACGTGGTTTCGAGTTTGGACAGGTCGTCAACGCGGATGAACCGGACGTTGGTGTCTGGATCTGGGTCACTAGACGCTTCGAGGAACGTAATCAGGCCGGTAGTTGCTGGGCCGTCGAAGGCGCTGATCGTTTCTGGGTTGAGCTGGATCAGCGCTTTGATTTCGAATTCGTTGAGGAGGAACTGCTTGAGCGTGCGGCCGTAGGTAGTGGCGAGCCAAGCTTGAGGAGTGATCGTCGCCATTCGGCCCCCCTCTGTGAGGAACCGTCGAGAACGGTAGAGGAAGTACGCGTACAGTGGTGTTTTCGCGGGGATGTCGTAGCCGGTCTCTTGTTCTGCTATTCTACGGTACGAGTGTTTGTCAGGCGTCTCAAGCGTTTGGCTGTCGGTGTAGGGGGGGTTTGCGATGACGGCGTCAGCATCACGAGGGAGTTCATCGGATGGTAGGTGGAGGAAGTCGGTTGCGCGTGTATCGTGTGACTGCCCGGAGATGGTGAGCGCAGTCGCCCCCATTATTCGAGCAAGTGGGCTTCGATCAATCCCAACCGCATGGTCAGGGTCAGTTGTGAGCGACCAATCCGGGTGGTATGGTGTGGAAAGCGCGCCTGCCCCGATTCCCGGGTCGAGAACAGTTTCAGCCCCGCAACTCGCCCATGAACGCATGAGATCGCTGATCGCGGGGAGTGTTCGGTACTGGCCGAGTGAGCGCCGGTGAGGACTCGAAACGAGTGTTTCGTAGATGTGCGCGATCGTTTCCGCAGGCTGTGTGGTTGCGAGTAAGTCGTGGCGATGGACAGAGATATCGTCGGCGACATCTGCGTCTGCTCGCCCGACAATTTCATCGAGGACAGTTTTTGTGAACGCAGCGTCTCCGGTCTCTTCTCGTGCGCGCCGAAGTGCTGTTGGGATGTCGTCTGGGAGAGCTGGGAGTCTGCCTCGTTGGTGATAGTACTCGTAGAGCGTGGTTTTCAATAAGAGTTGGAACGCGGACTGTTTCCCGATTAGGTGACGAGTCTCGTCGTTGATCCGGTCGATGCCGTGTAGATCGAGCCAATGAGAGATCTGTTCGGGGAGTGGTTCAGCCATGAGGGTCCGCGCTGCTGGTTCGATCTTTTCAGCGGCGTTTTCGAGTGTCTCAGCGATTTGGTCCGTATCGATGGATTGCTCACGGAGTTCGTCCAGGCTAGAACGGTTGTTCGAGTGTTTCTCAGGGATTGGAGACCGTATCGGTGTTCCAGCAGCAGTGTCCTGAGTGGTTGGGTGTTCTGCGGTATCTCGTGTGGGAGGGTAGATGGTATCGTTCCTGCTTCCATGTTTGAGATTCATTTCGGGCATCGGAGTGTCCCGGCATCATGACCCGGTTAAATAAGAACCCTCGGCGTCTGGAGGGCGGGACAAGCGCATCGAGCCCAGTAGACACGAGGCGCGGACAGACAAGACGGGACGTCGATTCACAGCACGACTATATCGCGGTGTACCGCGGGGTCCGCTTCGACGGCTGTTCGATCGAAGAGGTTCTTCCTCGCGTCAGTACAACGAATCGTTTGGAATCGGTAGCGGGAACGCCGACAGCTCGTTCGGGCGTATCGCGTCGGGACGATCAATTCGGGGGTGATTGAATTCAGGGTTGAGATCGACCAGATGCGTCTAGGGATCGGCAGCAAATAAAATAGTATCAGTTGTGTCTCTGCTTTTCAGGAAATCGTTGTATCTCACATTCTCGACGCCTAGTGTTTTCTGACCTCTACACAATCTAGTATCTATGTGTCTTTCAACTTGTCTCGCTTCACTCCACAGAATGCTGTATAGCCGCACTAATTCAGTAACTTCTCGATGCTTTCCGTGACCGTGGTTGCGGCGGCCCCAACGTCTGAAACCCGGACGTACTCTCTGTCACTATGCGCGACCGGTCCGTCTGTATCGCTCAACTCGCCCGGCCCGAACACAACTGTCGGTGCATGCGGCGCAAAGTAGGACGCTTCCGTCGCCGCCCCGAACGCACGAACTTCCCCACCACTCATCTCCACCAGCGTCCGAACAAGCTCTGTATCCTGGTTCGCTAAGAACGCTTCCGGGTCCGGACTTTCCGGATACGCCGGTTCCACCGCAACCTCGTACCCGTCAGGAATCTCTCGTTGCAAGTACCGCCTCAGCGCGGCGAAAAACCCGTCACTGGTTTCTGGCGGCACACTTCGTCTGTCGAAACTCACTGTACATTCCGCCGGAATTTGATTCAACGGCCCGCCCCCATCGATCCGCGTCGGCGACAACACTGGCGCACCAAGCAGTTGGTGGTCATCCGGGCTACATTCTTCGTCAAATCGTGCTAACGCCTCAACCAGCGGTCCGACCGCGTTGATACTATTCTGCCCGCTCTCCGGGTCGCTTGCGTGCGCACTTTGCCCGATTAGCGTGACATGCCCGCCGAACGACCCACGAGCAGCAACACATACATCCAACCCAGTCGGTTCACCCACAATCACACCATCAGGTGAGAGTGTCTCCGCAAGGTGTTCCCCGCCAAACTGCGATGTCTCCTCATCCGGCGACACCGCCAGCGTCAGTTTCCCCCGATCTAGTGACGCCGCACAAAACGCATCTATGAAGGCAGCCATCGGTCCTTTCGCATCACAACTCCCCCGCCCCCGAACCACGTTACCATCCCGCTCGTACGGAATGTGCGGCGGCACCGTATCTAAATGCGTATTCAGTACCAAATGTGGGCCAGCAGACTCACCGCTGCGCGTCACAACAACACATCCAACCGTATCCACCTCGGGTTCGTATCCCGCGTCGGACAACGTATCCACCAGTAACGACCGCATCTCACCGACGTCCTGATGCGATGGCGTCGCAATCGCCTCTCGATGAAACCGTTCTAAATCTACCATCACGTTGTGTTCACACCTGTTGAGTCCACATTACGTGTTCAAGAATCGCTGATTCACGCAGCACATTGATTGCGATTAGTGAGATTCAGTTTCGTCCGTCTCAAGTCGTCCATGTCGTGCATCAATCTCATCGAGCATATCCAGCGTTTTGCGGATCGACGTGCGGATCGCATCGCTTCGATTGACGAACTTCCCCTCGTCACCAACATGCGCGTCGAGATCGTCGAGCAGTTCCTGTGGAATTTCCACGCTCACTTTCGGCATACGCTCGTATTCTCACAGGAATATCATTAGCGTGTCGCCCACTCACACCACGGGTAGCACCTCATTAGAAACCCGATGTTATTGTACACGTCGCGCTGTGGGCACTACTTAGGAGAACTGTGGGCGTTTAGCGTACGCAATCGGATCGCGTGACCCGGCATTCCGGAATGCTTCGAGCCGAAACGCACAGGCATCACACGTTCCGCACGCCGGCTCCTCGTCACGGTAACACGACCACGTGATATTGTACGGCACGTCGAGTTCCAACCCGCGCTCCGCAATCTCCGTTTTCGACCACTCGACGAACGGCGCTTTCAATTCAATCGTGGTCTCCGGTTTTGTCCCGACATCGATCACTTGCTGAAACGCCTCAAAGAGCGCCGGGCGACAGTCAGGATATCCGGAGAAGTCTTCTGAGTGCGCGCCGATGAATAGCGCCTCTGAGTCAGTCGCTTCTGCGTACGACGTTGCCATCGACAGCAGATTCGAATTCCGGAACGGGACGTATGATGTCGGGATCTCGTCGCTCTCTAAGTCCGCATCGGCCACGTCCATTTCTTCGTCCGTCAGGCTCGACGCCCCAATCTGTGCGAGATGCCCAGTTTCGATATGGAGGAAGTCAGCCGCGTCAACCTCCTCAGCAAGCGCTTTCGCGCACTCGTACTCTTTGTCTTCGGTGCGTTGCCCGTACGACGTGTGAAGCAGGTACGGCTCGTACCCGCGTTCCATCGCCTCGTACACTGCCGTCGCACTATCCATTCCACCTGACGCCAAAATCACCGCGCTTTCAGTACTCATGTTTGCTCAGTTACGTCGAATTGATTGCTGCTCTGTTGACCACGCCGTACTTGCGGAACCACACGATCTCGATTGGGCTGTCTCAGTACAATGCTCATGTTCCTGGGGCGTCATTCCACAGGTCTACGTGGAGTCGAGGGGTGTACCGATAGCCGTACTCCATCGCTAACTCGGCGACCTCGCTTCGCGTCCCATCAAGTTGCTCTCGCGTCATCCCCTCCGGCATCAACAACACGTCATCATCCGCCACTGTCGTCGCCGACGCTTCTCGTACCCGATCAACCAGGTCCGTGATCTCCGGGAGATCCGACTCGTCGGTCACGACAAACTTCAGCTGCGTCTCGTACTCGTCAACCATCCGGGAGAGCGCGTCCATGTCGATCCGATTCTGCTCGTGTTTCTCTTCCCACTCCCCGTCGCCTTTCGGGTCACGCTCCGGCGTTGGTGTGCTACTCGCCAGCTTCGGGCTGATACTCGCCAGGTCGATCGGTGCATCCCGGTAAATCGTCCCGTTCGTCTCCACCGTCGTATGATACCCCTCAGCAGCCAGTCGCTCTAAGAGCTCAACGGACTCCTCGTGAATCATCGGTTCCCCACCCGTGAGTACAACATGATTGGCCTGCTCGTGCGACCGAATTTCTTCGACAAGCGAATCGACATCGCGCCACGCCCCGGTCGGCTCCCACGACGTATGATACGAATCACAGAACCAACACCGCAGATTACACCCAGAGGTCCGCACAAACACCGAGGGCACGCCAGCAAGCGTTCCCTCACCCTGCAACGAGTAGAACACCTCGTTAATCGGGAGGCCCTCACCAGCCGCGTCAGCATCCGGTGTAGGCTCTTCGATGTCGCTAGCAACCGGCATCAGTACGACGCACAGAGCTCCCCAGTTTCACGCACTGACACCGACACGTCCGATACAGTGTCCGGGAACACATCGAGCATCCGTTCTTCAAGTAAGACACTCATCACCTCCGCTGTTGGTGGATGATCAAGAACGACGAGCGCGTCACCATCACCAGATTCCTCGAACGCGTCAACGAGCGGATCGCCCTCTTCGACAAGGAACATGTGATCCCACGCATCAATAATATCCGTCACAACACCTTTATCAACGACCCACCCCTCATCAGTGAGTTCCCCAGTCACTTCGACCGAGATCTCGTAGTTGTGCCCGTGCGGCCGCGAACACTTCCCATCATGATGTAAAATTCGATGCCCCGAGCTAATTCGGATAGGGTTATCTGCTCCAATCTGAAGTGTGCGTTGGCCTGTTTTCTCAAGCACATCCGCTTCAGATTTTTCAGTCGGTATACTCCGGGCCATATCTAGAGAATATTCGGAGAATATATAAAGATTGACTCTTGTTACTACATCGATGGAACGCCAGCACCATGCCCACTCACGGCCAACGCAAAACCACCGGAACACCAGCGGGTCAACAGTAGCCACCCAGAGCAATCCACTGCCATCCCTCACACACGTCTGTATAATCACGAGCGGTGGTGATCAGTGGTGAAAAGTGAGGATACTCGCGCGATCTTCACAGCCATCTTCGCCGGATCGGTCGTCCTCGCAAACATCCTCGCAGCCAAACTCACCTGGGTCGAACTCCCCGGCATCGGCGGCGTAGCAGTCCCCGCCGGCTTCGTCGCCTTCGGCCTCGCCTACCTCGCCTCAGACCTCCTCGTCGAATACCATGGCAAAGACTACGCCGCAACCGTCATCAATGGCACCGTCCTCACACTCGTCCTCGCATACGCACTCATCTTCCTCGCCATCTGGATGCCAACCGCCCCATTCTACGAAGGACAAGAAGCATTCGTTACAACGCTTGGCGACTCCGCATCCATCATCCTCGCCTCCGTCGTCGCCCTCGCACTCGCCCAACACCTCGACGTACGACTCTTCGCCAACCTCAAAGACCGCACCGGTGGTCGCTACCGGTGGCTCCGAAACTGCGGATCAACCGCCGTCAGCCAAGGCGCAGACACGGTCGTTTTTATTACGCTCGGCTTCGCCATCTTCCCCGCACTCGGCCTCGGTGGCGACCCTACGTGGGGGTGGGCGCTTGTGTCCATCGTCGCAGGACAGTACATTGTGAAACTGGTTGTAGCACTGATCGATACGCTCCCCTTCTACGCCGTCACAGAATTCGTCGAGCGACCCGCGTAGCTATAACCTAACCGGATATCTGAGCATTTGGTCTTGTTGAAGTCCCTTCTTCGGACAAGTTTTTACCTGAAACAGCCGATGGACGAGAGCTGCTTATGGACCGATGAAAATTCAAACAGCTCCAACAGATGTTCCAAGAATCATCAAACTATAGGGCACAAACAAGGTACCTCACAAATATGATTTAGAGCGCATTGTCAGCTCAATATGGATTTCAACCGCCTCCCCTATGTAGGCCAGTATCTTTGAGTCTTTCCGGGTCTGCAAAGGGGTTTTTACCTGATTTCCGTTCACCTCGCCCATCATTTTTGACCTCTTTCCCGATCGAGGCGGTGATACCAGACGATTCCCGGTTTTCCTGATTCTCAGTTTTTTCCTCCTTGTCGCAATTCTTTATATGATTCTCGTAATGCCGTTTGGTTGGCAACACTTCACCACAGTCATCACACTCATAATCTGTATCATCTTCAGGACACATGACGACATGTGTGTCTAATTTCGCTTGGTTCTCAAAGTTCTCCCCACAATGTTTACATTTGTGCTGACTCCGATCTCTCTTCGGACCTTGCTCCTCTTTGCCTTCCCCAGGTGGCCACTCACCATTGCATTCACTGCGATGGCTTTGGAACTTGGAGTCAGATTGGAATATCGTTTCGCAGTGTGGGCATATATTCATTATACTCAGACAACATGTGCGCACTAACTAATAATTTTACACGCCTTTGTTGAGATCCCTCGTTGTGACTGTCCTCAGTGTTTCTGTTGAATAGAGAGCGTGGACTGAGCGATTGAAGGTGTGATACTACCATCTGCTGAGGATTTCAACAAAACCTGCTCATCCTAACGTGATTGTAAGGTAATCCCCGAGGTCCGATTCGGCCAATTTCTCACGTTCTTCGGCGGAAAGCGAGGCGAGGTGAACGCTTTCGGATCCAAGTATCGACTCGACCACGTCTTCGATACCCTCGTCAGCGAGCGGTTCGATGATGGCGGACCTGGCGTCTTCGTATATACCTCTCATATCGATTCCGAACGAGCGACACTCTTCGAGTTGAGCTCCGAAATCAGAGGTTTCCTCGACGCTCACCGCCTCTCGCCAGTTCCATTCTGCTAAGAGAGAGTGTAATCCCTCAAGCGAATCGTGGTTATACACATCTATTCTCTCGTTGATTTTCACCATCGCGTTTACCTGGTTCTCGTACGAAACGAGCATCTTGTTCAAGGTCTGTTCAACGGCGCTCCGGGCCGATTTAGCTTTTTGTTCTAACTGATCGATTCCATCCTCCAGCGCATCGTATTCGTTTTCTCCGGCATGTCTCCGGGCTTCTCTCACCTTTTGAACCAACTCCGGATCTACCTCCACTTCTTGTTCAAACAACTCTTCCATAATCGCAGCTTGTAGTTTGATATCCCGGAGGTCATCGGCGACGTCTTCTAACCGTGATTCCAGGGATCGGCGTCGATACCGTTCCTGAACTCGCTTGAGATTGGCCGTGAGCGTTTGCTCCGTTGTTTCGTTACTCATAGTACTGGCTCACCTCTTGAAACGTCGGTGCGAAACGCTCTTGTCCGCTCTCGGAACTATCGGTCATCAGCTCGTCCAGATAGTCGGTCACCGAGTGGTTGTCCAATTTGAACTCCGCAAACCTTCGGTGAACTCGGTCTTGATCAGAGTGATCGAACGCTCCGATCAGACGGGCTCCTGCGACGACATCTTCTAGATCTTCCTGGCTGACCGCGTCTACGAATCCATCGAGCGTTTCTCTCAGTGCGCTTGGTATCTCGTCCCCATAGGACTGCACAAGTGTTCCGTGAATATCCTCGACTTCCGACATCGAGACGTTCTGTAACTGTGAAAGAACGCGCGCCTCATCGACGTCAACGCGACGGTTGACAACGTCGTCTTCCATCGTATTATGTAGCTTGTACATCCTGAGAGCAATCTCATAGAGTTTCGATTCATCAGCCGTGGAGAACCGAACACGGTTGTCGATGTTTTCAATGTAGGGTCTCCTGGCTAAGTTGGCCAGAACATCGTAGGGGGAATGGCGGTTCAGATGTCGTCTCACAGCAGGTACGTCGAGCGCGTTTTGCGTGACTCCTAGACGTGATCCGAGGATATTTTCCACATACTCCGCGGTTTCCATCGCGTCGGTGAATCGTCTTCGGGTGTCGTCTGGATAGATGGACAACGCCTGATTCAGGGTTTGGTCTATCTCGAAGTTTTCGGAGCTTCGATACCGTTCGTTCAGCGTCTCGGCCGTTATCTCTCTCCAAGGGTCGTCCAACACGACCAACCACGCGTAGGTCGCAACGACGAAATCATCGAACTCGAAGTTCCGTTTCTGTGCTGCCTTGCGATAGAGCACCTCGTCGCTGGAGACGAACTCGGCGACGAGTTTCGAGCGCCACTCTTCGGCGAGGCCGGCAAAGTGTGTCGCGTGCCCTTCCTGTCTCAGAAACTCTTTGGCACTGCGGGGTGAAGACTCCTCCACCTGTTGGATACCAAATCGGAACAGGTTCCGGAGTGTCGAGGCGCGGAATTCATCGAGGTCGAGCACGATCTGATACGGTTCCGGCGCGGCGCTGCTCTTACGATACACGAACGGTCGCCTCTTCCCGACGTAGTAATTGAGACCCGTGCCCGTCCAGAGGGTGTACCCGTCGGTGAGGAATTCCAGTAGCGACTTGATCCCCGATTCCATGTACTTCCGGACCTCTGCGTAATCGCCGCTTTCCGGTTCTTTGCGCCAGTCCTCAATCTGGCGTCGATGCTCGCCGTATATCTCTTCCACCACCGACACCGGCTCTCTTTCAGGTTCGTTGGGTCCATCGGAATCGTCGGAATCATCGCTCTCATCGGAATCGTCTTCCACCGGCTTCGTAACAGGGCGTGAGACGTCTCCCGCTGCGGGTACGTAGACGGACATTTCATCGTACCAAACGCCATCGGAGGCGACTCCTTCAGTCTCCTCGCTTAACTTCGGTATTCCCTCCATGTCGAACGCTTCGGCGAACGCCCTCGGTGCCCGGTAGTACTCCCGCCCATCGCGTTCAACTTCTTGGCCATACCACTGAGCGAACCGCGCGAGCGTCTCGCTGCGTTCGAGAACATCGTCCGCAACGAGTGTATCCGGAGAGTTAACTTCGTTCCGGAGGGCCTGAGCATCGGACGGTACGGACGTCGGCCCGTATGTGAACTCTTCGAGGATGTCACTCACGATGGTCACAATCGACCTTGGACGACGGTCATCCTCGTTCAGCCCCGGATTGTAGAGTCGTTCGATGAACGTCTCGTTGAACGGAAAGAAGTCGCGGAAATCGTTCGAGCACACCCTGCATTCACCACAGACAGATCCCTCAGGCGGATCGATCAGTTCCTTCTTGTCCCCCTTTGAGTTCCGGTATCGAATACTGTCGTCTCGGGATTTCGGATATGCCAAGTATGGACGGACGAAGTCCGCGACGCTGTCCTCCGTGAGAAACTCCACCTGCTTCGATCCGGGCCTGTTGGTCTGATAGAACTTGAAACGGTCCTGAGACGTCTGTCGCTTGAGTTCGCGGGTGTAGTCGGTCGTGCCCGCGATGATGAAGTCCCAGTTGTCCTTATCGTTGTCTCGCTCCATGTAATTCCGCAGCTTCTCGGCCTGGACGGCCGCGATGGAGAAGTCCTCGAAAACACAGACCGGCCGCGTATCGAACGCCTGGCCGACCTGCTTCAACAGGCTGTTCAGTGGGGGAGAGTCGTAGTTGTCGAGGAGTGCGGACCAGAACTTGTCGTTCAAGAGCTCGTACGGTTCCTTCTCTGGGTCGGGCTCAGCCTCCGCGAAGACCTCAAGATGTTCTTCGTGACCGCTCGTATAGTCCTGTTTCGTGACGAACCGGAATCCCTCTCGCTCGTCCTCGACGTCACCGTCGTCTTGGTGTCGTCGCTCGACGAGTTCGTTTAATTTCTCAAGGATGAAGTCCTCGACTGCGTTCTTCTGTTCCTTGTCGAGTTCGATGAGGTCGTAGTCGGCTTCGAGCAGTTTCAGTCCGTTGCTGACGACGACGCCCGCCGCGATCTCCGGGTTCGATTCGAGTTCGCGCGCCAGCTCCTCCAAGTTCCCGGATACTTCCAGCGGCTCACCGATTTCGCGCTCGTAGAACTCTGGGACGGTCTCCGTGAGCATCGTCAGGAGGTCGGAGTCCTTGTCGACGCGGAGGACTGGACGGTCGTGATCGGTCCGTAGCGCGTGAGTGAGATACGCGCAGAGCTCGGATTTCCCGGTCCCGACGGGGCCCTCTATGACAACGGTGAAGTTGTTGAGAGCATCGGGATCGAACTCGTCGATGATGTCGTCCTCTTGGACGGGCCTCGGATCCGCGGAGTTCTCTCCGAAACTCTGCTCGAACACCGTGATTGGGTGGTGTGTGAACTCGAAGATATCGGGATATTCCCCGCTATCTTCCGCTCCGCTCGCACGCAGTGCCGCGACCCTACTGAACAACCGGTTGAATCGCGTCTTGTCGAGTACACCGAGGTGCGGACAGGATCCCACTTCTGAGTCGTCAATCTCCAAGTTGGATTCGGTGCTCACGTTACCTCACCTCGATACTGTTCGCGGCCTGGTCCATCGTTCTCGGTGTCGGCACGTTCGAGAGTCCGACTGCGCCCGCGTCGCCGGCCTCGACGAGTCTGATCGCGTTCGACCTGCTGAGGAACTCGAACGACCGTGCCAGAATCTCTGGTACGGATCCGTCGTCGGTCAATCCGATTCGAAGGTAATTCTCCCGCATCCACTCGAAGTATTCACGGATCTCGATACGGGGATGATCGCTATCCCCCGGTGCCGGGTCGCTCAGCTCTTTAGTCGCAAGACGCATCGTCGAATGCAGCAGCCATGGATCCGGTGAGGTCGCATAGTCAGTTCCTCGTATCTGTCTCACTAAACCGAGGAGGTCGGCCGTACGCGTCCAGTTCGTCAGCTTGTCCGTGTTCATGTCGTTGCGGTCTCCCTGTCGGTCATCTGGGTGGTAATCCAGCTCACGCTGAAAAGTGTCCATGTCGTCCGCAACGGCCTGATCCTTCCGATTGAAGAATTGAGTGTTCGATTCTACGAGGTACTCGAAATTCACGAGAAGGGCCGACTGTTTCCCCCAGTCGTCTGAAGCCGGCCGAGCCTCCTGAGAGAGGTTATGTAGGACCGATAACTGAAACGCCCTCTTTTGATCGATTCGGTCTTCCACGGGGAGGTCAATCGCGCGATACCGGTCGATTTTCTCGACGAGTCTCAACAATAGTAGTCCGGAGAGGGCGTTGGAGATCTGGTTTTCAGAGAGGCATGTGTCTTCTTCAATCTCCTCGACGGTCCCGTTGCCGCTCTGCACGGAACGGTACACGACCGGCAACGGTGTTGCGGTCTGAACCGCGTTGAGGATATAGCCCTCAGTCATCGTCCCACTTCATCTAACCAGCGGTACAGCCGGCGTTCCAGTGTATGCGACCGGGATTCGAGGCGTGATCTCGTCTCTCTCGCATCCGTCGCAGTCGTGTGATCGATTCTCGTGGCGTGCGCAAACACGTTCGAGTCTTCGAGTACCTGTTTATTCAACATTTCCGTGATCCGCCCCGCCGTTTTGTTGTCCCACTCAACCCGACGCCGTACCCACTTGGCGAACTCGCTCACCTCGTCCGCCGTGAGGGGCGACGAGCCGAAACTCTGGTCCCGGTTGAAGATCCGGCACAGCGCTTCATACAGTGGCAGGTACGGTGCCTCGTTCAAAACCTCGAAAAGCCCTTCGCTGCTGTTTACAGTCGATCCGCTGACTTGCTGATACAGGATCGCATTGTCTTGGAGGAACAGGTTTCGCGTGTCCGAGAGGGGCATCGTATAGCCAGCCTCCGTGTAATGCTCCTCAAAGGTGTCGTAAATCTCCTGATAGCTACGCGTGATCACGTTGTGTTGATCCCGTAAGGGCCGCTTCGCGCCTTGTATTTGGAACTTCCTCTGGTCTGCGCAGATTGCGAGGCGGCCGTCACCGGTCCGTGGGACGGTCCTCAGCATCGCTATCGAATCCGGGGTGTGCTCCTCGTAGTTCTGGTTAGTTATCACGCAGGTCGGTGCGTCAAGTGTGTCCATGTTCTCGATGTGAGTGTGAGAGTGCCCGAATAGTGTGTACGTGTCCGTTCCCGCCAGCTGGCTCCATGATTTGGGATAGGTGAATACTTCGTAACCGAGATACGACATGGCAGGCAGCGCTCGGAGCTGCCGGTGTGACCGGGTCGCAGAAGAGTCGTAAATAAAGACGTGGTCTTGTTGAAGCCAGTACCGCAGCGCGTCAAGACCCATGGTTCCCTCCAATCGTCACCTCATTAATATGTGCTGGTACAGGACCCATTATCAGCTCAGTCATCAACGAAGTCACGAACCAGCTGTTTGTCCAGTAGGTCGTTTTCTAGATAGAAGGCCGGCGTCCGCGGGAGAAGGAGACACTCCTCGCAGTACGAATAACAGTTTTCACACGCCAGCACCTCCTTGACTTCCGGGAGTATCTGAGATCGGAGAGTCTCTGCCACCTCCCAGGCGACGCCGTTTCCGCCCGAGCGACCGTCGACGACCGTCACAGTCAACGATTCGTCGTCGATACTCGACCTGACTTCGAAGTCGTCGAGTTCGACGTTGACCGATACCGCTATCGCCCGCTGTAGCGCCTGTTCGAGGCTCACCATCAACACGGCCCACGGTACGTCTTCGCCGGACAGGTCCAATCGTTCAGCGACTTCCGACTTGTCGAAGTCGAACTGGATTCCCGTCGATTGATACCGCCGACCGATCGGTGCGTACTCAGTGTCGTCACGGCCGAGAGACGCTTCTGAGCGACGGACATCCACCCCGCTACCGCTCGCGTGGCGGCGTTCGTACGCGTACACGAACTCCGTGAGGTTGAACGCGCCCTCCGTGATCTCCGCGGGTAGTTTGAAGACGGGTTCCGACTCGATGGTCGTGTCCGGAGTGGGAGTCAATTCCGTGTGTTTCGTCTGTAGGCCCCTCGTGTTCCAGTACTGTTCCCCTTTATACGCCGGTCGGCAGTGTACCGACGAGACCTCGTGGATCGGGGTCCCCGTCAACTCGCTCCCGCAGTGCGGACAGTCCCCCAAATCTGTGGCGTAGCTCTGATAGGGCCATTCGCAGTCGTCGTCAGTACAGATCCGGAGTTCGGTGAGCCGCCGCCCCGCCCGAACGTCCTCAACCAAGTAATCCCGGCCACCCATCGAGAAGACGGCACCACGGCCGTTCTTTTGTCCCGGAAACATGTCGTAGAGACGTCCGGTACTCTCGAACCGAATACTCCTATCGTAACCCGTGAACGTCACGGGGAACTGATGGCCGAAGTCGCGGTAATTTGCGAGGTAACCCAGCTGTCTGAGCCACGCGTCGAGTCGGCCGTACTCTTCCGTGAGGTCCTCCACCGTAACCGAATCCCCGTCTGTGTTCCGAAGCGGTTCGAAGACCTCGTCCACGCGGTGAGAGAGGCTTACCGTCCCCTCCGAGTGGAAGACGTCGTCGAACACTCTGACACCGTCTTCACCGAAGACGTCCCTGATGTGGTCCCGCAGTACCGATTCCCTGTCTCCGGTGATCACCGATTCGAGTTCCGCCAGTTGTCCCTTGACCCTGTCGACGAATTCGTCGACATCGATATCGTCGTTCTGGACGCTGTAGGTCCGCTCGTAGACGTTCGAACTGTGGGGGTTCCGTGCCATGTGCCCCATGACCTCCGTCACTACGTGGCCGGCGACCAGCTGTTCGAACTCGTAGGCGGGAGGCACGCGGACCGGTTGGAATTCGCTGAAGAACCGAGTGAGGTCTTGGTAGAAGTGGTTATCGACCGGGTGTCGGCCGCGGATCGCCGTGAGCACGAGCGACGAACTCCCTCGTGACCGGCCGGTTCGACCGCTGCGCTGTACGTAGTTCGTCAGCGTGGGAGGCATTCCGACTTGAGCGACCGTGTCCAGCGTCCCGATGTCGACGCCGAGCTCCATAGTCGGAGTGGAACTGACGACGTTGATCTCGGGGTCGTCCTTCCGGAACCCTTCCTCGATGATCCCGCGGACCGTCGCCGGGATGTTCCCCTTGTGTATACCGACAGTGACGAAGTCGATTTCGTCGCTTCGAAGCGGGCGTGTGATATCGTGTGCCCAGTGATCGAGTGCCCAAGGACTCTCGTCATCGACCTCGGCGTATCCGTCTCCTTCGTAGTCGCCGTCTTCGACTTCGTACCTTCGGAACGTCTCCAGGTCGTCACCGCATTCGAAACAGGTGTCTCCCGGACCCTCCCCCTCCAAAGCCGGGAACGCTGCGTGACAGTTCGTACAGAACGCGACGTGTGTCAGCAGCCGAAGGTCCGTCCTGTCTTGTTTATGCCGTCGGACGAACACACCGGACCGAACGGAGAAATCGTTCGGCAGCGCGTCGGAGGAAGATATCTCTTCTCGCTGTGCGTTGATGTAGTCGATGGCGGCTCGCCGGTCTTCGTCCGAACCTGCACCGTTTTCGATTTCGAGCTGGAGTGACTCGTAGTCCTTTTCGTGAATGACGCCCGCGTCGAGAAACTCGAAGAGAAATTCGTCGACGATACCACTGATTTCCCGAGTGCAGTGCGGGAGTTTGTTCCGGACCTTCTGGTGTACCTTCTCCCGGGGAAGCGCTCCGATCTCGACTCCGCTCTTTGTGAAGCCGACTGACTCCGACGAGGCAAGTACCTCCCAGAGCGTGTGACCGACGAGCAGTTCAAACGCATCGCCCGCCGACTCGTATAGTACGTCTGAAGTCACCAGCGTGCTATCGAACAGGTAGCGACAGTTGTAGAGGTCGGCTTTTTTGCTCACATCGTCCTGTAGCTGTTCGATCATGTTGTACGCAGACCCGGTCGAGGAGAGGGATCGGTCGAAAAAGGGCTCCCAGTACTCCTCTCGGAGCCGTTTCGACACCGATCTGTATGCCCCTAATCGCCCTCCAACCCCGCCTCGCCGCTTCAAGAAGTCGACGTACAGGGTGGCAGCCATGAGTCCGTACTCCGTCTGCTGGATCTGCTTTGCGACGCTCTCAGCCGACGAGTGGGAGTCCGAGAAGACGAGGACCTTCTCCGAGGGGGCGACCCGGCACATTTCGGACAACATGAATGAAAGCAGGGTGCTAGTCGGCACCTCGACGTCGGTGACGCTGACAGTGTCGTCACAACCGGGACACCGCTCGACCGGTCCGGCCCCGCCGAAAGGAACGAGCTCTGCCGCGGTCTCGGAGTCCTCGGAATCGGGTTCTTCGCCCTCGTCCTGACGGACAAGGAACGGATGGTCGCAGGTCTCACAGAAACGGAGTTCCTCGATCCGTGATCCACACTCCTTACAGACGTCTGTGCGGGAGAGAGAACGACACGAGGGACAGTGATACACCTTCAGCGGCGGCTTGAGGAACGAGTGGTACTTCTCGGTGACGACGCCGGCCAACCGGCCGAATCCCAAGACAGTGGCGATGTACTCCTCGGGGTCTCCTGTCGTCCGCCCGTCGAGGAAATTCACGAGATCGTCGTAGTGTTTGAACTCGACGTTACCCATCGTGTCCGAGTCGAACCAGTCGGCGACTTCGATAACCTCCGGAACGTGTTCTACTACGAACTCGTACCAGTCGGTCTCAAGCCCCGCGTCGCCCAAGACCGACTCATGGAGATCGGCTCTCGTTTCCTCGTCACTGAGTAGCTCACCAGGTCGGCTGTGTGACGAATTCATTAGCCCTTCTCCCACGGCGTCTTCCAGCGCGGATGTCAGCCATAGCTCATCGCTGGAGAGGGTCAACGGATCTTCCTGTGAGATCAATCCGACCTCCCGTGCCGTGGCTAAGGCGGACCGAAGCTCCGGATGGGCGTTTCTTAGCTCGGACGCCGAGGGTGATTCCACATGGACATACAGGAGCGTGTCCAGGAGCTCCTCCAGCGTCGTTGGAGTCAAGCGGTCGAATTCACCGCCTTCCGCCGCCGGTCGCTCCCGGGCCGTGAAGTCGATAACGTTGATATCGTCTTCGGGTTCGCCAGTGAGCGTGGACGCGAGCTCGCCGGGGTTCCTGATCGTCGCCGAGACGAGGGAGACCTGTGGGTCTGACGGCCCGTAGAAGTGGGAAAGACGGTCAACGAGGAGGCGAACTGCCGCGCCCTTGATACCGCGCCAGACGTGAGCCTCGTCGAACACGATGTGTTTGACCGGATGGTCTCCGACTCCATCTCCGAACACCCCGCGCACCTCCTCGCTTCGGTTCACGAAGGCATGATCGATCGCCTCGGGATTTGTCAGCAGGATATCCGCACCATCCTCAACTCGGTCCCGCGTGACCTTCACCCACGGATAGCGCCGGCCGTCGGCCTCAACGACACCGTCTGCCCCGATTGTCAGCTTTCGTCCCGTCTGTGGGCATTCTAGGCCTCTGACGTAGGAGCCCGGCTCGATTTCCCGCTCTCTGTCGCCTACCGTTCTCGCCGTGTCACCGTCCCATATTCCGACCGTGACGCGGTCCGAGTGGTCCTTCGAACGATTGATGACGTGGAGATACCGGAGGAGTCGGTTGAGTTGATCCACGGCGAGGGTCTTCATCGGGTAGACGACAATCGCCTTCGTTCCTTGACGATCCCCTTGAATACAGTCATTGAGAACGGGAAGCAGGAACGCTTCCGTTTTCCCAGCCGCCGTCGGAACGGTGAGGATGTTGGCGTTAGAGTCCCGATCGATGGCTTCGATCATTTCAGACTGATGTCGGTAGAGATGTCCCGTTTCGTCGCCGCCGAACAACTCCTCGACGACAGCCTCGACGACTTCGTCAGCGTAGCTGTATCCTTCCAAGAGTTCTGTCGCCGGAACCTCCGCAGGAGCGGGTGGATCGACGAACTCGACGTACGGTCCCTTCGTCTCGATCAGATCGTTCCGAAGAAACCCGTCCGCGTCGTCGACTCCGTCCATACGGGTTACCTTGGTGAGGCTCCGATTCCACCAAGTGATCTCCGACGCGCGATCGAGGGCCGAAGAGAGAGTGTCCTGAGGGGTTTGCATCGCGGGTTACGTCAAGATCTGTCGACGTGTACATAAACCTGTAGTCCGATTCCTGACGGACACCGATAGACTGCGGCGGGGGAAGATACTTACACCTGACCGATCCAATCAGACTCAGACACTCGATAAGTGGGACGGACTATCGGAATGAAATTTTATGATCGCAACTCAAACCCGGACCGAATCGACGACGAAGTTGAGCCCCTGATCAGCGCTCTCCTTCGGAACAAACAGCTCTTCGGCGAAGACGCGTCCGGTTCCCCGCACGTCACCGAGTCGCTGAAGTACAAGTCGGAGCCACAGAAGCGACGGCAGACCAGCGAATACGCTGGGGGAAACGAATTCGTCGAGGACATCAAGCAGATATTCGGGTTCGAACCACTGGATTTCCAGGTCAAATCCTGGGAGCTGATCGACGAACTCTCCTCGCGCCGCCAGCGACAGAATCACTCTCAGGCCGCGATTCTCTCCGCACCGACCGGATTCGGAAAGACGGAGGCTTTCCTTGGCCCGATTTACCAAATGCAGCAGGAGAGTCGCTCGGGCACGACAATCATCGTTTACCCGCGCCGCGCGCTGCTTCAGAACCAGTTCGAGCGGATACTCGAACACCTCCACCAGATCAGAGACGGCGGACGTTCCCCCCTTTCTGTTGGGCTGTACATGGGAGATATGCCGTACGGAATCGACGAAGTTCGAAGCAAGGGTAGCTTCTTCGAGGAGGAGAACGGCCGTCCCCGTTTCAAGCTCGCAAATTGCTGGTGTAGCACCGACGACGAGACTCACTCGTTCGAGTACTTCGGCACGTCCCGTGACTACCGGATCCGGTGTGAAAACGATCCGGATCACGAGTTCGACCTCGGTGAGATAGTTCTCCACCGCGAGGAGATCAAGGACCACACGCCGGACATCCTCTTGACTACGCTCGAATCGCTCGAACTCTTCGCCCTGAAACCGAATTACAACATCATCGACGACGCGGACACAATAGTCTTCGACGAGGTTCACCTCTACACCGGACTACGCGGGGCTCACGCCGCTCAGATTGTCGATAACATCGATCGAATCACAGACCAGAACCTTCTGTACCTCGGTGCCAGTGCGACGATTGACAACCCGGAGCGGTTCGGAAAGAAGCTGTTCGACGTCGGGCCGAACTTAGAAACCGTCGACGTCCCCGAATCGGATATAAACCGGAACCACGACGACAGGGAACACTACCACTTCCTGATCTCGTCCGAAGACGGACCGGGCGCTTCCTCGATGATGATCCAGCAGCTCATGATGTTGGGGCACGGAATGCTGGAACGTGGCAACTGGCGCGGGAAGGTCCTCTCGTTCATCGACAGCACCAGTCAGATCAATCAGAAGGCGGCACAGTTCGATAACGCCGATTCGACTCGCCGACTCTGGCAATACCATCGCTCCGGTGACGGATTCGAAAACTGGGACAACCTCTCCGAGTCGATGGGATACGACTTCGTCGACGAACCGCTGGAACTGATGAGAGTCTTCGCCGACAGGGGTTTCGATGTCGACGAGGCCGCCGCCAGCGACCTCCTCTTTTCCACGTCGTTCCTGGAGGTTGGAATCGACGTCGGCGAGATATCGATGGTGACCCAGTATCGGACCCCTCAGGACCTCTCGTCGTTCACCCAACGGATCGGGCGTGCCGCCAGGGAGGAAGGGATGGACTCGCACATCTTCGTGTTCCTCTCTAGCCTAACCGGCGACGCGAATATGTTCTACAGAGCTGATCGGTTCCTGGAATCGAGTCTTCGAACACCCCTCAAGCCCGACAACGAAGTTGTCGAATGGATACACGAACAGCTGTACTCGTACTACGCGGTCGTCAGCGACATCCGGGACGGAGGAATGATGGATCTCCGCGAGACGCACACCGAGTTCTTCGACCGGTTGATACGGCAGGAACTCGGCTTCGAAGAGTTCCACCGGTTCCTCGATAACCCGGATAGCTTCCTCGACGACTACGTGGAACTCTCTGACGCTCCCAGGATGCCGTTAATCGCGGAAGGACCCGTCTCTCAGTTGGAGTCCGCGTTGACCGACCGAGAAGACGCCTTAGACGAGGAGCTGTCCGAACTCGGCGAACTCGTCGACATCGACGGAGATACGATCGTCAGAGGTGGTGACGCGTTCGAACAGTACATCGGGGAGATTGAATCGCGGATCCTCACCGCGATATCGGACTACCGTGACACGCTGACTGAAGTCGAAGAGGGGTTCGAGTCCGCCGAGATCACGACGCCGACTTCGAGGATCGAAGAGGTCAGGGATGAACTGGAGGACGTCCGATCGACGATCGAACACGGGGAGTGGTCCACTGACGAAGAGCGCGTGGCGGGATACAACCAGTTACTCGCGTCGCTCGCCGGAACCGGCGGGCAGCTGATGGGTCTTCGCGGTCAGGTTTCCCCACACGTGGACGGTGAAGTGTCGGGAGTCGGTCTGAGCGAAATCGAGGACCTACAGAAGGCGATGGACCTCCTGAGCGGTGTGGCGGGGGACGAACGCCTCGAACGTATTCGGACTGAGCTCAAGCAGATCTACTACCTCCAGCAGACCCTATCGAAATTCAAAGAATACGCCGACCTGGATTCGGACCCAGATTCCAGATACAAGACACCGTGGCTCAGCCTCTGGTACGTCAAGGATCTGTTCCGCGCCGCGTACTACTTCGCTCGGTTCCTGAGCGTTACGGACGACGATCCCCGCGAGAAGGTCTGGTACGTTCCGGAGAACTACTTCGATAGCAGCGGGCAGTACTTCACTGTGTTCTACGGTGGAGACGATCATAGCGGCTCCGAGGAGTCGGTGGACGGGATCGTTTCCTCTCACGCGCCCTACAACGCTGAGTATCAGGGTACGCCCGGGTTCCTTCAAGTCTTCATGCCCAGGACGAAGATTCCAGAGGGAGAGGACTTGGACGGCGAAGACCCGCCGCGTGTCGTTTTCGACTACGAGAAGACGGAGGGATTGGAAGTCGACAAACAGGATCGGATGTGGATCCCCGAGTCCATTCAGCTTCGTACCGTTCCCGACCTCACCGATGACTCGGCACAAAACATCGTCCGGTACTGCCCAGACTGTCTGCAGATCATGGACGATAGGGAGAGCTGTCTGTATCACGGAAACAGCGATGTGGGCAAGATCCACGGTAGTGCCCGCGTAAAGACCGTCACGAGGGAGCGAGAGGTAGACGAAGCCGTCGGCGAACTCAGTCTGTGCGACGTGGTGGGAGACGTGACCCTGGAAGGCGTCTCGCTTTCGATCACGCCGGCGAAGTGGAGCGGATCGGACATCGGTTTCACGTGGGCGGACGAGCCGCGGAAGAAGCGCGAGATAGAGAGCCCGGACCCGCCGCTCGGGTTCACGCTCGACACTAGGGGGCTCGTCTTCGACATCTCCGGGTTCGTCAAGTCGCTCGGGGACGACATCCGAGAGGAGGTGTCTCGGTACAAGGACTTGGAAGAGGTAGACCTCGAATACATCGCCCATCACACGGCGGCGCACTATCTCATGCAAATCGTCTCAGACGTGAGCGGCGTCAACACGACGATGCTCTTCTACGGGATGGACCCGTCGACACGGGAGGTGTTCATCTTCGAGCGAACCGAAGGCGGACAGGGGATAGTGGACTTGGTCTTCGACGAGGTCACCACGGATCCAGGATCGGTCTTGGAGGCGATGAACCGTACGGGCTACAACTCGCAGGTGATCAACGAGCGACTTTGGGCCGACGCCGACGTGATCGATTCGCTCCCGACCGACAGCCAGCTAACCGAAGACCGGGCGCGCGAAATCGTCGAAGAGTTCGGTGAAGACATCCCCTACGGTAGTGTTCGGGACCGAGTCGCCGAGGAGTTCATCTCCACTGCTGACCGTGCCGCTCAGCTCAGAGGGAACGTCGAAACAACTGATCTCGAAGACGCGTACCATCTCAAGAACGCTATCGCAAAGGCCCAGATCGAGGGGACCGACAGCTTCCCCGAACAGGAGATCCGCACGTCGGGTGTCGAAGCGAGTGATGCCGCGCTCCAGACCGCGAAATCGCTGTTCTACTCGCCAGATATTGACGGATGCGTCGAGAATCTCCACCTGAGCGGTTGTATCTCTGGTCACGAACAAAGCGACTCGCTGAGTTACGTTGTGCTCGAAGAGCTTAGAGACTTCCTGCTCACGGAGGTTAATGAATCCGACGCGACAGAACACATGTTCGACACCGAACGACTCCCGGCCGCCACAATAGATGACACGCACATTTTCCTTGACTTCTGACGGGCTCAGCACCTACATCGGGTACGCCCTCTACAGTAGCGATGAGGTCGCGCTCGTCTCGCCTTGGATAAGCGACATCACCGTCAAACTCCCCGTGAACGATGAGTTCGACGACCGCCGGATGCTCCTGTCTGAGGCCATCCGAAAGCTGGAGGGAGACACGCGTGTAACCGTGTTGATTAGGTCTGGAGAAGAGCACAATAACTACATTCGGGGCGAGTTGTCCGAGACTGTCCAAGTGCATTCCATCCACGACCTTCACGCGAAGTGCGTTGTCGCTCCCGAACACGTCTACACGGGTTCAGCGAACATCACTCGCGGGGGGCTACACATCAACCGAGAACTCTGTCAAATCAATGAAAACCCTTACGACTCCGTCTCGGGATATCTCCGCGAGGAGTTGGAGCTATACTACTGAGTTGCACGGCTCTGTTGAAGCCCTATTCTTCAGACATATTATCGTCTGAAACAGCTGTTCCCTGAAGAGTGCTTATTGAACGCTGCTAGATCTGCCGATTCTGATCCGCTTTCTAAGAACCGTGCAAGATGGAGTCCGCGTATCTCGAACAGCTAAATAGCTTGAAAGTGGTATTATTTGGACACACTCATCGACGAATACGATATTCGTTAGATACGCTCTCGTCTTCGTGTCTAATTACTTCATACTCAATATCATCAAACTCTATCACACCGAATGTAAGTTGCATCCCCAATTTGGAGCTATCATCAATACCGGCGGTTTCAGCTATCTCCCCGGCACGAACCGGATTCTTCCCTTCTTGAACTAACTCTTTACAGGCCAATTCGACCTCCTGTGCATATTCATCATTGATCATAATGTCTTGTCGTATTTATTGTTTTAATAGTATTTATTTTTTCCAACACCCCTGTATTGACCGCAGAGGATTTAACCAATTCAGCAGGAGGTTTCGATAGCCGTGTGAGATATAGCGGGGTATCCACACGGACAGTTACTCAAGTTTTGTCTGTTAATTCATAATTTTCAGAAATCAATTGTATATGCATGGAGTGATCGATTGTCATCTGGTATTAATATATGATCAGAGGCCACGGCGTGGCCGACGTTAGTAGGTAGTTCTGCATCTAATAACTCCGATACCTCTCCTGAATCTCGGTCCACATGTACAACACCACCTAATGATGCGGCAACGATTAATTCACCATTCGCGTATTGGTTAGGAAGATTACCTCTGCCTGCCGGACGTTCCGTTGTCGTCCACAAATCCTCATCAATTGAATAGTCGTATAGATGAAGTCCATTCCCATCTTGATAATACAGATCTCCATCAATTACTGAAACTTCTGCTCTCCCATCTGTTGATATCTGCCTTTCAACGTCCCCAGTTTCAATATCTAATAGATGAATTCTTTCATCATCAGCAGAGAAGACAGCAAAGTCATCAAGAATATTTAAACTCTCGGAACTGATATCGCCAGGAGGCTGATGGTTCCACTGCTCTCCACCATCTGCCTGATCGACTGCATATATTTCAGTACTCCCGACACCAATTACGTAATTATTGTCTGCCACTGGTGGACTTCCATAAAAAGAAGCCTCATATTCCCATTCAATTTCCCCAGACTCTGGATCAATTGATTTTATCCCCCCGTAAGATGTGAATAGGCCGTTTTCAGTGAAGACGTGGGCTCTTCTTAGGTCATCCTGTTCCCAAATTATTGAGCCATCGGATTTATCCAATGCATACACGGAGCGACTACCACTGTCGTAAGTTGTGAACACATGATCATCGCCTACTGTAGGTGTGTATGTACTCACCGGGAGATCATCAAACTGAAAATTCCATAATTCATCACCTGATGAAAGGTCAATGCAATATATTCTGTTATCGTCACTATAAGCAAAAACAGAGTCACCATCACTCGCAGGTACCGAACTGATTGTATTTTCTGATTCAAACGTCCAACTTTCCACCAGCTCAATTGGTTGGTGTTCTTCCTCTTCCTCAGGACTTTCCTCTTCCTCTTCCTCAGACTCAGGATCTGAAGATGCACATCCTGCGAGACCAGCTAAACCGCCAACAGCGATTAAATAATTTCTTCGTTCTTTCATGGAATGAGGTTCGATTTTCATGTATTTAAAATATGCGCAATACCGTGCAATTGTCCTGATCAAGTCGGCCCATCTGTGAGATGGCGAGTCCCCTGTGACACATACGTGCGTTGTATTGACCGTGACCGGCAAAAATTCATCCGACAATGGATGCCAACTCCATGGTCATGGCGTCGGTCTTCTCTTTCCATCCAGGTGGTCTTTCTTCTCCGGATTTCGGAGGATCTATGCCAAATCCTATTGGGCAGTAATTCAGTTCGTCCAAAGACTCTGCTGCTACTCTACCGACGAACTCAGCGTTTTTGCGTTTTGAAGAGATACCTCCCGATACCAGATCGTAATGATGGGTGAATAGTTGCACTACGGTCACGTTTTTCATCGATTCAGAGTCGCTGAGGTGGCGAAATATCTTCGCCGTGTTGTCTGCCGGGTCCGCGCGCCGCCATTCCAGCTCGATCAGAACCGTGCTGTCAGCGCTTACTCCGGCTAGATCAACAGGAGTACCAGAGATTCCGTATTCAGATTTCCAATTGTAGGCGCTCTTCTCTCGTACGAGCCCGTTTTTCAGACGAGCAACCACGTCATCAGCGAATTCACCCATTGTGTAGGATCTGAGAGTCTTGAATCATCAATCCTGTTTCGATTCCATGTGTGGTTTCTGGTCTTTGACCCTCCCGAGTACTGAGTGTTCAGCACCGACGCCGTGTCAAGATTCATATCTTCTCCCAGATTTGGTTGTGGATTAGGTGGTACGGTAAGAGCGACATTCACGAAAGAGACTTCCTACCCAACAGGCCCAATACGCGTCACCTTTCCAGCTTCAACGAGCCGTTCAATCCCATCTACCGACGGAAACCCCCAGGGAGTACCTTCTGAGGCTTCCCCTACAGGAACGGAACGGAACAATTCACCATCACGACCGAGCACCTCTAACCGACACTGATACCCTCCCAAGTCGAATACACCGATCTCGAACCCCACTCCGTCAATGGTTTTGATTCCGGCTGAGCCAGAGCGGTAACCGAGTATCTCGTCGACACGGAACTCGTCCATGCTCTCGACAGCGAAGTCGAAGTTACGATACGTAATCGGGTCACCCAGGTCGAGCATACCTCCCGCCTCGTCGAACGATCCGAACGTGAACGGCCCGCGTAGCTCCTCGTCGAGGGCTCGACGCGCCTCAGCTCGCTGCTCACCGCGATTGATGTGGAAGACCCAGTGGATCACGAACCCGAGACGAAGCGCCTCCCTGGTCTTGGCTCTGTACTCCTGATCGGATCCGTCGACGAACTCGATCCATCGATTCACGGTCGGACTGAGGACGTGGACATCGGGGACTCTATCAGCGACCTTTTTCTCAAATCTATATTCCCCGTCGAACTCAGGGTCCTCCCGATGTTGTCGACGACGGTCGAACTCGGCCTTGGCCCACAAGTGCCGGTCTGATTCCATCCCTGCCGTCCGGTACTCGTTGATGTCCAGCGGGTACTTGTCAACATTCATCGCTCCGTACCTCGGCGTGATTTTGGGTCATCTCTCATGTATCGTGAATGATTGTCGTCAGTGACTTCAGCCGAACATGAGCCATATTTCAGCCCCTTTCGACGACCTGTGCTACCTCGCGCGAGTTCGGAGATTGCCTCTTGCGCTTTACTGGATTAATTCACGGTGCAATCGTCCCTATACGTATTTTCTGTTTCGGCGCTGTCTCCGAACTGACCACGTCGTTCGGCCGGTCCACGACGAGCGTACCTTGCGAACTCGACGCGACTACAACGCTACGACTCCCGCACCCGTGTGTGACTTCGGAGAGTGTGAAATACTCCGAGCAACGAGTCTTCGCGTATTGTCCGCACTCTGTATGTTTCCTGAAAAGGGAAGACACGGACGATGCCCCACCACGGACATCGTCCGCACATGCGATGGAACCTCCACTCCTACCACACCACTGACCGAGCGGCGGCGACAGTCCACCACGACCGTCACCGTATCTCGGGGGCGAGACCGCATCAAGCGGTACACGTTCCCGATGCCGACGTGGTGATGTAGGCAGCTCTCTACCGCTGGGGGTACGCCCACCCACCGTTCTGTTCACCCCCGTCCACCCAGTGTCCAATTGAGGACGATCATATCGTTCGTTTTGATTCATATTAGTTGGCATCGTACTCGACCTCGTCGATTTCTGTCTTTTTTATCATCGTTTGTCGTTCTCCGTCCAATCGTGGTTGGGTCGGTCAATGATTCGTTCTCGTATTTGAATTCTCGGCGGGTGTCTCTGCCCGCCACATCCATTAGTCAAGCATCTATTGGTATAAGCCTTTGGCTATTCGTCTAATGGATAGTGACCCAATAACGATTTGTGACATCCCTTCGGAACACACGACATGGCGAACAGAGAGCGTAACGAGGACGACGGAAAGTTTACTGAGGAGTATCCTCTGGAGGACTTCCTCGACGCTCTCGATGAACTCGGACCGTCTGGAACAACCGACGTTTCGGATTACGTCGGCTGTGACAGGCGTACGGCTTACTTGAAACTACAGGCCTTGGAGGACGACGGTGAAATAACCAGTCGAAAGGTGGGAAATGCTCTTCTCTGGGAGCTTGATGAGTAAATGTGCTTCTCGGGCCGGGCGTTAGCCCAGTCGGTGGGAAGTTTTTAGGTCTCCCGCGTAGGATAGACCTTCAATGCCAACTCTGCTGGTACAGTCCTGTTCGGCCACAAAGAACCAAGTGACGGAGCCGACACGAGCACTAGATGTCTACGACGGGTACTTTTTCAGAATACTCAAAAAAGCGATACGAGAGGAGTCGTTGAGACGCGACGTCGACATCTGTATTCTATCCGCGAAATACGGCCTCATCGACGCTGAGGAAGCCATAACTACGTATGATCGACGTATGACCACCGCGCGCGCTAAGGAGCTCCGTGAATCGGTAACAGACGAGATTCACAAACGTGTCGAGAAAGAAGGATATGGCCAGATCGTTCTGAACCTCGGGAAAGAGTACTTACGAGCAATAGGGAACCTATCCGAGCAGAACGATGTCGACGTGTCGACAATCGAAGGGAGGGGAATCGGGTCGAAGGGGAAAAAGCTGAAGCAGTTCGTGCGGTCGGACGCCGTCCCGACGGTGATAAGCTGATGTCGCGGACCGGATCACAGCGCTTCGACGACGGACAGTTCGAGATCACTGACGAGGCCGGAGACGCTCGAAGCGGCGTGATCCGGATCAACGGCACTCAGTTGGAAACCCCGAACTTGCTTCCAGTAGTGAACTTCTACGCCGGGGGCACTGATTCCAGCCTCTACGGCGGCGGCATCCACCGGACGATCAAGGAATTCATTAACGGAGACCAAGCGGTGAACGGCGGAGATTACGGCCAATACTTCGACGGAGTGATGACTTCGGTCGCCTCGCTGACCGACTACGGAATCTCCCGTGAGCGGTACGAGGACTACGTTGAGGCACCAATAAAGCAACGAGACGTCTTCGACTTCGACGGAACGCTGTTCGTCGATTCAGGGGGATTCAAATTTCTCGGCGATCGGAAGCTCGACGGGAGTGACTTCGAGGTGGAGGTTGATCAGGAAGCGATTTTCGACATCCAACGGAAGCTCGGCGGGGACTTAGTCGTCAACCTTGACCGCCCGATCTCTCCGGACGACTCCTACCAAGAACGCGTGGAGAAGGCCCGACTGACCGCAGAGAACGTCGCGGAGTTTCTCGACCTGACCGACGGAGGTCGGCACACGCGCTACCTGACCCTCCACGGGTACAATTACTCGATGCTCGACACGTTCCTCGAAGAGGTCGACTCAATCATCGGCCGAGATCGAGTCCACCGAGAGTTCGACGGAGTGGCGCTCGGCAGTCTGGTCCCACTCAAAGACAACAAGGGAAAACTCATCACTGCCGTCAGCGATTGTCGTGACGTGCTGAACGACTGGGGATTCGACGATCTCCCGCTTCACGTGCTGGGTATCTCGTCTAGTGCGATTCCCCTCCTCGCGGCCGTAGGTGCGGACACCTTCGACTCTTCGTCGTACATCCACTCGGCGATCAACGGCAAGTACTGTACGTCGTTATACAGTTCCGAGCCAGTCGATGACGCAAACTTCTCGCGCTGTGATTGCCCGGTGTGTAGCGATCCTGAGTTAGTACGCCGCATGGAGGGGGACGCAGAGTACCAGAAGGACAAGCTCGGTGCCGTGGCCATGCACAATCTGATCATCCAGAAGCGCGAGGTTGAGAAGATCAGAACGGCGATTCAGGAGCCTGGAACAGACGGCTTGATCAAGTACATCGAACAGTCTCTCGGCCGACAGCAGTCGATGCAACAGCACGCTCACCGTGTGGTGAACGAGTCACTCGGAGGATACTTTTAACATGACGACGACAAGAACGCCGAAAGTCAATGAAGTGAACGAGTTTCTGGAAATTGCGAGCGACTTCGAGGACCCGCTCGAAGTGATCCGGGAATCGCTATCGAACAGTTACGATGCGGGCGCGACTGAAGTCGAGATTACGATCCGAGACCGACCTATCGGCTCCGAAATCATCATCGATGACAACGGAGAGGGGATGGATCACCAGGACTTGGAGTCGTTCTTCGACCTTGGAAATTCCACGAAGCGGGGGAGAGACGACGGGTCCATCGGGTACAAGGGACACGGAACGAAAATCTTCTACAAGAGCGAACGAGTGCTGGTCAATACCGCCAAGGGTGGGACCAACCTCCGCGCGCAGATGGATCGGCCTTGGGAGAAACTCAACGACCGGACCATGCCTGAATACGAGGTGAGCGAGCGATCGGTCAAGGAAGGGAACTCAGGGACTCGGATCCAGATAACGGGATTTAAATCTGGACGTGGGTTCTCTCCGACGTCGCTCACTTACAACAAGATCGAGCACTACCTCAAATGGAAGACGCTCGCGGGCTCGACGGCGCACTTCTTCGTAGATGACTTCCACGAAATGGAGATCACCGTCCGGCTCGGTGACAAAATCGACGATACTAGGGACGAACTCGTCACGAACAACAAGCTGGAGTTCCCCCCAGAACAGCTCGAACCGGGCGATGGGAAGTTCCCCGAGTCGCGGATGTGCAAACACTACCCACCGCGTGAGTTCTCGGTGGAGATGGAGGAAGGCGGCGAGACGACGGTTCAAGTGGTCGGAATGGTCGGGGGAAAGGATGCTCGGAACGAGCTGCCGACGTACGGTAAGCACTCCGCGCAGTTCGGCGTTTGGCTGGCGAAGAACCATATCAAGGTCGAACGACTCAACGAGGCCATCTCCCACGACAACGAGTTCCTCCACTTCTTCTTCATCGCCAACTGTCTGGACATCGAACTATCTGCGAACCGCGAGAAGGTCCGGAACAAGTCGAGCCCGGTGTACCAAGCGATCGAGGAAGAGCTGAGTCACTATCTCTCGAAGGTCGCCTCGGATCCCTGGTTCAAAGATTACTTGGAGCAACGACGCAGGGCGAAGCTCAGCCGGAGAGCCGAATCACAGCGGTCATCCGTAGAGGAACGCGAAGAGCGGATTGGCGAACGAGAGCGGTTCTCCCCATCGAACGAGTTTGAAGTCGTCTTAGGTCTCGAACGGTCCAACCGTGAGGGAGCGAGCCCAGAGATCGTCGTCGAGGATTACGATCCCGAGTCGGAGGTAGATGCGCTCGTCAGGCAAGGAGACGCAATCTACGCGAGTTCCATCCATCACCGGCTCACCGACCACTTCAACGCGGACAAGCCGTTAGAGAGTGTCGACAAGATCGTCTGCTGGTCTTACGGCGATCGGGACCAGCTCAGTGAGCTCGAACGCCACGGATACCACGGTGGTGACGTTTCGTTTGATCTCGACACCGGCCGGCTCACCTACGAGAACGGTCATCAACAGAATATACACGTGGTTCGGGTCAGAGATCGGTTCTAGCTCGTCAACCCCCTGTGAACGATTCTGATACGGCCACGTAACGGCCGAGTTTATCACCACCCATCGCAAAAGCTGGAGCAGAGAATGGCATCGTTCGAGACCGGTTTTTCCGATGACGCCGGGAACGCTCGTCGCGGGACGATCCATACCTCCCGCGGCGACGTCGAGACTCCCGCGTTCTTCCCCGTTGTCAACTTCATCGGCGGCCCTACGGTGAGGTCGGGCGGTATCTGGAGCAGATTGCGGAACCATCTCTTCGGTGAACCGGAGTTCCAGGGAGCGATGTTCCAGGCGATGAGTTTCCTCGATTTCAATCTCACACCAGAGACCCTGGAATTCTGGCGTGAGCAGTCTCTTCACGAGCACTTCACTGATCACGAACCGGTCAAGCCACATCACGACCGTCCGGACGACTTCACTAAACCCCTGTTCGTCGACTCGGGTGGTTTCAAGCTCCTCAACTCCGACACATTCGGAGCTCTCCCAGAGGAGGGGGGAGACCAGAACAACTGGTCGATCTATACGAACCCGGAGAGCATCCTCGACCTTCAGCTCGATTACGGTGCCGACATCATCGCAACTCTCGACTACCCTATTCCACCGAACCTGAACGAGGAGGAGAAGACCCAGCGAATGGAGGACAGCATCGACAGTGCGATACGCTGTCTGGAACTGCTGGAGGACGAAGAGGATCCGCCGGCCGTGTACGTAGCCATCCACGGTCACGATTACGAGACGATCAACTGGTATGTCGGGACGTTTCTTGATCGAGCGGAACACCTCGACAAGTCCTTCGAAGGGTTCGCTATCGGATCGCTGGTTCCACTACGGACCAACGTTGAGATGCTCGTCGACATCGTTCAAGGGGCAAAAGACGCGATTCCAGAGGACAGGATTGACGACCTTGGGCTCCATTTATTCGGAATAAGCGGAAAATTCACCGCGCTACTGGCACTGCTCGGAGCGGACTCGTTCGATTCGTCTAGCTATGTCCGAGCCGCACAATTCCAGAAATTCATCAATCGGGAACTCGATGTCTCCGAGGACGCAATCGTCCGAGACCCGAACTCAGACGACCACGACTTAGGAGAGTTCGGTTTCGATATCGACAAACGCAATACACGGTGGGATGCAGACTGGTCGAAATTCACCGCCGATGAGCTACCCGATGACTGGGGATGTTGCTGTTCCGCCTGTGAGATTTTGCGCGATAAGGGCTTCGATGAGATGCGTTCAACGTTGTTCAACAGTGAATCGTACAAACAAGGAGATGATGAGGCCCCTATGAAAAGCGATTTTTACGCATTGATCGGGTACCACAATTTCCACGTCTATCAAGACGAGATGGACCACGTCCGGGAGCTAATCGAACGTGGCGACGGCGAACTCCTAGACTACGTCGCCCGGATGGCTCGAAACGGTGTGAGTGACATTGACAACGCTTTGAAGCGTGCCACAGTCCGGGACGATGATCTCGCCAGGGAGTTACAGGAACGAGGGTACAATCGACTGGTCGCGGAAAGAGAAGATCGGGATCAACAACGGCTCGACGTGGGGGTTCCCATCGATGGCAGAAAGATATCGCTCGAACACACACCAGACGACTTCAGCGTCCTCAAACGAGATGACTACGAGATCGGCGGTGAGCGTGTCCTGTTGTTCGTTCCTTGCAGTCAGACGAAGCCATACTCGAACTCTCGAACGCACCGTGCGGTCGCCGACGCTGTAGCGGAGTGGAATGACGATGTCCACAAAGTCACGGTATCGGGGATGTATGGTCCGGTCCCTCGTGAATTCGAGAGAGAATCCCCGGTCATGTCCTACGAATACGTCCTGACCGGTGTTGAGAAAGAGCGTCAGCAACTGGTAGTCGAACGCCTCGTCGACTATCTCGAACGGTACGGGTCCGAGTTCGACGCGATTGCTGGTTACGCGACCAGCAAGACGTATCGGCACGTCATCGAGCGAGCATTTGAGGAGTACGGGAAGGGCACGGTTCTCCCGCGTGACCCCGAGATGCGAGCACTGACTGAGCACTTCCGCGGCACAAACTTACAAGAGTTAACAGACTTCTTGGAACAGGAGCTGTCTTCAGTGTCACGTCAGTAGATTGTAATTCTGAGAACACGACGACTGAGTACTGTGTATTGCCGGTAACCTACCTCAAGATATCTTCCTCAGTAGAAGACAAGGGTGCAGTACTATACAAGCCACTGATGTGGGGACACCAGTCCGATTTTCACTCGGGACACCACACCCTCGTTGTGGCGCGTTGTATCCGCGCGCGAGCTACTACCGACAGAGGGATCTTGCAACGATTCGTTTGTAACTCGGCGACCAGAGTGAGATATCACAATCTGTGAATTCACTACGGTTTGAACGGCTGTGTTGAATCGCCATACAGCAGCGAGGTAGGCCGCTAAATCAAAGGAGTTGAAGCGGGAGGATGTGGTTGTCTATGACCCAAATCTCCCGCTTCATCGGGGAGGTTGTACCGGTTGCTCAAAGAGTTACTGGCGATGGAGGCGAATCCGCCGCCCCGGAAGGTGGCGGCGGATTCGCCGACTATGCACTCGTTTCCCTTCACTGTCTGCGGATTTACCTCGATTCATCGTACCGCATGACGATCGACCTGCTCAAAGAGATGCCACAAATAACCGGGGAGATCGGCCTCAACGCGGCCGATCTCCCCGCGCCGTCCACGTTGTGTAAGGCGTTCGACCGGATCAGCATGAGCATCTGTCGAGTGCTGCTGCGCCAGTCGGCGCAGCTGCACGAACTCTCTGAACACGCCGCGATCGATGCCACGTTCTACGACCGCTCACCAGCCAGCCGCCACTACTGCCAGCGAATCAGCTACCGCGTTCAGAAGCTGAAAGTCACGAAACTCGTCGATACAGCGTCTCAGGCTGTCCTTGACGTTCACTGCTCAACGAACCGAGAAGGAAGCGACGCAGACCTCGCTGAGCAGATCGCCCGCCGGAACGCGGGCGATCTGCGGTCTCTTGCAGCCGATAAAGGCTATGACAAGCAATCGCTTCGTGAAGGATTACGCGACCTCGGGATCAGACCGCTGATCAAGCACCGCATCTTCGCTCCGTACGACCACGCACACAACGCCAGAATCGACGATAACCGCTACAATCAGCGCTCTATGACCGAAACCGTGAACTCGGCTGTGAAGCGCTAGCTCGGCTTCGCCGTGCGAGCGCGGTCGTGGTTCCGTGAGTTCCGCGAAATCGCGCTGATGTGTGTCGTCTATAACATCAAGCGCTTCGTCAAACAGTGAATCTCTACGCCTTACAGCGATTCAACACAGCCGTTTGAACGGAATGAGGTCGTAAATCGCGGAACTGCCTGTGACAGTCGGGTTTTCAGCGTACCTTCTTCGACCGGGACCCGCCTGAAGCCAGAATTTTAAACGTGACTGCTGGTTGTGCCCGTTTGCTCACGCGAGGGTAGACCTCGCGGGCACGACTAATGAGCTCACAAGATGCGAACGAACAGATCGAGACTGTCGAACCGCGAAACGAACACCCGATCGATACGGACATCGTCTGTGCCGCTGCGGACGACTGTACCGTAGATCCGACCGTATTGAACCGCGTACTCGCCGCGTGTAGTCGCTTGTGGGACCCACATAGAGACAAGCTTCGACCCGTCCTCAATGCGTTCCACCGATACGACGAACACTTTGTGTTCATCGAAGCGACCCCTGATCCAGACTGCATCATCGTGGTCGGGACTAGCCTTACCCCGAGCCATGTCGTCCAACGTATCGATCTCGAAGCGATGCTCGAAACAGAGGCCGTTACGCCCGTCGGGATGGGGATAGCCGTGAAAGTCGCACACGCCATACAGGCGGAGCAACTCGTTGGATACGCACCAGAGAATGCTCTCGTGATCCAGGACTGCTAACGTGCTTCTTCGACGGAGAATTCTCGGATGGACGTCCGGATTCAGACAGAATACGGTATCCTCGCTGACTTTCAAACTACGAATTCTCCACTTTCAATCTGTTGAGAGCCATTAATATGGTTTGGGCTGGCTTGAGAGAATTGAGCATGGAAAATATCCGGTTTTTCCTACGGGAGTCGTCACTGACCGCGGTTTTGGATGTTTTGTAACGGTGCTGCCGACCATCTTGCTTGAGTCTCCATCGAGACAGCAACTGCCCGTTCCCACCGCTCTCGGAGGCTCACGAGTCGTCGTTCGCTGTGGACTCCTGTTTGGACCTATGTAGTCATATCGTCCAATACGGATAGACGAAATTGGCCGTATACTGGTGGTTCTGGAACTCTCATTACAAAAGATTCCAGCGATAGGCGACTATGGCGGCATTTCCGTTTGTGAATCTCTCAGCGCCACCGACCACAAAATTCGCAATAAAACTCATCTAGTGGCCGTAAAGCACGTTTAGTGGCTTTTATGGACGTTTCTTCGTTTCTTGTCTCGGCGGTCGCGCAGTCGCTCAGATCTCTCAGAAGGCAGAGTTTTATTTTAAATAGGGTCATATGCCGGTTCAGTTCGATCGATGAACAACCGAAGTCGTCCTGTAGAAACGTGGAGACGTGGGCCTAATGTATCCGTATCCTGTGCCCCGTCGGAAGAACAGCGCTTGCCGGCCCGAGCCATGGTCGCACCCACAGAGGTGAACGATGAGTAGCCGGGGGGACGACGAACAGCCGATCAAGTCAGCAGCGCAATACGAGCCGCTGAACAGTCGTCAACGAGAGATTTACAGCAGCATTCTCGCGGAGTTCGCAGAGTACCTGCGCGAAAAGGGTAAAAATCCGAAGAAAAAGAGGGGATACAGCGACGTTAACGAGCGTATCTCTCGTTTCCATCGCGTCGTTAAATGGGCCTGGAACAACGAAGAATTGACCACTGAATTCACGGCTGATCATGGGGATGCCGCCATTGAAGGCCTTGCTGACGACTCGCTATGCCAGCTGAAGGGTGAACCGTACAGCGAAGGTAGTAAGCGGAAGATCAGCAACGTGCTGGAAAACTGGTTTGAGTTCCGGGACGTTGAGTGGAGTCCCGAGATCAACTTTACTGACAACCGGGCGAAGAACAACGCTGACCCGTACCGGAAAGACGAGCTCCGACAACTCTGGGAAACGTCGCTCAGGTACAAGGAGATCCCGAAGTACAACAATCTCTCTCCTGAAGATCGTGACCGGTGGAAAGCACACATCGCACAGGAACTTGGGAAACCGAAAGAAGATGTGCGTCCTGCTGACTGGGATGCGATCAATAACGACTGGAAGGTGCCGTCGCTGATTCGGACGGCCCGGGAGGCAGGCTGGCGGCCGGACATCGTTGGGCGAATGGCGGTTGAGTGGTACGACCCTGACGCACAAACGATCTACATTCCCGAAGGTAAAGCGCCAAAGAACGACTCATCGTGGGATCAAGAATTATCGGCAGAGGGGGCTCTCGCGCTCGATAAGTGGCTCGAACAGCGTGCGAACCAAGAACTGTACGATGGGCGAAAAGAGATTTGGCTCACCCGCGAGGGGAATCCCTACAGCTCAGGGACACTTAATGATCTTCTTGACAACCTGATGGATGATGCAGGAATAAATCAGCGCGGCCGCAAATTAGTGTGGTACTCGTTCCGTCATAGCATCGGGACCTACGTGTACCATGAATACCACGACCTGCGGGTTGTCGCCGAGGCGCTCCGCCAGAACAGCACCGCGTCGGCGGACCGCTACGTCCATCCACTTCCAGAATTGAAGCAGGAAGTGGCAGATCTCATGTAGGGTATTTCCAGTCTACCCCATTTTGTCCAACGCGTCACGTCGGTCCTCGACCGGCGTCTGATCGTACTTCATTGTCGTCTCAGGCGATTTATGACGGAGTTGTGCTTGTGCCGCAGCCAAGTCCTCTTCTCTCGTCATGTACGTTCCAACTGAGTGTCGAATCGTATACCAACTCATTTGCCGGTTTTCAGTTTCGATATCGGCGACATCACACAGTCGGTGTAACAGTCCTCGAAGCGCCGACACGCCCCACGGGTTCTGTTCTCTCGTCAGCCAGATCGCATCAGTGTCGTCGTACTCAGGATACGCCTGCCGCTCTTCACACCAGTTCTGAAGAATGTCTGCGGTTCGGTCCCTGAGACCGACGATCCAGTGGTCGGTGTTCTTGGCACTGTCCTCTTTCGGGATCCTGAGCACACTGTTATCCGTATCGATCCACGACATCGTTGACCGTTTGACCTCAGTCGGTCTGAGTCCCGTGTCGAGACTCACCCACACGAGCGATGCGATCTTCCACCCGTTTGCTCGGTCCCAATCATCAGGAACCACCTCCGATTTCGGCTTCTCGAACCGCTGGGCGAGATACCGCTTCCATCGCTCACGCTCCGCTGGCGTGAGGTTGTTATATGCCGGCACCGACCCGTATTCGAGAGCTGCGTCACGGATCGCACTTCGTTCCTCCCGAGTCAGATAGTCTCGCGGGTTCGAGCTGCTGTCGGCCGAGAACGTGATGGCTGGCGACCATTCCCCGATGCCCCGCTCGTGACGGAGCCACTTGTAGAGCATTTTCACCGACTTCTGGCAGTTGACTTTGTGTACCGCGCTCACGTCTCGGTGGGCGAGGTGGTCCATCCACGCGTCGGCATGGTCGTGGGTGAGGTTTGCGGTGTACCCCTCTTCTTGCTCCCAAACGAAGCGGTAGAATTGATCCATTCGATACGCTCGGGGTTTGATCGTCCCTTTCGCGTACCCTTTCGCTTTGTCCGGGTCTTTTCCGTACGCGAGAAGCCAGCGTAAGCACTCTTCACGTTCGGCGCGGTAATCGAGAAGCTGACGTTGGTTCAGGTACGATTCCGAATTCTCGGTGACGACGGGATACTCGTTGAGGTTCATCGCCACATCGCCTCCGGAGTACCGTTCGCTGTGCTGTCCCCGTTTGAATCCTTCGAGTCTAATTGGTCCGGCAAATCCGGAAATCGCAAGAAAGCGTCGGGGTGTGTGAATCCTTCGAATTTGTTTGGTCTGCGCATTGAGTCATTCGACCTCGTTCACACAGGCCAAAATCGCAAGACGGCGGAAGGAAAGAAATGCTCCGGCTGGGATTCGAACCCAGGTCATTGCCGTGAGAGGGCAATATGATTGGCCGGACTACACCACCAGAGCGTGCCTCTCGTTGTACGCAATCAGGGGTATGACAGTCGAAAGTAAAACAGTTCCGTTTCGACCCCGCTGTGTCTCGGTTTACCGTGCTCCCGCTGCCGAATAGCGTCGCGTTCGGGACGCCGAAACGCCGTCGTTTTCCGGGCGGTTGAGCCGGAAGGCCGCGCCGAACGGTCAGAGGCTCACGCCGAACGTCTCCACGTCGCCGGCCGCGTCGGCGATCGCGGCGAGGAGGTCGGCGACGGCGTCCAGGTCCCCCGTGTCGACGACCTCGACCGGCGTGTGCATGTATCGGTTTGGGATCGAGACGTTGAGCGATGGGACGCCGCCACGGGCGGTGTAGAACGCGTCCGCATCGGTACCGGTTCGCGAGCCGGCCGCCTGAAGCTGGACGTCGATCCCGGCGTCGGCCGCGGCCCCCCGCGCGACGTCGACCAGCACGGGATGGTTCGCGCTTCCGCGCGTGATCACCGGTCCCGCACCGAGATCGACGGGGCCTTGATGTTCTGTGTCGACATCGGGGTTGTCGGTCGCGTGCGTGACGTCGACGGCGACGAACGCGTCGACCTCGTCCAAGTCGAACCCGACCATCCGCGCGCCGCGCAGGCCGA
>NZ_JBHSWW010000003.1:0-37670 GCF_042661865.1 Halorubrum tibetense
CGCACTCCCAGCCGGAGTCGACGCGCCCGAGTACGTGCTGTACGGCGGGAAAGGCGGCGTCGGCAAGACGACGATGGCGGCGGCCACGGGGCTCTCCTCGGCGGCCGGCGGCGTCCGCACGCTCGTCGTCTCGACGGACCCCGCCCACTCCCTGTCCGACACCTTCGAGGTCGAGATCCCCGCGGAGCCGGCGCGGATCCGCGAAGACATCCCCCTGTACGCGGCCGAGATCGACCCCGACGCCGCGATGGACGAGGGGATGTTCGGCGCGGAAGGCGACCCACTCGGCGGGATGGGCGGGATGGGAGACGCGATGGGCGGAATGGGCGGCGGCATGGAGGGAATGGCGGCGGACGCCGCCGAGGGAATGGACGACGCTCCCGGATCGCTCATCGGCGGGACGATGCCCGGGGCGGACGAGGCGGCGGCGATGCGACAGCTCTTAGAGTACCTCGACGACCCTCGGTTCGACCGGGTGATCGTCGACACCGCGCCTACCGGCCACACCCTCCGGCTGCTCCAGCTGCCAGAGATCATGGACTCCATGATCGGGCGCGTGTTGAAGCTCCGCCAGCGGTTCTCTGGAATGATGGACGGGCTGAAAGGAATGTTCGGCGGCGGCGACGACGCCGACCCCACCGCCGACCTGGAGGAGCTGCAGTCGCGGATCGAGCGGCTACGCGGCGTGTTACAGGACCCCGAACGGACCGACTTCCGCGTCGTGATGATCCCCGAGGAGATGAGCGTCGTCGAGTCCGAGCGGCTCGTCGCGCGGCTCGACGAGTTTTCTATCCCCGTGAACACGCTCGTGGTCAACCGCGTAATGGAGCGCGTGAGCGGCGTCGCCGACGTCGACCCCGAGTGGATCGTCGAACCGAACCCCGAGAGCTGTGAGTTCTGCGCCCGTCGATGGGAGGTCCAACAGGCCGCCTTGCGGCGCGCCACGGACCTGTTCCGCGGTCGGGAAGTAAAACGCGTCCCGCTGTTGGCGAACGAGGTGCGCGGCGAGGCCGCCCTCCGCGTCGTCGCCGCGTGTCTAGACTAGTCGGGGGGTCCTATCGCTCGTCGATCGGGACGAACTCGGCGGAATCGGGGCCGGTGTAGCGCGCTCGCGGGCGGATGAGGCGATTGTCCGCTTGGTACTCCGCGACGTGTGCGACCCAGCCGCCGACGCGACTCATCGCGAAGATCGGAGTGTACAGGTCCATCGGGATCCCCATGCTGTCGTAAACGGACCCGGAGTAGAAATCGACGTTGGGGGCGATCCCCTTCTCGACGAGCCCCTCCTCCGTGAGGTACTCCTCGATGGCGGTGGTGTACTGGAGCCACGTGTCGTCGCCGGAGGCCGCCGCGAGGTCCCGGAGCCGCTCTTGGAGGATACGCGCCCGGGGGTCTTTCACCTTGTAGACCCGGTGGCCGAATCCGGGGACCCGTCGCCCCGCCTCCCGGGCGTCTTTCACCCACTCGACCGGGTCCTTGTCGGACTCGTGGATCTCGTACAGCAGCTCCATCACGTCCTGGTTCGCGCCGCCGTGAAGCGATCCGGAGAGCGCCCCGATCCCGCCGGTGACGCCGGAGTAGACGTCCGCCATCGTCGAGCCGATCACCATCGCCGTGAACGTCGAGGCGTTGAGCCCGTGGTCGGCGTGGAGCGTCAGCGCCTCGTCGAACGTCTCCTCGCTCACCTCGTCGGGCTCGACGCCGGTGAGCATGTAGAGGAAATTACCGGCGTGTGATAGCTCGGGGTCGGGGTCGATCGGCGGTTGCCCCTGTCGGGCGCGCTCGAAGGCAGCCAGGACCGTCGGGATCTTCGCCGTGATCCGCGCGCCCTGTTCGAGCGTCCCCTCGCGACCCTCGACCTCCGCACCGTCGTCGTACGCCGACAGCATCGAGGTCGCGGTGCGGAGGGCGGCCATCGGGCGCTCGCCCGCGTCGGCGAGCGTCCGAACGGTCGCGAGCACGTCCTCGTCGACGTCGCGCTCGTCCGCCAGCGACGTGGCGAACGACTCGAGCTCCTCGCGCGTCGGCAGCGACCCGTACCAGAGGAGATACAGGACCTCCTCGTAGCTCGCGTCGCGTGCCAGCTCCTCGATGTCGTACCCGCGATACACGAGCGTTCCGACCTCCCCGTCGACGTGACTGAGCTCCGACTCCGCGACGAGGACCCCTTCCAACCCGCGTTTCAGCTCGTCTGACATACCACGACCTTCCTACCACCATCAAAAAAGCGTTATCTTTCAGGAGGAACTGGATTCGACGATCGTCGATCACGGACGTGTGAAACGACGGACGACGGGCCGATCAAACGACGGACGACGATCGGAGGAACGCCGTCGGGGTGGCGTGTGAACCGGCGTTACCGCGCCGGGACGACCGTAATAGTCCGCTTCCGATCGATCGCGTCCTCCAGCTCCTCGGCGATGGCGGAGCCGCGCGACACCTGCACCTCGCCGCCGCGTCCGACCGTCGCGGTGAAGAGGTACTCCCCGTTCGCACGCACTTCGACCGTCTCGCCGACGCCCTCGTCGACGGCGAGCACGACGTGCCGGGAGGTGATCTCGGGTTGTACGACGGAGCCGCGCTCCTCGCCGACCTGTCCGCTCCCGGTCGACCCGCCACCGCCTCGACCGCCCGAACCGTTTCCGCTCGGGCCGTCGCTCGGCTTCTCGTCGTGGGTACGGACGTCGATCTCGATGCCGAGCCGGTTCTCGATGTCGGCGATCCGGCCGCCGCCCTTCCCGATCACGGTCCCGATGTCGCCTTCGCCGACGTAGACGATCGCCCCGTCGTTCCCCGTGAGCTCGACGTCGACGTGGCCGTGTGCCACCGCGCGGATCTCGCGTTCGATCTCCTGTTTGGCGATCCGCCCGACGCCGGTCTCCGACTCTCCGCTCTCCTCGTCGTTCAGGGGGACGGTGACGACCTGTCGGTTGAACGTGTAGATCTCGTACTCCGGCGTACCGGTCTCGAAGTTCCGGACCTGGATGACGGGGCGCGCGAGGTCCTCCGCGGTGAGCCCCGCAGGGACTTTCACCTCCGTCGTCACGTCGTAGACGGTGTGGACCTCGCCGGCCTCGATGTAGACGACCGTGTCGACGATCTGCGGGATCATGCCGAGCTCGACACGGCCCACGAGCCGCTGTAGCGCGTCGATCGCGCGCGAGGCGTGGACGACGCCCACCATCCCGACGCCGGCCATCCGCATATCGGAGAACACCTCGAAATCCTTCGTCTTCCGGACCTCGTCGTAGATCGTGTAGTCGGGCCGGACCAAAAGCAAGGAGTCGGCGGTGTTCTCCATCTTCCCGCCCAGCGCGCCGTACTGGGTGATCTCCGGACCGACTTGGAGGTCCCGCGGCTTCTCCATCGTCTTCACCGCGTAGTCGTTGTCGTTCAGGAACTCCGCGACCGCCTGCGCGAACGTCGACTTGCCGGCCCCGGGCGACCCGGAAATGAGGACGCCGCGTTTCCGTTCGAGGAACCGCTCGCGCAGCTCGTCGGCGAACTCGTAGTCGTCGAGCGTCGTCTTCGCGATCGGGCGGACCGCCGTGATCTCGATGCCGTCGGCGAACGGCGGGCGCGCGACCGCGATCCGGTAGTTCCGGTACTGGACGATGTCCATGCCGTCGTCGGAGAGCTCGATGAATCCGTCGCTCGACTGCCGCGCCAGGTCCACGATCGAGTTCGCCAGCTCGGCCATCCGCTCCTCGCTGGTCGTTTCCTCCTCGATGACCTCGTAGCGCATCTCCCCGAGGCTGCCGCGTTTCGCCTTCGGTTTCGTCCCCGACTTGAGGTGGACCGACATCGTCTCGTCGGTGAAGTAGTCCGCGATCGGGAGCTCGTCGACGACGCCGCGGGCGACTGGCTCCACGTACTCCACGTCGATCCCCTTCGCGCGGGCGACCTCCGCCTGAACGATGTCGCTGGAGAGGAGCGTCGCCCCTTCCGCGTCGGCGACGTCGCGGATCAGCGCGTCGACGTCGCCCTCGTCGGCGTGCGAGCGGGCGTCTCCGGTCGGTCGTTCGCCGACGTACCGCAGGCCGATCCGGCCTTCGTCGGCGAACTCGGCGAGCCGCTGGAGCTCGCTCAACCCGTCCCATCCCGACTCGAGCCCGTCGTTGGCCTGCGACTCCAGCTCGCCCACGACGGCTTCCGGGACGACGACGGTCGCGCCCTCGTACGTCCCGTCCTCGACGCGTTCGGACACGCGGCCGTCGACGACCGCACTGGTGTCCGGTACTACGTTCATACCGGCGTTCCGGGCGGGAACCGTATAAGCGTGTTCGACCGGGGCGGTCCGGGCCGGCCGGGGCTCGGATACGACCCAGTCATCCGATCACTCCGCCGGTGACGCCGACACCGGGGAGCGACGCGGACAACGACAAGGGCTTTATTCGACCGCCGCCGATTCGTCCGGTATGTTCGGTTCCGGCGTGCCGGCGATCCTGAGCACCCTCCCCGACACGTTCACCTTCGCGTGGGTCGTCGCGATCCTCTTCGGGATCGCGTGGGTACTCGACGCCCGCGGGCTCGCGCTCGGCCGGTCCCTCGCGGCCGGCACGTGGGGACTGTTCGGCCTGTTCTGGCTGACGATGGTGCCGTACTTCGCGTTCGAACACCAGAGCTACGTCGAGTCGATCCTCG
Organism: Halorubrum tibetense; assembly: GCF_042661865.1. Lineage (GTDB taxonomy): Archaea > Halobacteriota > Halobacteria > Halobacteriales > Haloferacaceae > Halorubrum > Halorubrum tibetense. Next base: position 4,645 of record NZ_JBHSWW010000003.1, read on the forward strand.
CGCTCGTCGGCGTCCCCGCCTGCGCGTACGTCGGCTACTTGCTGTACGACGGTCGCGCCTCCCTGTTCACGCTCACCCGCGCGGTCGCGATCATGCTGTTCATCTACCTCCCGTTCGAGACGATCCCGGCGTTCACGGTCGCGGGAATGGCGATCCCCGAGCCACGGCGGGTGCTCATCGAGATCGTCGCGACCCACACCGGCGCGATGATCGACCTGCTCGGGTACGCTCCGGAGCGGGTCACGAGCAGCGAGGGGTTCGACGCCGCCTTCCGCTGGACGCTCGCGAGCGGCGAGACGATCCGGATCAACGTCGTGTTGGCGTGTACCGGGCTCGGGAGCATGGCGATCTTCGGCGGGCTCGTGGCCGCCGTCGACGGCCCGCTGAACCGCAAGGTCCGGGCGCTCGCCGTTTCCATCCCGCTTATTTACGTCCTCAACATCCTGCGGACGACGTTCATCACGGTCGTCGCCGGCAACCAGTACATGCACTGGCAGCCGGACCTCGTGTTGTTGATGTTCGGCGCGACAAATCCGCTCCGGGTCTCGTTCTTGATATCCGATCGGATCATCAGCCAGCTGCTCGCCGTGGTCGCGCTGATCGGGATCACCTATCTCGTCGCCCGGCAGCTGCCCGAGCTGGTCGTCGTCTTGGAGGACGTGTTGTACGTGCTCACCGGCGAGGAACACGACCTCACGGAGTCGCTCGACCTGCCTCGGGAGCCGACGAATACCTAGTTATATATAGTCCTATATAGCAAGATATAGGCGTATTTCCCCGATACATCGAACCCATGCGAGTGACGAGACCGTGGGACGGGCGGGACGGGTCGTCGGCGCGGTCGCCGACCGGTTCGGCCGACGACGGTGGTGAGCCGCGGTGTTGAGCGCGATCGACCCGCTGGTGTACCTGGAGACGAACGTCGCTAAGCTGGTGTTGGCGACAGTGCTGGGGATGTTCCTCGGGTTAGAACGGGAGTGGTCCCAGAAATCCGCGGGGATCCGGACGTTCGCGCTGATAAGCCTGGTCGCCGCCGTGTTCGCCATCGCCGACGCGCCCGGCCTCCTCGTCGTCGGCGGGATCCTGATCGTCGCCACCGCGGTGTTGCTCGCCGTCCGGAGCTTCGTCGAGCCCGACGTCGACGGGCTCTCGCTCACCACCTCGGTTTCGATGCTCGTCACGTACGGCGTCGGGGTGCTCGTCGCGGTCGAGCTGTTCATCGAGGCGGTGACCGTCGCGGTCCTCTCGTCGCTCTTGTTGGTGCTCAAACGTGAGCTCCACCAGTTCGCGTGGGGGCTCTCGCGCGAGGAAGTGCGCAGCGCCGTCGAGTTCACGATCCTCGCGTTCGTCGTGTTCCCGCTTTTGCCCGCCGAGACGATCGACCCGTGGGACGCGATCCAGCCGCGGCTCATCTGGTCGCTGGTCGTCGCGATAAGCGCCATCGGCTTCGTGAACTACGTCCTCGTCCGGAAGTACCAGGGCCGCGGCTACGCGGTCACCGGGTTCTTCGGCGGGTTGGTCAACTCCACTGCGGTCGTCGCGGAGATGGCCAAGCGCGCGAAAGGGCAGACCGACCTGATCGGGATCGCCGTCGGCTCGATCCTGCTCGCCAACGCGGCGATGGCGCTGCGGAACGCCGCGCTCGTCGCCGTGTTCGTCCCCGAAGCCGCGTTCGTCGTCGGCGCGCCACTGGGCGCGATCACACTCACAGGCGTCGGGATCGCGGTCTGGCGCAGCGACTGGCGGACGACGATGGAGGCGGAGCTCACCTCGCCGTTCAGCCTCCGCAACGCGCTCACGTTCGGCGCGCTGTTCCTCGTCGTGTTGCTGATCTCCGTCGCGGCCGAGGCGGCGTTCGGCTCGACGGGGTTCCTCGTGACGGCGTTCCTCGCCGGGCTCGTCTCCTCGGGTACCGCGACGACGACCGCCGTCTCGCTCCTCGGAACCGGTCAAATAACGGTCGAGACGGCGGTGGCCGGCGTCGTCGCCGGGACCGCCGCGAGCATCCTCGTGAAGACCGCGTTCGCCGCGGGGATCAGTCGCGATCTGGTCCGGCCGGTGTTGGTGTGGAACGCCGTCCTCATCGCTGTCGGCCTCCTCGTCGGCGCGCCGCTGTTGTTGTTGTAGGTGTTCGTATCGCCGTGCCGCTGCCGTTGTGCTGTCGTCACTGTCGCTGCTGTCGTTGCTGTCGCTGCTATCCGCGTGGTCAGCGTGGTCTGCGATCCGCTGTGCTCACCGTCGACCGTGGCTACTCACGAGATGTGGGCGGCCACGTCCGTCGAGGAGATCATGCCGACGTAGTCGTCGTCGACGACCGGGAGGTGTTTGACGCCGTACATCGTCATCATGGCCGCGACCTCCTCCATCAGTAGGTCCGGCGTCACCGTCTCGACGTCCTCGGTCATTACATCCTGGACGAGCGTCTCGGTCGTGTCCTTCCCCTCGGCGACGGCACCGACGATGTCGCTTTGCGTGACGATACAGCCGCCGCCCGCGGTGACGACAAGCGCACTGATGTCGTCGTCGTGCATCCGACGCGCCGCCTCCCGGATCGGGACGTCCGCCGCGACCGTCTCCAGCGGCGTCGACATGACCTCGCTGACGCGGGTACGATCGTGTAAGTTCATACCACACCTGTGTCGAGGGCCCTGTTGGCTCTTCCGAATCGCGCAACCGACCCGTGCGGTCGCCCCCTACGGAGCATATATGCCGCTTCGAACCATGTACTGACACATGTCAGGAGTAGCTGCCGGCTTGGCCGATTTCGGGACGCGATCCCTCGTCACACACGCGCTCATGGTCCTGTCCCTCGTGGCGGGGATCGCGGTCGGCCTGACCGTCGACTCACAGGTCGGTCTCGTGTCGTTCGTCGCGCTGTTGAACTTCACCGCTGGGCTCTGGGTGTCCCAGTCGATCCACTCGCTCGGTGCTGCCGCCCGTGAGGACGACTACGACGGCGTTATCAACGAGCTGAGGAAGTATGTCGGGTGAACACGACCGCGGCGGGACGGACACGAACGGCGCGGGGACGGACACCGGCGGAAGCGAGGACCCCGAGGTCGCCGACGTCGGCGAGGGTGGTTTCGACACCGGGCGACTCGGCCGGCTGCTCGGGCTCATCGGGTTCGTTACTGCCGTGTCGCTGCTCACGTCGGCGCAGGTGCTTCCGAGCGATCTCTTCTCGATCGCGGTGGTGGCGATCGGGAGCGTCGCGCTCGTCACCGCGATCACCGGGTTCCTGATCGCCGGCGCGGCGACCTACGACGAGCAAACCCAGGGAAGAGAGAAGTAGCGCAGATCGACTTTCACCCCGCCGACTCCGTCCGATCCGCCGTCACTCCTCGCTGCGTCGGCGCTTTTCGGCCAGATGTCTCGTGAGATCGGTCGTCGAGAGCATGCCGACGACGACGCGTTCGTCGTCGGTCACGGGGACGTGGGTGTACTGGCCGTCCGCGAGCGTAGTGAGCGCCTCCACGGAGTCCGTTCGAGAGGCGGTCACGACGTCGGTCGTCATACACGTTCCGACCGGGGTTCGGTCTCCCGGGTCGTTTTCGCGGACGAGCGTGACGAAGTCGGTTCCGGTGAGGATCCCCTCGAGCCGGCCCGCTTCGTCGACGACGAGGACCGAGTTCACGTCCGTTTCCAACATCCGGGTCGCCGCCTCGGCGGCAGTGGCGTCGACGCTGACAGTGACGAGGTCGGTCGACATGAGTCGCCCTACGGGTACGTCCGTCATACCGGTGGTCGAGGGGCCCCTCCGTAATCAATCGTGAGGGTTCTTGGCACGATTTGCCCACCGGTACGCCTCGGCCGTCGTCGCTCACGCTCTACGATCCGCTCACTCCTCGAGGACCGTCTCCGGAGCGTCGGCGAGTCCCACGAGCGCCTCGGCCTCGACGTGGTGGAGGTCGCCGGGGATCACGAGCATGTGGAGAGGGTCGCCGAACGTCCGATCGGCGAGCGCGGAGAGGCGGTCGGCGGCGACAACCGGGTCGGGCGAACCTGCGCGGGCGATCACGACGCCGAGCTCGTCCGCCCAGCCGTCCGCGAGCAGATCGGCGGCGTACGCCGCAGTCATGTACTCCTCGTGGTCCGGGTCCGGGCCGGTCGGGCCGGTGCCGACCTTGATGTCGAGGTAGACGAGGGTGTGGAGGCCGCGCTCGCGGTTCGCCTCGATCGCCTCGATCACGCTTCCCGGCACGTCGTCGCCGCCGTGTGCGTACGGGAACGGGAGGGTGACGGCTTTTCCGAATCGGTAGTTCTGCAGGCCGGTGAGACTCGACGCCGCCGACTGGGCGGTGACGCCGTGGATCACCCGGGTGTCGATCCCGCGGTCTTCCGCCCGCATCCGGAGGTCCGTGTGCGTGGTCGAGATCATCGTGTCCCCGGCGGTACAGAACGCCACGTCGCCCGCTTCGGCCGCCGCGAGGATCGCATCGGGATCGCGTTCGACCCCCTCGCGGTCCCGCACCTCGACGTCGATCCCGTGTGCCGCCTCCAGATCGTCGACGTCGGCACCGACGAGCCGGCTGGTGTAGAACTCCGCGAAGACGCGGTCGGCCGCGCGTAACGCCTCGCGACCCTCGACCGTGACGGACTGCTCGTCGTAGAGGCCGAGACCGATGAACGTGAGCATACCTCCGTTCCGGGAAGGACCCCCTAAAAGGGCGCGGAACGGACGAGTCCGACGTGTCTCGTAGGTCTTTCATGATCATCCCTTGTGATTCCATAGCAAGCCATAAGAGGTGACCGACACAACCCTAAGCTACTGGGCCCTACCGGGCCAGGATCCATACTATGACTGACGACGAACTCATCTGGCGGATATCGGGGGGGTCCGGCGACGGGATCGCTTCCACCAGCCAGAACTTCGCGAAGGCCCTGATGCGATCCGGGCTGAACGTGTTCACACATCGACACTACCCGTCGCGGATCCGCGGTGGGCACACCTACACCGAGATCCGGGCGTCCTCGGATCCGGTCCGTTCCCGCGGCGACGGCTACAACTTCCTGTTGGCGCTCGGCGACTCGTTCGCCCGAAACCCGCAGGAGGGGGCCGTCTACGGGAACGAGGAGATCAAACCGCTCTCGGAGAACCTCGACGAGCTCCGTGAGGGGGGTGTCATCGTGTACGACGAAGGGCTCTTGGACACCGCCGAGATCCCGAACTTCGACGAGCGCGTCGAGGAGAACGATTGGCACGTCTACCCGCTCGACCTCCGCGGACTCGCTCGCGACATGGGTCGTGAGGTCATGCGGAACACCGCCGGCGTCGGCGCGACTTGCGCGCTGATCGGCATGGACCTCGACCACGTCGAGGACCTCATGCGCGACGCGATGCCGGAGAAGATCCTCGAGCCGAACCTCGAGATCCTCAACACCGCGTACGACCAGGTCACGGAGGAGTACGACGTGGACGCGCCGGACGTGTCGGTCCCGACCGGAGAGCACGACGAGACCCAGCTGCTCATGTCCGGATCCGACGCCATCGCCTACGGCGCTATCGACGAGGGCTGCCGGTTCATCGCTGGCTACCCCATGACACCGTGGACGGAGGTGTTCACCATCATGAGTCAGAACCTGCCCGAGCTGGGCGGGATCTCCGAGCAGGTCGAAGACGAGATCGCCGCGGCAGCGCTCGCCGTGGGCGCGTCACACGCCGGCGTCAAGGCGATGTCCGGCTCTTCCGGCGGCGGCTTCGCGCTGATGTCCGAGCCCCTCGGGCTCGCGGAGATGACGGAGACGCCGATCGTGCTCGTCGAGGCGATGCGTGCCGGGCCGTCGACTGGCCTTCCCACGAAGCCGGAGCAGTCGGACCTCGAGCACGTGCTGTACACCTCTCAGGGGGACTCCCAGCGTGTCGTTCTCGCGCCGGGTACCGTCGCGGAGGCGTACGAACAGTCGCGGCTCGCCTTCCGACTGGCGTACGAGTACCAGATCCCGACGATCCTCCTGTACGACCAGAAGCTCGGCGGCGAGCTGTTGAACGTCCCCAAGAGCCACTTCGACCGCGATCCGAACCCGGGTCTCGGGAAGACGCTCACCGAGGACGCGCTGGCGGAGGAGCCGCACTCGGCCGACGGGAAGTTCCATCGGTTCCAACACGACGTGGCGGACGGCGTCTCGCCGCGATCGATCCCCGGCCAGAAGGGCGGCCGCTACCTGGCGACGGGTAACGAGCACGACCCCACCGGTCACATCTGTGAGGACCCGGACAACCGGGTCGCACAGATCGACCGGCGGACCGAGAAGCTCGAAGCGATCCGGGCCGACCTCGACACGGAATCCACGCAGACGTACTTCGGTCCCGACGAGGCCGACTACGGGATCCTCACGTTTGGCAGCCAGCAGGGAACCGTTCAGGAGGCGGTCGGTCGGCTCAACGACGCCGGTCACGCCGTGAAGGGGCTCGGTGTCTCCGATATGCTCCCGTTCCCAACCGACGAGGTCGAGGCGTTCATCGAGAGCGTCGACGAGGTGCTCGTCGTCGAGATGACCGCGTCGGGACAGTTCCGCGGGCTCGTCCAGAAGAACCTCGGTCGCTACGGCGACCGACTGTCGAGCCTGCTGAAGTACAACGGTAACCCGTTCGAGCCCGCCGAGGTCGTCGACGGGTTCGAGGCCGCGATCATCGAGGGCGACGGCGACGCGTCCGGCCACCAGACCACCTTCGTCCCAGCAGCAGGTGATTAACCAATGAGTACGTTTTCAGCCATCGGCGAGGAACGAGAGATCGACCGCGACGAGTACACCCCCGGCGTCGAGCCACAGCCGACCTGGTGTCCGGGCTGTGGTGACTTCAGCGTGCTCAAGGCGCTCAAACAGGCGCTCCCGGAGGTCGGACGAACTCCCGAGGAGACGCTCCTGTGTACCGGGATCGGCTGTTCGGGCAAGCTGAACAGCTATCTCGACACGTACGGGTTCCACACGATCCACGGGCGCTCGCTGCCCGTGGCCCGTGCCGCGAAGTTGGCGAACCCCGAGCTCGAAGTCATCGCTGCCGGCGGCGACGGCGACGGCTACGGGATCGGTGGGAACCACTTCCTCCACACGGCCCGGGAGAACCACGACATGACGTACATCGTCTTCAACAACGAGATCTTCGGGCTCACGAAGGGACAGACGTCTCCGACGAGCCCGAAGGGACACAAGTCGAAGACGCAGCCCCACGGAAGCGCCAAGGAGCCGCTCAAGCCGCTCTCGCTCGCGCTCAACGCCGGCGCGTCGTACGTCGCCCGCACGGCCGCCGTGAACCCGAACCAGGCGAAAGAGATCCTGATCGAAGCGATCGAACACGACGGGTTCGCGCACGTCGACTTCCTGACGCAGTGTCCCACCTGGAACAAGGACGCGCGCCAGTACGTCCCGTACATCGACGTACAGGACTCCGAGGACTACGACTTCGACGTGAGCGACAAGGTCGAGGCCGCGGAGATGATGCGCGAGACGGAGGAGGCGCTCCACGAGGGGAAGGTCCTCACCGGGCGCTACTACGTCGAGGAAGGCCGTCCGTCGTACGGCCAGGAGAAGCGCGCGATCGGCGAGATGCCCGAGGAGCCGCTGGCCGAGCGGTACTGGGACGACGACTACGAGTGGGAGCGTTCCCACGACCGGTTCGTCGACAAACACCAGTAGCCACACGGCCCTAGACCGACGGAATCCGGTGCGGGAGCGTCGGTCCGCCCCGGTTTATTCCGTCTCGCCGGTCGTTTTCGGGTTCGCAAGGTATTTTTTCGGTGGTGACAAAGGTATTCATATGAGTACGGTATCGACGGAAGAGCGTATCCTCTCCGTGTTGGAGGAGGACGCACAGGCCTCCTGTGGAGAGATCGCTGAACGCGCCGAGGTTTCGAAACCCACGGTTCGTAAGTACATCGACAAGCTGGAAGAGGAGGGTGTCATCGTCGGCTACTCGGCGGACGTCGACCCCAAGAAGCTCGCCACGCAGTCCATCGCGATGGTCGGGATGGACGTCGACTCGGGGAAGTACGTCTCGGCGACCCGCGAGCTAAAGCAGCTCGACGAGGTGGAGGCGCTGTACACGTCCTCCGGCGACCACATGTTGATGGCGGAGGTGCGCGCGGCCGACGGCGACGAGCTCGGCGACGTGATCAACGACGAGCTGCTCGCCGTCGACGGTGTCACCGCCGCACACCCCTCGTTTCTCCAGGAACGACTGAAGTGACCGTTCCGGTCGGACGCTCGTGGGCACCGACGCCGGTCCGGGATCCCGTCACCCGGTCCGAGGCCCGCGTTTAGAGCGCATCGACGTCGATAACGACGATCGCCTCGGTGCCTTCGGGTCCCCGTCGAACCTCCCGTTTCGAGAACCCGTGACTCCGGTAGAACTCCCGGACGCTGGGCTCATCGGCAGGGACGGCGGTTCGGAGCGTCCGAATGTCGCGTTCGGCTAGCGACGAACCGACCCGCGAGAGCAGCTCTTCGGTGACCCCCTCGCCCGCGTGTTCCGGGTGGACCCACAGTGCGAGCAGCTCGGCCTCGGCTCCGTCCGGGTCGGGGTGCGCGAGCGCGACCCCGACCGGTCCGTCCTCGTCCTCCATCAGGAACCGACAGTCGGCACCGGCGGCCGCCTCGCGCACGCCGGCCGCCGAGACATCGAACAGGGGTCCGGCGATGTCGTCGAACACGGTCGCCTCGCGGGCTCGCGACACCGCGGTTCTAAGGGGTTCCGCGTCGGCAGGGCTGGCCGGTCGGACACGCATGTGTATTCGGAGTCTAGACGCGAGTTCGGGTATACGTTTCGGGGGCGGCGAAGGATGCGATCCACCGGCTCCCCGCGGGGAGAACGGCTGCTCCTAGTCGGGAGGTCGGAGGTCCCTCGCCGGAGGGGTCCGTCGCTACGCGACCGGTTCGATCCCGATGGTGACGAGGACGTCTTCGACGTCCCACTCCTCGATCCGACCGCCCGCCTCGTCGGCGTCGGCGGGGTCGTCGAGCCAGGCGTCCGCACGAACTTCGCCGGCGATCAGGTCCGCGTGCTCCTCGACGAAGCCGGCGACGCGTTCGTCGTCGACGGCGACCCCGACCCGGATCCGCGCTTCCACGTCGAGGTCGAGCTCCTTTCGCATCTCCTGGATCCGCCGGATCACGTCGCGGGCGTACCCCTCGGACTCGATATCGGGCGTCAGGGAGGTGTCGACGTACACGGTTCCACCGTCGAACTCGGCCCCCGAGACGTGCTCGGGCGGCTCGGCGACGTACTCGACCATCTCGTCGCCGAGGTCGACCGTCTCCCCGCCGACGTCGAGTCCGGACTCTACCTCGTCGCGGGTCGCGCCCTTCACGGCGGCCATCACTTCCTGTGCCTCGCCGCCGAACGCCGGTCCGATCGCCGACATCCGCGGTTCGGCGGTCTCGACGAGCTCGTCGAACGCGTCGGTGACGGCCAGCGCGCGGGCGTTCACGCGATCGAGGATCAGCGGTTCGAGGTTCCGGACTGCCTCGGCGACTCCCTCGTCGTCGGTCTCGACGACGACGCGCTGGACCGGCCAGCGGAGCTTCCGGCCCGCCTGCTGGCGGGCGTTCGCGGCCGCCTCCTCGACGTCACGGAGGACGGCCACGTCGCGTTCGAGGTCCGGATCGTGGAGCGCGTCAGTCGGCTGGGGGTACGACAGCTCGTGGACGGTCGTCGCCGACCCATCGAGCGTCTGGTACATCCGTTCGGTCATGTAGGGGGCGATCGGCGCGAGCATCCGGACGACCTCGTCGAGGACGGTCGCGAGCGTCGCGTACGCCCCGCGTTTCGACGCCGAGTCCGCCTCCTCCCACATCCGGTCGCGGACCGCCTTCACGTAGAACCGGGAGACGTCCTGGGTGACGAACTCGATCAGCGCGTTGACCGCGTCGCTGACGCGATAGTCGTCCCAAGCGTCGGCGACTTCGCGCTCGACCGACTGGAGTCGAGAGAGCACCCACTCGTCGACAACGGCGAGCTCGCCGTCCGAGAGGTCGGCACCGGCCGGGTCGTAGTCGTCGAGCGCCATGTACTCCAGCGGGAACCGGAACACGTTCCAGAGGATGTTCAGCTTCCCCTGGATCTCGCCGAGCCCGTCCCACTCGAACGCCAGGTCCACACCTTGCTGGTCGTGACTGAGCAGGTAAGTGCGGAGCGGGTCGCGGCCGGCGCGTTCGATCGCCTCCTCGGGGGTGACGATGTTGCCGACCGACTTCGACATCTTTCGACCGTCGCTGTCGTTGGCGAACCCGTGCATCAACACCTCCCGGTAGGGGATCTCGCCGACGGCGGCGGTTCCCATTCCGAGCTGTGACCAGAACCAGCCACGGGTCTGGTCGTGCGCCTCCACGATCAGGTCGGCGGGCCACAGCGCCTCGTGGGCCTCGGTCTCGCTCGGGTAATCGAGCGTCCCCCACGTCGCGACGGCGGAGTCGAGCCACACGTCGAACACGTCCTCGACCCGTCGGTAGGTCGTCCCTCTGTCCGTGATCGTCAGGTCGTCGACCGAGGGCCGGTGAAGGTCGATCGTCTCCGGGTCGATCCCCTGATCGACCCGCTCTGCCAGCTCCTCTCGGGAGCCGATCACGATCATGTCGTCGTCGAGGTCGTCGCCGTCCGCGTCCTCGGGCACCCAGATCGGGATCGGGATCCCCCAGTAGCGCTGGCGGGAGACGTTCCAGTCCGGGGCGTCCTGGATAAAATCGCGGAAGCGGTTGTCGCGGGCCCATCCCGGGTGCCACTCCGACTCCTCCATGTTGTCGAGGAGGTCGTCTTTCACGTCCGTGATCGAGATGAACCACTGGTCGGTCACGAGCTGGACGATCCCCGTGTCACAGCGCCAGCAGTGGCCGTAGCTGTGGTTCACCGTCCCGTGTGCGAGCATGTGACCGTCGGCGACGAGGTCCTCGACGATGTCGTCGTTGGCGTCGCGGACGAACTGCCCGGCGTACTCACCCGCGGCCTCGGTGAACTCGCCGTTCGGCCCGACCGGACAGTAGATCTCGAGACCCAGCTCGCTCCCGCGGTGGAAGTCCTCTTCACCGTGGCCGGGCGCGGAGTGGACGAGCCCCGTGCGGTCGGCCTCGACGTAGTCGGCGGCGTACACCCGTCCCGCCCCCTCGAAGTCCGGGTACTCGTCGACGTGATCGGCGAGGGGGTGGTCGTACGTCCACTCGAGCATGTCGCCGCCCGAAAGCTCGGCTTCGATCTCGTACGCCTCGTAGCGGCCCTCCTGAAGGACGTCCTCAACGCACTCCGCGGCGACGTAGAGGAGCTCCTCCTCGCCGTCCTTCTCCGCGCGGACGGCGTTGTACGTGAGTTCCTCGTCGACGGCGACGAAGGTGTTCGCGGGGATCGTCCACGGCGTCGTCGTCCAGATCACGAGGCTCCCCTCGCGGTCGGCGAGCGGGAACTTTACGTAGATCGAGGGGTCGTCGACGTGCTCGTACTCGACCTCGTTGTTGGCGAGGCCGGTCTCACACCGGGGACACTGCGAGATCGAGCGTTTCCCTTGCTCGACGAGCCCGTTGTCGGCGACGTTCGAGAACGCCCACCACGCGGCCTCCATGTACTCCGGCGAGATCGTCTCGTAGGGGTCTTCCCAGTCCATCCACACGCCGATCGACTGGAAGTCCTCGTCCATCGCCGCGCGGTTGCGCAGGGCGAACTCCTTACATTTGTCGATGAACGGCTCCATGCCGTACGCTTCGATGTCGCGTTTGTTCTCGAAGCCGAGCTCCTCCTCGACTTTCACCTCGATGGGGAGCCCGTGCATGTCGTAACCCGGGCGGTCGGTGACCCGGTGGCCGGTCATCCGCTTGTATCGAATGATCGCGTCCTTCAGGGTCTTGTTCCAGGCGGTCCCGAGGTGCATCTGCCCGGAGGTGTACGGCGGCCCGTCGACGAAAAAGAAGGGCGGGTCGTCGGCGTGCGCCTCCGTGGCCGACTCGTAGGCGTCGTGTTCGTCCCAGTACGTCTCGACCCCGGACTCGACGTCCGCGGGGGTGTACTGGTCGTCGATGTCGTCCATACGGATCGGTCTGGGCGCGGATATTTGAATACGACGGAGTCGCGTGCCGCTGTGACACAGGTTGGCGGGGGAATCGATAGATCACGGAGCCGCTCGAACGTGTACACGTGGTCGTGACCCGCGTATCGCGGTGAAACCCCCCGGCTGGGGCGATCGCCTACACGAGAGTAGTCCGTATCCTCACTCCATGCGATCACGCTCGGGACTCCCGACCGGTCTACAGCGTCCGTACGATCGGCCAGAACTGTTCGTTCTTCGGGATGAGGCAACTAAATACCTATACTTATGAAATAATCTCTCGATATTTTGATTGTACCAGTTATAACAACGTGCCCTTCACCGAGAGGTCCATCCGTGATATGACACATCGTGACAACAAACCGACGAACAGATCGCGTCGGGATGCACTCCGAGCCGGTGCTATCGGTTCCGTGAGTTTTCTCGGGCTCTCTACCATCGGATGGACGACAGCCCAGGAAGGCCCGACCACGATCACGGAGTGTCGGGAGATCGACGAGCCCGGCGAGTACGTCCTCGGCGACGACCTGTCCGCCGAGGGCGACTGTTTGGAGATCACCACCTCCGACGTGACGCTCGACGGCAACGGGCACACGATCGAGGGCGACGGAACCGGAACCGGGCTGGATATCGAATGGTCCGGGAGTACGGTTCGGAACCTCACGGTACGGAACTTCGGGCTCGGTATCAGGGTTAACTTAACCAGTAACGTGACGCTTGCTTCAACGACGGTCCGACAGAACGGCTCCGGCGTCGTTGTCATCAGTGCCTCCTCGGACGTTCTCATGCGAGACTGCGACATCCGGCAGAACGACGGGCGGGGTGTCAGTATCTCCGACTACTCCAGGGACGTTCTCATGCGAGACTGCGACATCCGGCAGAACGGATCCCGTCCGGTCCGGGCGGGTAGTAGCGCGATCTTCGGCCTGGAGGACTGCCGCGTCATCGACAACGGCGGTCCGGTCACCTTCGTGCCGCGACCGGAATCGACGATCGAGGGGACGCTCGTCAGCGGGAGCGAGGGGGCCGGACTGGAGACCAACTACGGCGACCGCGGGATCTACGACGAGCCGATGCCGATACGCGACTGCGTGATCGAGGACTGTGACGGTGCCGGCATCGAACAGCCCAACGGCTCCCTCGACGTCCGTGAGTGTACGCTGTCGGGGAATCGCATCGGCTATTGGGTACCCGGGGGCTTGGACCCCTACGAAACGATCCTTCGATACAGCAACATCGAGGACAACGAGGAGTACGGGGTCTTACACACCCGTGCGGACGAGGTCACGACCACCGTCGAGGCGACGTGTAACTGGTGGGGTCACGAGTCCGGCCCCGTCCACGAGAACGAGCTCACCGCGAGCCAGCAGGGCCAGCGAGTCAGCGACGACGTGGCGTTCCTCCCCTGGTCGGTCGAGCGGATCGAGGACGGCGAAGGCAGGTGCGAGGGCGGCCTCGGCGAGGAGCCCGACGCTCCGCCGAAGGCCGGGACTGGATATATCGCGAAGAAGTCCTACCGGCGGATCATGGGCTTAGGACCGTATGACGACGTCGACTGCTGGGACGAGGCACTCTACGCCACCGCTCCCTCGGAGGTCGAGAACGCCGGGTTCGCCGGTCCCGGCGAGATAACGCTCCCGTCGGAAGACGAGGACGACGAGGTCGCCGGGGGTCGGTCGCTGCCAGGACACGTCATTCGCGCGGAGCCGGACGCGGTTCCGGTCACGTTGCCGACGTGGGGTGGCGATCGGGGCCGGTGTGAATCGCTGCTGTTCGTCGATCCGGAACAGGAACTCCGCGCCGACGTCGAGTACCGGATCGTCACCGAGGACCCTGGCTCCGGCTACGAGGAGGTCGACACTGGTGGGTTCGCGGGAACGATCGACGAGATCGTGCGGGTCGACTTCGAACCGACGGATCCGAACGAGGGCGACGAGACGTGACCGGCTGATCAGGAGACGGGATCCGCTGGGAGCACTGAGAGCGAGAACCGGTGTCCGGGGGTCACTCGTCGAAGTTCGGGAGGTCGTCCGGCGCTTCGTACTCCGCTTCCCAGTCGATGTACTCGTCTTTCAACACCTCACAGGCGATCTGACCGAGCTCCGTGAGTCCGGCGTTGATCCCCGAGACGGTCCCCCACGAGTCCAAATCCGGATGGAGATCGCGCTGTTTCCAGTCTTCAGGAAGCCCGGGCGCGTGATAGCCGACGCGGTCGGCGAAATCGTCCCAGAAGAAGTCGAAGCGCGAGACGAGCTCGAGGTCCTCGACGATCGTCCACTCCTCGGCGTCGAGGTCGCTGTTTCTGGCCCACTGGGAGAACGCCTCCTCCCACGCGCCCTCGCGGAGGAACGCCGACAGCTCGTCGCGCCGGTAGTCGCCGCCACTGACCTCGGCGTCGTCGTACTCGTTCGGATCGACCGCCGCGAGCTCGGGCGGGTCGGGGGTCTCGACGTCGAGTGACATACCAGTCGATCCGCGCCCGCCGGGTAAAACGGTGCGGGCTCAGTAGGTCGGCGATCGACTCGCGTCTCTCGCCGACGACTCGCTTCTCGACGACGGCTCGTCACTCTGCGGCGACGCGTCTCTCGACGGCGATCCGCGCCTTTTACCGCGTTCCCGCGTGATCTCCCGGTATGAACGTCCGTGATCGCTCGCGGCAGGCGGGAGTCGCTATCAGCGTTCTCAGCGTGTTGATCCTCCTCGCCCCGTACGCGGTCGTCTCCGGGTTCGGGACGCAGATCGCCGGGTACTACGCCGCCGGCCCGGTCGGCGCGTGGGGGATCGCCCTGTTCGCACTGGTGACCGCCGTGGTGTTCGCCTCCGTCGAGCGGGGGAACGTCGATCCGGGGACCCTCACGGGAGTCCTCGTCGTGCTCGCGGTCGCGACGCCGCTACTCGCGGTGTTGTGGTATTTCTCTATCGAACCGACGACGATGTTCGCGGAGTACGGCTGGCTGGAGTACCACGCCCCCGCGGTGATCGCGACGACGCTCCCGCTCCCGGCGCTCGCCGGGATGTACGCCCGCGACCTGCTCGGCTGAACCGGTCGTCGGTCGTCGGTCGTCGCCACCGCCACCATACAGCCACCGCCACCGTACAGCCACCGCCACCGCCGGCGACGAGCACGTGTCGTGTCCGGCGAACGAAAGGCCCTTATGGGGTACCCGTGTAGTGTAAACTGGACTAGGTCGGGCGGTTAGGCCCCGCTCGCAACCCGTGAGGTAGTCTTTAGCGGGGACCGAACACCGGGCGCGTCCGGTCAGACCGGCACGGGCCCCGAGAGCCAACGTGGAAGCCTCGTCCGCCGGGGACAGCGGTCCACGGCGCCCGCTCGCAGGAGCGGTCCGTCGTGGTTCGTCGGCGACAACGGGTCAGGCGCGGAAGCGAGCAGCCCACCGCCGGACGTCCGTCGCTCGTCGGGTCGCGGGGTGGAGGAGGCAACCGGGATACCCCGTTCCGGAACGCCGGGCCAACTCGGCCGTCCGTCCATTCATACGCAGTTTATAAGCGACCGGCCCCGTCTGAGCACGGAGTGTTCGTTGAACGATGTCGGGCGTGGGTATCGCAGTATGGACGATCGGTTGTTTATCAGGGAAGAAGTGGTGTTGCTGGCGGATATTTATAAGGGGTTGCTGTCGTGATGAACACGTCCAAAGCCCCAGCCGCTCGGTTATAACTCGTTGCTGGCGCGGTAAAACCTTCAAAGCCCCAGCCGCGACGGCTCGAGCGCCTCGTTGTGCGCCTCGCTCAGTCGCTATCGCTCCCTCGCTGCGGTGCTTACTGCGGCGGGCTTCGCCCTCGCGGCTGCCCCTTTGAGTCTCACCCCGCACGGCGACCACACCTCACACCTCCCCAACCTCGCCCCGTCGTCGCCGGCGCTACGCGCCGGCTGCCAGAGGGACCGAAGGTCCCTCGCGGTTCGCGCCTTATAAAGGCGCGAACCGGGGCGCGCCACCGCCTTGCTTATGTACAAGCAATCGTCGCATCACTCTCGGGCAGTTATATACTATCTCGCCATAGCCGTTTTGCCATACCCACTCCCGATGTCACCCAACAAGCACGTGTGGTGAACGGATCGGTGGCCGTTTGATCGCGAAGACGGGCCACTGCGCCCCGGAGCCGCAACGACTTATAAGAGGCCGGCCGTTCCCGACGATATGACCACGGTCGCGGATCTGATCGAGCGGCTCGAATCGGAGGCGGCGGCGGACGCCGACCCGGCGACGACCCCCGACGTCGGGATCATCATGGGCTCGGACTCGGATCTCCCGACGATGGAAGGCGCGTACGACGCGCTCCGCGAGCTCGGCTTCGCGGAACAGACCGATTTCGCCGACCCGCCGGACGCCCGGTTCACCTTCGAGAGCTACGTCGTCTCTGCCCACCGGACTCCGGAGCTCATGTACGCCTACGGCGAGACCGCCGCGGCCCGCGGGTTGGACGTCATCATCGCGGGCGCGGGCGGCAAATCCGCGGACCTCCCGAACATGACCGCGTCTATCGCCTACCCGATCCCGGTGATCGGGGTACCGGTCCAGGAGAAGTCCGTCGACTCCGTCATCGGGATGCCGACGGGTGCTCCCATCGTCGCCGTCGACGCCGGCAAGTCGTTCAACGCCGGGCTCTCGGCCGCGCAGGTGCTCGCGCGCGAACACGATACTATCGCGGAGCGGTTGGTGTCGTACCACGAAGCCCTCAAAGGCGGTGTTGCCGACGTCTCCGCGGCGCTCCACGACCTCGGGATCGACGGGTTCCGCGAGCGGGACGACGAGTAGGCGCTGCTCGTTTCTTCCCCTCCCGTCCGAATATGCCGAGCACGGGCGTTTCAGCCGGCGTGTCTCCGGTGCGGTGAAGACTCAACGCTTATGAGGGGGCGGTTCAAACCCCAGCACGTTACGGAGACCTATATGAGCGATTGGATAGCGATCGGCGCCTTGGCGGCCGTCGGCCTGCTCATCCCGATAGGGATGATGACCGTGTCGGCGTTACTCCGTCCGAGCGTGCCTGAGACCGGCAAAAGTACCACCTACGAGTCCGGCGAGACCCCGACGGGCACGACGCGGATCCGGTTCAACATTCAGTACTACATGGTCGCGCTGTTGTTCGTCGTGTTCGACATCGAGACCGTGCTGTTGTTCCCGTGGGTCGCGATCTACCGACCCGCCCTCGAGGGCGGCGTTCCGATGTTCGAGCTGCTGTGGCCGATGCTCGCGTTCGTCGGAATCCTCGCGATCGGACTCGTCTGGGCGTGGCGGACGGGCGCGGTCAAATGGACCCGCAGCCCCCGCGCAACGCAACGAAAGACGGAGCGTGATCTGAACACATGAGCAGCGATCAACCCTTCATCACCGACGAATCGCGAGTCGTAACCGAAACCCGAGACGCCCGGATGACCGGGCAAGGAGACCGGTTCAACTCCCGGCTCCGGGAGGCGTTCGGCTCCTCGCCGTTCATCCTCACCAAGTTCGACAAGTTCCTGAACTGGTGTCGCGGCTCCTCGATGTTCATGCTCCAGTTCGGTATCGCCTGCTGTAGCATCGAGATGATGCACACCTACGCGGTGAAACACGACCTCGACCGGTTCGGCAGCGGGGTCCCCCGCGCCTCGCCGCGACAGGCCGACGTGATGATCGTCCCCGGGACGATCGTCTCGAAGTTCGCGCCGCGGATGAAGCGCGTCTACGACCAGATGCCCGAGCCGAAGTTCGTCGTCGGCATGGGCTCGTGTACCATCTCCGGCGGCCCGTTCCAGGAGGGGTACAACGTGATCAAGGGGGCGGAGGAGGTCATTCCGATCGACATCCACGTCCCCGGCTGCCCGCCCCGTCCCGAAGCGCTCGTGTACGGGGTCGTCAAGCTCCAGGAGCGCGTCGCCAACGGCGAGGCCGCGCCCGTGACCGTCAAACCCTACGAGCTGGAGCAGTTCTCCGACCTCGAAAAGGACGAGCTCGTCGAGACGCTCGCCGACCGGATCGATGAGGACGAACTGGTCATGCGGTACAACTTCGCCGATTCTCCATGAGCCTCGAAGCACCAGACACACCCGACACGGACGCGGTCGTCGAACACGACCCCGACGAGCTGGCAGCGTTGCTCGGCGACCTCGTCGTCGGTCGCGACGACCACCTGAACGCGCCCGCCTTCGTCATCCGGCCGGACACGGTTCAGGAGACGCTCTCGATCCTGAAAGAGCAGGCCGGCTACGACCACTTATCGGTCGTCTCTGCACAGGAGTACGAGAACCGATACGAGTCGATCTACCACCTGAAGAAGTACGACGACCCGACCCAGGAGGTCAGCATCGTCGTCCCCGCGGACAAGGACGACCCGGTCTCGGAATCCGCCGAACCGGTCTTCCGCACCGCGGACTGGCACGAGCGGGAGGCGTACGATCTCATCGGAATCGAGTACGACGGCCACCCCGATCTCCGGCGGATCCTCCTGCCCGAGACGTGGCAGGGGCACCCGCTGTCGATGGACTACGACCAGAACCAACCGCAGATCGCTTCGCTGCCGGATCACGTCAACCCGATCCAGCAGCACCACAAGGACGACGAGTCGGACACGATGTTCCTCAACATCGGTCCGCACCACCCGGCGACACACGGCGTACTCCACCTCAAAACCGTCCTCGACGGCGAGCAGGTGGTCGACGTCGAGTCCGACATCGGCTACCTCCATCGCTGTGAGGAGCAGATGGCCCAGAAGGGAACGTACCGCCACCAGATCATGCCGTACCCCGACCGCTGGGACTACATCTCGGCGGGGCTGCTCAACGAGTGGGCGTACGCGCGCACGGCTGAGGACCTCGCGGACATCGACGTGCCGGAGTACGCACAGGTCATCCGCACCATGGGCGCAGAGATGTGTCGGATCGCCGCACACATGCTCGCGCTGGCGACGTTCGCGCTCGACGTGAACGGCGACTTCACGGCGACGTTCATGTACGCGATCAACGACCGGGAGCGCGTCCAGGACCTCCTCGAGGACCTGACGGGCCAGCGGCTGATGTTCAACTACTTCCGGCTCGGCGGCGTCGTGTGGGACCTCCCGGAGCCACGCGAGGAGTTCTTCTCGAAGACGCGGGACTTCCTCGATCAGCTGCCCGGCTCGATAGAGGAGTACCACAACCTCATCACCTCGAACGAGATCTTCCAGATGCGGACGATCGACACGGGGATCCTCCCGCCCGAAGTCGCGAAGAACTACGGCGCGACCGGGCCGGTCGCCCGCGGCTCCGGCGTCGACTACGACCTTCGGCGTGACGACCCGTACGGCTACTACGACGAGCTCGACTGGGACGTGATCACCGAGGACGGCTGTGACAACTACAGCCGGCTGCTCGTCCGGATGCAGGAGGTCGAGGAGTCCGCGAAGATCATCGAGCAGTGCGTCGACCTGCTGGAGGACTGGCCGGAAGACGAACGGAACATCCAGGCCAACGTCCCCCGGACGCTGAAACCGGACGACGACGCCGAGATCTACCGCGCCGTCGAGGGCGCGAAAGGCGAGCTCGGCATCTACATCCGGGCGGACGGGACGGACACGCCGGCCCGGTTCAAGATCCGCTCGCCATGCTTCTCGAACCTCCAGACGCTCCCGGAGATGGCGAACGGGGAGTACATCCCCGACGTGATCGCCGCGCTGGGGAGCCTCGACATCGTGCTCGGGGAGGTGGACCGCTGATGGGGGTCGCGCCCGCACAGCTGTTCCCCGAGTTCATCGCGGAGACGCTCGGGTTACCCGGCGTGGCCGGCCAAGTCGTCGGCGCACTCATCGCCGCGGCGGTCGTCGGCAATATCGTGCTCGCGTTCACCGGGGTCGCCGGTCCATGGGCCAAACGGAAGATCACCGCGGCGTTCACCGACCGGATCGCGGTCGACCGGATCGGACCGTTCGGGCTCCTGATCATCCCGGCGGCGGCGGTCCAGCTGCTCGCGAAGGAGCTCATCATCCCCGAGGGTGTCGACCGCCCGACGTGGGACATCGCGCCGATACTGCTGCCGGCGTCGGCGCTGCTCGGGTTCGCCGTGATCCCGATGGGACATCTCGGCCCGGTGAACCTCCAGCTCGCCGACCCCGAAGTCGGGTTGGCGCTGGTGTTCGCGTTCGCTTCCATCGCCTCGGTTTCGCTGGTGATGGCCGGATACGCGTCGAACAACAAGTACTCGATGCTCGGCGGGCTACGCGCCGTCGCACAGAACCTCGCGTACGAGATCCCGCTTATCGTCACGGCGATGTCGGTCGTGATCTTCGCGGGGACACTCCAGATGAGCGGCATCGTCGAGGCTCAACAGGACGTGCTGTTCACGATCGCCGGGTTCGACATCCCGACGTGGTACGCGCTCGTGAACCCGTTCGCCTTCGTGCTGTTCCTCACGGCGAACATGGCCGAGATCGGCCGGAACCCGTTCGACATACCCGAAGCGCCGACGGAGATCGTCGGCGGGTACCAGACGGAGTACTCCTCGGCGTACTTCGTGTTGTTCTACCTCGGGGAGTTCGTCCACATCTTCCTCGGCGGGGCGATCCTCGCCGTGACGTTCCTCGGCGGGGCGTCCGGCCCCGGACCGGAGAGCATCGGCTTCCTCTGGTTCGTGGTGAAGATCTGGGGCTTCTTCCTGTTCACACAGTGGGCCCGCGCGGCGTTCCCGCGTGTCCGGATCGACCAGCTGATCGAGATCGGGTGGAAAGGCATGCTGGTGTTGTCGTTCGCGAACCTGGTTCTCACGGCCGTTATCGTGGGGGTGATCGTATGATCGGATTAATGAAATCAATGGCGACGACCATGAAGCACGCGCTCGACGGGAAGACGTTCACGGTGGAGTACCCCGAGGACGCGCCCGACGTGAGCCCGCGCTTCCGTGGCGTCCACAAGTTCAGTCAGGAGCGGTGTATCTGGTGTCGACAGTGCGAGAACGTCTGTCCGAACGACACGATCCAGATCGTACAGGACGACAAACGAAACGGGGAGCAGTACAACCTCCACATCGGGCAATGCATCTACTGCCGGCTGTGTGAGGAGGTGTGTCCCGTCGACGCGATCCTGTTGACACAGAACTTCGAGTTCACCGCGGACACGAAGGACGACTTCGTCTACAACAAAGAACAGCTCAAGAACGTCCCGTGGTACAAGGGTATCGACCCGCTCGAATCCCGAAACCCCGATCGTGGCGCGTGGATCGGGGAGGGTGACGGCGAGGTCGACTACCAGTAGCGGGCGCGTCTCGAAATCTTCAAAGGGATTCTCATAGGAGACAGATACAATGGTTTATACTACCATCGCGTTCGCGCTGTTCGCCGCGGTCACGTTGGCGTTCAGCCTGGGGGTTGTCCTGGCGCGCGACGTGTTCCACGCCGCGCTGCTTCTGGGTGGTGCCCTGACGAGCGTCGCGGTGCACTACGTGATGTTACAGGCGGAGTTCATCGCCGCCATGCAGATCCTCGTCTACGTAGGCGGGGTTCTGATACTCGTCACGTTCGCCGTGATGCTCACGCGATCGGACGACACGGACGACCTGGAGGTGAGTAGCGGATGACCGAGGACACCGGCGGGAGTCGGGTCCTTCCTGCGGCGGCCGTCGCCCTCCTGTTCGGCGTGATGGCCGCGACGTTCCTCGGGGCCGAGTTCGGGGAGTTCGCGACGTTCGAGGGCGAGTCCGTCATCCACAACATCGGGTACGCCCTGTTCAACCTCACCGGCTACGAGGTGTCGACGATTCCCTCGGAAGGGTTCCTCGCGGCGTTCCTGATCGTCGCGGTCGCGCTCGATGTCGCGGTCGACGGGGCGATCTACCTCGCGAAACGCGAGGAGGACGGCTCCATCGTCGCCGCGGTTGGCGGGGCGTTCACCGACGGGGGTGAGCGGTAATGGTGCCGCCGGAGTGGTACCTGCTGCTCGCCGCTGGCGTGTTCTGTATCGGGCTATTTGGCGTGCTCACGCGGCGTGACGCGCTGTATTTCCTGATGAGCGTCGAGCTCATGATGAACGCGGCGAACATCAACTTCGTCGCGTTCGCGCTGTACTACGGTGACCTCACCGGGCAAGTGTTCGCGCTGTTTGTCATCGCGCTGGCTGCCGCGGAGGTCGCCATCGGGATCGGCATCATTCTGGTGTTGTACCGCAACTTCGGGGACACGGACGTCACGGTTCCAACGGAGATGAGGTGGTAAGATGGTGGACGCGTTCGCGTACGTTCCGGCCATCGTCCTGCTCCCGTTCTTCTCGTTCCTTGTCGCCCTCGGGGCCGGCAGGTATCTTCCGAAAGGTGGCGCGTTCGGCGGCATCGCGGCGACCGCGGGCTCGTTCCTGCTGTCGCTGTGGGTGCTCGCGACCGTCGCCGGCGGCCGGGCGTACAACGAAACGATCTACACGTGGGCGGGCGAGGGTGGTGTCGGACCGACCGACATCGAACTCACCTTCGGCCTGCTGATCGACCCGCTGTCGGCGCTTATGCTCGTCATCGTGACGCTCGTCGCGCTCCTCGTTCACGTGTTCTCCCTCGGTTATATGAACGACGAGGGCGAGACGGGTCTCCCCCGCTACTACGCCGGACTCGGCCTCTTTACGGCCTCGATGCTCGGGTTCGTCGTCGCCGATAACCTGCTGATGGCGTTCATGTTCTTCGAGCTCGTCGGCCTCTGTTCGTACCTCCTCATCGGGTTCCACTTCCGCGAAGCGGGGCCGCCGTCGGCGGCGAAGAAGGCCTTCTTGGTCACCCGGTTCGGCGACTACTTCTTCCTCGTCGGCGTCGTCGCGGTGCTGGCGACGTTCGGAACTGCCCAGTTCGCGGGCGAGGGGTCGTTCCCCGTCCTCGCCGAACAGGCGCTCACCGGCGCTGGCGAAGTCGCGTGGGTGCCGGGCGGACTCGAACTCGGCACGTGGTTCACGATAATCGGGCTGCTCGTGCTCGGCGGGGTCGTCGGGAAGTCCGCACAGTTCCCGCTGCACACTTGGCTGCCCGACGCGATGGAGGGTCCGACGCCGGTCTCCGCGCTCATCCACGCGGCGACGATGGTCGCGGCTGGCGTCTACCTCGTCGCGCGGATGTTCGGCTTCTACGCGCTCACTCCGACGACGCTCGCCGTCATCGCGTTCGTCGGTGGGTTCACCGCGTTGTTCGCGGCGACGATGGGCGTCGTGAAAGACGAACTGAAGCAGGTGCTCGCGTACTCGACTATCTCACAGTACGGGTACATGATGCTCGCGCTCGGCGCGGGCTCGTACGTCGCTGCGACGTTCCACCTGATGACTCACGCCTTCTTCAAGGCGCTGCTGTTCCTCGGTGCCGGCTCGGTGATCATCGCGATGCACCACAACGAGAACATGTGGGACATGGGCGGACTAAAAGACCGGATGCCCGTCACCTACTGGACGTTCCTCGCCGGGTCGCTCGCCCTGGCGGGGATCTTCCCGTTCGCCGGCTTCTGGTCGAAAGACGAGATCCTCTACGAGGCGTTCATCCACGGCCTCAACGATCCGCTGCTGCTCGGCGGTTGGATAATGGGGCTGCTCGCGGTACCGATCACCGCCTTCTACACCTTCCGGATGGTGTTCCTGACGTTCCACGGCGAGCCGCGGACCGATCTGGCCCGTGACCCCGAACCCGTCCGCTGGAACGTGAAGGGGCCGCTCACGGTGCTCGGCTCGTTGGCGGTCGTCGCCGGCTTCGTCAACATGGTGCCGGTTCAGAAGCTGCTCGGCCTCGGCGGGATCGACTTCCTCACGCAATGGCTCGACAACGAGTTCGGCGGCATCGACGGCGTCGGCTACTCGGCGTACAACGATCTGCTCGCGACGTACGGCGGCTACGAGGCCGAAACGCTCGCCGGGCTGAGCGAGGAGCTGACGTTGCTCGTCGCCGCCGGACTCTCGCTCGGTCTCGCCGTGGCCGGCGTGCTCGTGGCGTGGCGGCTGTACAACGTCGCATCGCCGACGGAACACACGGCAACGCTCGGCGGTGTCAAAGACGTGCTGTACAACAACTACTACCTCGACGAACTGCAGGTATGGCTCGCGTATCGGACGGAAGACACCGCGGGCGGCGCGGACACCTTCGATCAGGGGATCATCGACGGCGTCGTCAACGGCGTCTCGTCTGTCGCGCTCGCGGCCGGCCAGCGCGTTCGCCGGATACAGACCGGCGTCGTCACGCACTACGCCGCGATGCTGACGCTCGGGCTGCTCGCGTTGCTTGTCGCTCTCGGGGTTAGTGGGGGGTGGTTCCTGTGATACTCGAAGCGCTCATCGGATTCACGTTCGTCGCCGCGCTCGCCGTGTTGGTCGCACCCGACGAGTGGGCTGGTCGGCTCGCGTTCGGGCTCAGTATCGTTCCGTTCGTCGGAAGCCTCTACCTCTGGTCGGCGTTCGACGCCGGTGGCAACGCGCTCACGGGCGGCACCATCGCGTTCGAGTCGCGGATCGAATGGCTCGAGGTCGGCGGCCGCTCGGTCTCGTGGTTCGTCGGGCTGGACGGTATCAGCCTACCGCTCGTCGTGCTCACGACGTTCCTCGTGCCGCTAGCGATCGTCAGCGCGTGGACCCCGATCGACAGCCGACAGAGCCAGTTTTACGGGCTCATGCTGTTCATGGAGGCGAACCTCCTCGGCGTGTTCACTGCGCTGGACTTCTTCCTCTGGTTCGTCTTCTGGGAGGCGGTGCTCGTGCCGATGTACTTCCTCATCGGCGTGTGGGGCGGCCCGCGCCGGAAGTACGCCGCGATCAAGTTCTTCGTGTACACGAACGCGGCGTCGCTGGTGATGTTCATCGGCTTCATGTCGCTCGTGTTCGCGCTCGGGGACGGGGTGAGCTCCTTCGGGCTCCCGGAGATCACCCAGGCGATCGCGGCCGGGGAACTGGGGACATGGTTCGGGATCGCGCCGGGGACGCTCGCGATGGTCGCGTTCCTCGCGATGTTCGCCGGCTTCGCGGTGAAGGTCCCGATCGTCCCGGTACACACGTGGCTGCCTGACGCCCACGTCGAGGCACCAACACCGGTCTCCGTGCTGCTGGCCGGCGTCCTCCTGAAGATGGGGACATACGCGCTGTTGCGGTTCAACTTTACGATGCTGCCGGAGCAGGCGTCCGCACTCGCGATCCCGATCGCGGCGATCGCCGTGATCAGCGTTATCTACGGCGCAATGCTCGCGTTGGCACAGAAGGACCTCAAGCGTATCGTCGCGTACTCCTCCGTCTCGTCGATGGGGTACGTCATCCTCGGGCTCGTCGTGTTCACCGAGTACGGCGTCGGCGGCGCGACGTTCCAGATGGTCGCACACGGCCTCATCTCGGGGCTGATGTTCATGGCGGTCGGCGTCATCTACAACGCGACACACACCCGGATGGTCGGCGATATGGCCGGGATGGCGGACCGGATGCCGATCACCGTCGGCATCCTCGTCGCCGGCGCGTTCGGCTACATGGGACTGCCGCTGATGGCCGGATTCGCCGGAGAGTTCTTCATCTTCGTCGGCGCGTTCGGTGCGCCGTCGCTCCCGTACGCGCCGCTGTTCACGGCGCTGGCGATGTTCGGCATCGTGATCGTCGCGGGCTACCTGCTTGCGGCGATGCAGAAGACGCTGTTCGGGCCGTTCCGGCTCGAAACCGACTACGAGGTCGGGCGTGCGCCGGTCCACGACGTCGCGCCGCTCGCGGTGCTCCTCGCGGCGATCATCGTGCTCGGCGTCGCCCCCGACCTGTTCTTCGAGATGATCCGTGATGCTGCCGTCCCGGTCGTCGAGGGGGTGAGCGTCGATGTCTAGTCACACGCCGCTCTGGTTCGCGCTCGCGCCGACCCTGATCCTCGGCGTTACCGGACTGGCGCTGTTGTTGGTCGACACGGTCCGTCCGAACACGCGGTCGAACACGGCCTCGGCGGTCGTGAGCACGCTCGCCGCGCTCGCCGCGCTCGCCGTGACGGTCTGGTTCGTCGGTGCGGGGACCGGCGACGCGAGCACCGGCGGCGCGATCTACCTGCTCGCGGACGCGATCAAGGTCGACACGATGGCCCTGTTCTTCACGGCGATCTTCGCGTCCGTGACGGCGCTGGTCGTCGTCGCCGCCCACGACTACTTCGACGGCCACGACAGTCCGGCGGCGTTCTACTCGCTCACCGTCTTCGCGGCGACGGGGATGTCGCTGCTGGCGGTCGCGAACTCGCTCGCGGTCGTGTTCGTCGCCCTCGAGATGGTGTCGCTCCCGTCGTACGCGCTGGTCGCGTACCTCAAGAAGAACCGCGGCAGCGTCGAGGCGGGGCTGAAGTACTTCCTCGTCGGCGCGCTGTCGTCGGCGGTCTTCGTCTTCGGTATCTCCCTGGTGTACGCCGCGACCGGCTCGCTGATCTTCGCGGACGTGGCCGCCGAGATCGCGACGCTCGACGGGCTCGCCGGCGTTGCCGGTATCGGGATCGCGATGATCATCGGCGGCGTCGCGTTCAAGACCGCGTCGGTGCCGTTCCACTTCTGGGCACCCGAGGCGTACGAAGGCGCGCCCGCACCGGTGAGCGCGTTCCTCTCGTCGGCATCGAAGGCCGCCGGATTCGTGGTCGCGTTCCGCGTGTTCACCGAAGCGTTCCCCATCGGCGCGTCACTGGTGGCCGACGTCAACTGGGTGCTCGCGTTCGGCGTGCTGGCCGCGGTGACGATGACGATCGGGAACTTCGCGGCGGCCGTCCAGGAGAACGTCAAGCGGATGTTGGCGTACTCCTCGATCGGCCACGCCGGCTACGCGCTCATCGGGCTCGGCGCGCTCTCCGGGAGCGCTGCCGGTAACAGCGCCGTGATGGGCGCGGCGATGGCCCACCTGCTCGTGTACGGGTTCATGAACACCGGTGCGTTCCTGTTCGTCGCGATGGCGGAGCGCTGGGGCGTCGGCCGGACGTTCGAGGACTACGCGGGACTCGCTCGCCGCGCGCCGATCGCATGTACCG
Organism: Halorubrum tibetense; assembly: GCF_042661865.1. Lineage (GTDB taxonomy): Archaea > Halobacteriota > Halobacteria > Halobacteriales > Haloferacaceae > Halorubrum > Halorubrum tibetense. The sequence continues at coordinate 31,595 of NZ_JBHSWW010000003.1, forward strand.
CGATGGCCGTGTTCATGTTCTCGCTCGCGGGGCTCCCGCCGTTCGCCGGGTTCTTCTCGAAGTACTTCCTGTTCATGGGAGCGATCGACAACGGGTTCGTCTGGCTCGCGGCGCTCGGCGCGATCAACAGCGTGATCTCGCTGTACTACTACAGTCGCGTGGTCAAGGCGATGTTCCTCGACGATCCCGCGTCGTCGAGCGCGCTCGACGCGGTCGACAGCCGGCCAACGGCGCTGTATGCCGCGGTCGTCTTCGCCGCCGTAGCGACCGTCCTGTTGTTGCCCGGCTTCGGGCCCGTCGTCGAGACGGCCGAGGCCGCGGCCTCCGCGCTGTTCTAGCCGCGGACGACGCGTGCTGCGGGGACTTCCCCCGTTCACGGCGTTCTTCCCCCGTCGGATCGCTTCCCTGCCGCCGTCCACAGGTATTACCCGGCGCGTCGCGTACGGATGCCATGAGCAGTCGGCAGTACCGCTGTCTGAGCTGTCTCGAACACACGCTCACCCGCTCGTTCAACGCCGCACATCTCTCGGTGACGTGCCCGAACTGTGGCTCGTTCGAGCGGTTCGTCAACGAAGACGTGTATCAGCAGTACGAGTCGTTCGAGGCGTCCCCACCGGCGGAGATCGACTGGGAGCAGCTGGATCGTGTCGAGAAGTTCGTCGTCTGCGAGCGACTCGTCAGATCGACGAAGACGCTCGCGGACTTCGAGGTCGTCGGACCGGAAGTGGAGGGGTAGGCGTTATCTGGCGTAGAGGGGGCCACCGACGAGTGCCGGGAGGGAGACGCCGCTCGCCGGCGTGACGGCGACGTACGGGTGATCGACGGGGCCGAACACGTCGACGACGCGGCCGACCCGCGAGAGCGACTCGTCGACGACTCCCGCGCCGATATCGGGCGGGTCCTCGCCGACACTCCCCCGGGCGATCGCGAGCCCGCCGGCGGTTCGGACGACGGTTCCGACGCGGCGCATCGTCACTCGCGAAGGATCCCGATGTAGGCGGCGACGGCCTGCACGAGGTCGTTCTTGCTGGTGTCCTCGGTTCCCGTCACGACGACCGCGCCGCGGGGTTCGTACTCCCGGGAGTACGTCTTCTCGCGTTCGATCACCGCGTCGTAGCCGACCTGCTGTACCGCCTTCGCGATCTCGTCCACCGTCGGCTCCTCGACCGCGAGGTCCATCGGGACGCGACGCCCCTCCGACCGTGAGCGGTCGGCGTCGAAGTACGCGGGATAGACGACGTTCTCGACCATATCGGAACCGCGAGCGGACGCGGTAAGGTCGTTTCGACTCCCGTCGGGCCGCCGGTCGATCACCCGGCCCGGAACTCGAACCGGGCACCGCCGCCCTCGCCGGTCGTTGCGCGGGGCTCCCAGCCGTGTGCCTCCGCGATCCGACGGACGATCGCCAGCCCGAGTCCGGTCCCGTCCTCGTCGGTGGTGTACCCCGTTTCGAAGACGTGGTCGGGATCCTCCGTGAACCCGTGACCGTCGTCTTCGACGTAGAACCCGAGGTCTTCTGCCCCTTCACCGCTGCCCAGCGACCCAATACGTACGGTAACCGTCGGATCGGACCGTTCGGCACCGTCCGGCGAGCCGTCTCCCGCGCCGTCACCGGACCCCGCCCGACTACCAGTCGAGCCGTGTTCCACGCTGTCACCGGACTGTGTCCGGTTGCTCGTGGAACCGTGTTCCACGCTGTTCCGAAACAGGTTCTCGAGCAGTTCCCGGGTTCGTGTCGCGTCCGCGTCGAGCCGGACATCGGCCTCGACGTCGAGTGCCGCATCGCCGGTGTCGACGCTCCTCCATGCGTCACGCGCCACCGACGCGATCGAGATCGGCTCGACTTCGCCGACGACCTCACCCTTCCGGGCCAGCGAGAGTAGGTCCCCGACGAGCCGGTCCATCCGGGTCAGCGCATCGGCGGCGTGGTCGAGGTGATCCGGGTCCCCGGTGTCGCGTGCTAGGTCGACGTACCCCTCGGCGACCGAAAGCGGGTTCCGGAGGTCGTGCGAGACGATGGACGAGAACTCCTCGAGCCGCTCGTTCTGCCGACGGAGGGTCGCCTCGCGCTCGCGTCGCTCAGTGACGTCGGTATAGATGGCGTAGCCGGCGACGTTCTCCGCGTCGAGGTGGATCGGGATGACGTGGAGGATGAAGTGGCGCTCGCCGTCGGCGGTTCGGCGCGTCACCTCCCGTCTGACGTTCTCCCCGCGACGGAGCTTCGCGTTGAGCTCGTCCGCCTCCGACCGCTCCGACTCGGTTTCGGGGACGATGTACTCGTCGATCGGTTCCCCGACGACCGTCTCCTCGTCGTAGCCGAACGTCTCCTCGAAGGCGGGGTTGACCCGGCGGAACCGGGGGCCGCCATCGGTGAAATCGTAGGCCACCGCCGGGTCCGGGACGTTCTCGAACAGGGCGAGCAGCCGGTCACGCTCCGCTCTAAGCTCCGTGTCGGCGCGGAGCCGTTCGAGCGTCTCCTCGAGGTGGGAGGCGAGCAGCTCCACGAGCCGCTTGTCGCCCGCGTCGAACCCCGTGTCGTCGCCGGTCGACACCTGGAGCACCGCGTCGTCGCCAACGGGGACGGTGATCTGTCTGCCGTCCCCCTCTCGTGCGGGAGTGACAACCGACTCCGATCGGTCCAGCGCGATTCCGGCCGATCCGCGGCCGACACGGACGCGCCGGCAGTCGTCGAGGTCCACGTTCGATGAGACGGCGACCGGCTCGATCCACCCGTCGTCGAGGACGCCTACGCCGACGTGGTACTCCGGGAACACCTCGTCGGCGATCGCGGCCGTCGTTCGATACGCCTCCTCGACGGATCGGACGGTGGCGAGCCGAGCCGTCTCGTTCTGTAGCCGCTCGATCCGCGATGGTTCCTCCGAGGGGGTGTCACGGATCGACGTGTCCTCACGGGCGAGCAGCCACGCTACGTGACCGTCGACGGCGGTCGGGTCGGTTGCGATCGCGTCGACGGTCGGGTCCGTCGCGAACGAGCCGATCGGGTCGTCGACGAGTGCGACGACCGGCCGTGTCGGATCGACCTCCTGTACCCGATCGAGACCGTCGCGGTCGGTGACGACGAACGCGTCGGCCGCAGCCGGATCGGCGGGTCCTCGATCCGCACCAGTCGACCCGTCGGATCTCCCCGTGTCCGCCGCGTCGCCGGGCCACCGCGACGGCGTCCCGTCCGCTCCCAGGGCGACGACGGTCGGTCCGTCCGGGGTCGTAGGCACCACTATGGGACGGTGTATCTCGCTTCCGGTTATAAACGTTCCTCCCGCGGTCGGTTGCGGGCGTTCCCGCGCCCGACGTTCCCGCGTCCGACGTTCCCGCGTCCGATGTTCCCGCGTCCGATGTTCCCGCGGCGACGTCCCTTCGCGGGCACCCCGGAACCCTTTTGGAGCAACACGGGCCAGAACATGGTAATGAGCGATCTCGAAGCGGAGTACCGTCTCGACTACTTCGAGGAGGAGGGGTTCGTCCGCACGGAATGTGACTCCTGTGGCGCCCACTTCTGGAGCCGGGATCACGACCGCGAGCTGTGTGGGGAGCCGCCGTGTGCCGATTACAGCTTCATCGACGACCCGGGGTTCCCCGAGTCGTACACGCTGTCGGAAATGCGGGAAGCGTTCCTCTCCTTTTTCGAATCGAACGGCCACGAACGGATCGATCCGTACCCGGTCGCTGCGAACCGGTGGCGCGACGACGTACTGTTAACACAGGCCTCCATCTACGACTTCCAGCCGCTCGTCACCTCGGGTAAGACCCCCCCACCGGCGAACCCCCTTACCATCTCACAGCCCTGTATCCGGATGCAGGACATCGACAACGTCGGGAAGACGGGGCGGCACACGATGGCGTTCGAGATGATGGCACACCACGCGTTCAACACGCGCGAGGACGCCGAAGACGACTACGCCTACGAGGGCGAGGTGTACTGGAAAGACGAGACGGTTCGGTACTGCGACGAGCTGTTCGAGAGCCTCGGTGCCGATCTCTCCGAGATAACCTACATCGAGGACCCCTGGGTCGGCGGCGGCAACGCCGGGCCCGCCATCGAGGTTATATATAAAGGCGCGGAGCTCGCGACGCTCGTCTTCATGTGTATGGAACAGGACCCGGACGGCGAGTACGAGATGAAAGACGGGAACACGTACTCGTTCATGGACACGTACATCGTCGACACCGGCTACGGTCTGGAGCGATGGACGTGGATGAGCCAGGGGACCGCGACGGTGTACGAGGCCGTCTACCCGGATGCGATCGAGTTCCTCAAGGAGAACGCCGGGATCGAGCACACCGAGACGGAGCGGGAGCTGATCCACCGTGCCGCGAAGCTCTCCGGCCGGCTCGACATCGACGATGTCGACGACGTGGAGGCCGCTCGTGGCGATATCGCTGACAAACTCGACGTCGACGTCGATCGCCTCCGCGAGCTCGTCGAGCCGTTGGAGAGCATCTACGCGATCGCCGACCACTCCCGCACGCTGGCGTACATGTTCGGTGACGGGATCGTCCCCTCGAACGTCGGAACCGGGTACCTCGCGCGGATGGTGCTCCGCCGGACGAAACGGCTCGTCGACGAGGTCGGCGTGGACGCGCCCCTCGACGAGCTCGTCGATATGCAGGCCGAGCGGCTCGGCTACGAGAACCGCGATACCATCCGCGAGATCGTCCGCACGGAGGAACGGAAGTACCACAAGACGCTGGAACGCGGCTCGCGGAAGGTGGAGGCGCTCGCGGACGAGTACGCCGGCACTGGCGAGCCGATCCCGACCGGCGAACTGCTGGAGCTGTACGACTCTCACGGGATCCAGCCGGACATGGTCGCGGATATCGCCGCCGAGCGCGGGGCCGACGTGGACGTCCCCGACGACTTCTACGCGCTCGTCGCCGACCGCCACGAGGAGTCGGACGACGGCGGCGAGGGGACGGAGCGCGACGACCGCCTCGCCGACCTCCCGGAGACGGAGAAGCTGTTCTACGACGACCAGGGTCGCACGGAGTTCGAGGCCGTCGTCCTCGACGTGTTCGAGCGCGAAGAGGGGTACGACGTCGTGTTGGACCAGACGATGTTCTACCCCGAAGGCGGCGGCCAACCGGCCGACCGCGGCTCGTTTACGGGCGGCGAGACGACCGTGGACGTGGTAGACGTCCAGGAGGTCGGCGGGATCGTCCTCCATCGCACCGACGCGGATCCCGGAAAAGGGGAGTTCGTCCGCGGGCAGGTCGACGGCGAGCGACGGGACCGCCTGCGAGCGCACCACACCGCCACACACCTGATCGGGCACGCGGCCCGAGAGGTGCTCGGCGATCACGTTCGACAAGCCGGCGCACAGAAGGGACTCGACTCCTCCCGCCTTGACATCCGTCACTACGAGCGGATCTCTCGCGAGGAGGTGAAAGCGATCGAGCGACTCGCCAACGAGCTCGTCCGCGAGAACGTCCCGGTGCGCCAGGAGTGGCCCCATCGGCACGAAGCGGAGGCCGAGCACGGGTTCGACCTGTATCAGGGAGGTGTCCCGCCGGGAACGAACATCCGCCTGATCCACGTCGGCGACGCGGACGTCCAGGCGTGTGCCGGCACTCACGTCGACCGCACCGGCGACATCGGCGCGGTGAAGGTGTTGAAGACGGAACCGGTTCAGGACGGCGTCGAGCGGATCGTGTTCGCCGCTGGGGACGCGGCCGTCGAGTCGACACAGCGGACGGAGGACGCGTTGTACGACGCCGCGGCGGTGCTCGATGTCGACCCGCTCGACGTCCCCGAGACGGCGGAGCGGTTCTTCGAGGAGTGGAAGGCCCGCGGCAAGGAGATCGAGTCGCTGAAGGCGTCGCTCGCGGAGGCGCGAGCCACCGGTGGTGACGACGCCGAGACGGTCGAGATCGGCGATTTCACGGCCGTGATACAGCGGATCAACGGCGACGCGGACGAGCTCCGCGCGACGGCGAACGCCCACGTGGAAGACGGTAACGTCGCCGTCGTCGGCAGCGGTGCCGGCGGGTCGGCGAGTGTCGTCGTCTACGTCCCCGAGGGCGTCGACGTCGACGCGGGTCAGGTCGTCTCCGAGCTCGC
>NZ_JBHSWW010000004.1:0-37554 GCF_042661865.1 Halorubrum tibetense
GAAGATGCTCTTCTTCTATCTCGTTGTCTGCTTCGGTAGGTTCCACACTCTTCCCAAGCAGACACTTTCACTCAAACCCGATGTGATCGACTGAGACCCACAGAACATTACCGTCTGGATTATATGTCTCAATATACTCTCCATCGCCCGCCGACATTACTGATCCGCCTCACGCCAGTAGTTTCCCCGTCCATCAGTTGTGACGGGACTGTTATCCTCCTGTGACAATTCATTGAGTCGAGCTGCAATAGTGTCCTCGAACTCTATTATCAAGCTTTCAACGACCTCATCAAACTGGGCTTTGTTGTCTTTGCCATCAGCAAGTTCATTAATAATAGCCGCATCGGATAGTGATTTTCCAGCAGCTTCTGCCGTGTTGTGGGTTTTTTGAGTTGATGAGTCAGTGTTGCTCGTACGAGGGTCAAGAGCAGCGATGTTTGACTCGCCTGCTTCAATCACTGATCGGAGGTAAGCTGATCGTGAGTTGTACCCACTGTCCTCGGCTGCCTCTTCTATCTGTTCCAGCCGATCGCGCTCGAATTGAATGCTGATGCGCTTATGCTCACTCATGATTGTGAATCTAGTTGAGGGAATCTCCAAAGTTCAGATCTATTTTCACTACCATGTGTTCCCACTGTCTTCTCCTGGGTAATATATCTTAATAACTTGATGAAACATACTAGACTAAAGAACATGGAATAAGTATAATACGCTTATTTTTGTAGTGCCTAAGTGAAACAACAAGAAAGAGATAATATAAACGCAAGACAGCGAGCAGATCTCTTTTAATAATATAAAGAGACAACCTAACCCTGTTTCAGTTAAGCACTACAAAAGCGGCTAGGACGTTCTATACAGCAAATTAAAATAAGACTGTATTAGACTGAGTTATGTTTTTATACTTTGCTTATACAAATCTACCCAATGAGCAATAGACAATCCGAGTCTGCGGGAGTAGTCAAATGCTCCGCAGATGGAGTGGTCGTGATCCCAGTCGAGGTACGAGAAGTATTAGGTATCAAAAATAAAGAAGCGTTCCTGCGACTCAACGATATTTCTGTTGCTAAAGTGGTCAACGAGGATGATGATACAAAACTGTCTGATGTGGAAGAAGAGAACGCATAGAGTTGTACGAGTTGATTACGGGCAGTGAACCCATCGCTGAAGGGACTACTGTGAGTAATTAGCGTTTCAGATTCACTCCCAAAGCGATATCCGTAATCCATGGCCTCACTTAGCACTATCTTGTATCGTTAATACACTTCTATACCTTACTAGTGACAATGAGAATTATCATGTCAGCACTACTGAAGTGTGCTATGTCTTCATCAATTAGACTTTGAATCAACTGTCCGTGATCAGCCAGACTGTGCTCCTTGTTCTATCTAATTAGGAGCCATAGAACGGTCGACACCGAATCAGATTTGGCTTCAAGATAGTAGCAAACAGGAGTTGTGACCATTTCAAGACTATAATTAGCCTGTTATAGCTCGATCAGAGGTCGTTGGGATCAGCTTCTCCGGAAAGATACTGTTCACCGATATCGGTGATCTTGTAGTATCCTCGCTTGACGCGTTCGACAAGGCCATGATCGACAAGGATTGAAAGTCGACGGTTCACTTCGCTTCGTGCCTTGTCGATGTTGAATGCGATTACCGAGGGAGATAGGACCAACCCAGATGTTGCTAATGCCTCGAGAATTCGATCGTCGATTGGCATTTGCATCCACGGGGCTGGCTCTCTCACTCAGGCTCTCCTCTGTTCCGCACTACTTTTTCGACCGATATATCAGATCTGATAACTAATTGATGTCCCTAATCTCACTTATTGATGAGATTTTTATATCGGTCTTACATATACTGGGCCGCAAGCCATGATATCACACAGTCACGTCATAATTCGAGTGGCTTTGAGTGGGCCCATTCGTCGAATGAGTTCATCAGCTGCTGAACTACCTCTCACAGGGTCTAATTCCAGGACGATCGCGACGAGGAGACAATGACGCAGAACAGTTCCCCTAACCCGACTGTAGTCAATCCTGAAATAAAATTGGAAGATGTTCGCAAAGACGTAGATGGTAACAGCTGTGAAGGACGTGGACGATCAACTGCATCTGGGCGGGGATACAATGCTGAACGCCTAGCTAACGCTATATTCCATGATTTAGGGCTAATGATTCGATGGTCAGTAAAATCATATGTTGACGCATATATCAGTGGTGAGATATCGTACTATGTCGAGGTCAAGTCCTGCGTAAATCGGTATCAAAGTAAGACCGGGAACTTGGGTAGGTACGGCCAGTTCCGAATCTGGAAGTCTCATCACGATCGGTTGACAGTTGAAAGTTCATATTCTGATTTGAAAACCGCGATTTACTTTTTTGTTGTATATTCAGTCACAGATGGAATAGAGAAGGAAGTAGGGAAACTAATCGCACCTGTCGAGATGGTTGACGATGTCCTTGACAACTGGTCGTCTGAAGATCACGTAACGATGGGAGAACAAAAGACACGTCAGATCTCGTGGCATCTACTTCTGAAGCGATTGGGTGTTTCGACAGATCGATTCAAATCCGAACACATTATCGATCTCACAGATGAGTGACTCAGGACTCACTCCGGTTGCGTTTGACATCGAAACCTCTGGATTCGATGCCGACGCTGTCATCACCGTTGCTGGGTTCGCGCACGGTCTCGGTGAATCGCTTATTCTCAATACTGGCGGCCACAGCGAGGTTGATCGCAACATACTGGTGAGGGCGCTTGATGAGGAGTCAACTGGGACAGCCCAACTCGACATCGTTGCTGACGAGGGCGAACTCCTCGAGGCGGTCGCGTCGTTTGTCACGAACCAACTCGATGGTGACACCCACTACGTGACCGCATTCAACGGTGAGACGTGGAACGGTGGGTTCGATCTCCCCTTTTGTCGAACGCGATTTCTCCAACATGGACTACGATGGCCCTTTGGCGATATTGCGTACGCCGATATGATACAGGTGGTTGACCGCTTCAATACACAAGATCAGACTGATCTCGTTGGGGTGTATGATGTCCTTGTTGGTGAGGAGACGTGCGACCCATTTGACGACAGCGCCGAAGCTGTGGATGCGTTCCAGGCCGGCGACTGGCTTCCACTCTGTAAGCACAATCTGGCCGACATCCAGCGAACCCGGAAGTTGGCTGAACTGGCCGGACAGTTTGTCGCCCAATCGGATTTCAAGATGAAAAATCTACAGCCACCACATCGATGAAGGGTTCACAATGGGAGAGATGGGCCACGAGATGCGGAACGACATACCGATGGTGAGGACAGCTAGGTATCTAACACATCGTCACTAGAAATCGTAGCTGCGTAGTGGCCACTCGCGAACCGTGGTCATGTAGCCGTCCTAGAGAAGTACTTTCACTCCGCTCGCCCGAACTATAAGTCACAGAGTCTCAAATTTTGAGGTGAGGGAGCAGAGCAGGGTCGGTCCCACCGACCGGACCAGCTCCAAGACAGAGTCACACGCTCCCTCTCCCCCTCGAAGTAGCTCGTGAACTCGTGAGAATGACCCCTGATGACCCAGAGACAGTCCGTGGCGACTGCTCGTTCTGCGGCGAAACAGTCACGAGTCGGCACGCAATCATCCACTATGAGACCGCTGGCGGTGACCCTGGCGTATGGGCCGAATGCCCCGGCTGTGGCGAGATCGTTGACCCCACCCATGCTTAGTAAACAGTTCATCCGGCAGATCGTCAGTCTCGAGCCGTCATCGACAACGCACCACGAGTGCCGTTACTGTGGGTACAGCGTGGAGAAGGACATCGATGAGTGTCCACAGTGTGGCTCTCACGAAATTGCGGCCTACGATCTCGAGTAATTGCTGAGGTGGTCACGGTTGGCAGAGAAGGTTCAATACCTTATGTAGCACCCGAACGCTAACATGGCTCCAATTGTTACATAAGGTATGGAGCAGCCGTCACCACCTGCCTCGCTCCCGAAGTATCTCGCAGAGGGGCTCCCCAAACAGGACACGGAAACACTCCATGAGATACGGAACTACGTCGAGGCGCTCATCGAGTATCGCGACCAGTCGGTCGACACTGACGAGCTTCCCGAGGCTGCCGAGCCCGTCGACGAGTCCGATAGCGCAGGAATCGGGACCGTCGTCAAAGAGAAAGTCACCTGTGGCGACGACAGCTGCAAGTGCGCTAGCGGAAATCCCGCGGATATGCACGGTCCGTATCTCTATCGCTACTATCGTGAAAACGGGACGATGAAATCGGAGTACATCGGGAAGCCAGGAGGCGAGTAGGGTGGATCAGGATAGTCGTGGTTCCAACGATCCCAGTCAAATAGACAGTTGCTACTAAAACGACGTTACAGCGCCCGTGAGTCGCGTTCGACGATACTAGCAAACGCGACGTTCTCTTTGACTTGCTCGATCTCGACCGACGGCTCATCACCTGGTTGTCCGCCGGGGACGATCACGACGTAGCCGCGTTCAACCTTCGCAATGCCGTCACCTTGATCACCAGTTGTCTCGATCGTCACGTCCCGGACTTCACCTTCCTCTACGGGAGGACCGTCCGACGTCGGAGTTGGTTCTTGCGCAGCCGATTGGGGTTGCTCTTCCTGAGTCTTCTTGCTTGTCGAGGATTCTGATTTCAAGATCGCGACGCGATACGTTTCGTCGGCAGCAAGCGCGTCGTGTTCGATTTCACTCGCGGGGACATCCACAATATATGAGCCGTCACGTTCTTCGATTTGAGCACTAAACACAGTGCGAAGCGAATCAGAAATTTCGACCATCAGGTATCACGAGTTGTAGCTAGTCAACGTATCTAAATCTCGCGTTTCGCGCTACTCTGAGGTGGTAATCTAGTGTATGCTGAAGAGACCACGCAGATCCCAAACAGAAACTCCTCGAAAGGCTAGCAGGCCAGATCGGTCAATACAGAGGACTCACGAATCGCTCGGCACAGGGTGTCCGAAGTATCACGTCCGATTCGGCAATCCCAAACACTATTATCTAGTACATGAATTATGAATTGTATGTCGAAGGCAGCTGGAGACCCCGAACGCGCCGTCAACGGCCTGCTGTCAGTTGCACAGCTGCTGGAAGAGCCACGACTGGCGCGGCTCTACACCTTCGTGCTCCGGCAAGAGGAGGTCACTATCGACGACATTGTCGATGAATTGGAGATTCCCCGGACGACAGCGTATTCGGATGCCGGCTCGCTCGTTGAGCTCAAGGTCCTCACTCGAGATGAGGGCCAGAAAACACACACGTATTCAGCAGTCCCGATCACTCTCTCGGCAAATCTCGGGGGAGACGAGTATACGATCACGCCGACGCTCATCGAAGCGTTCGGCCGATCGCCTCGGGATCAGGACCTCAATCTCCTCATCGAGAGAGACGGTCTCGGAAAGCTCGCTGCCGCCCTAACGTATGCGATACCGTACGCCAACGGGAACATGTCGGAGCGAGTTGCAGCCCGGGAACTCGACCTTCAGCACGCCTTCGCAATTGCCGTGTTACAGGCACTACGAGACGTCGTCCTCGATATGGAATCGGTCGATCCCTATTTTGACGAGATTCGGGACGCTAATGAGAATCCGACGATTGAAGCCTGACTACGAGAGCGATGAGTGAGCCGTTCAACCCGTTGCAGAATTCGGTGACGTGGATCGCGGATACAGGATTGTTCATCGCGTGTGGTCGCCAACAGAACAACAAGTACACGGCTCTCGAACGCTTTGCTCAACGGAACGATCTCACATTTGTCATTCCGCAGCGAGTCTACGACGAGCTCGGTGGTGCGCCGAGGCGAAGTACGCCGGGACAGACTCCGATCAATAGCGCCATTGATGCCGGTTGGGTTACAGTCGCCGACGAGCCTGACTACACGAACGGCACCGTGTCACAAGTGATGGACGACGTTCGGTCGTACATCGCTCGATCCTCGAAAAGAAGCGAGGATCGGATCGAAAAGGCTGACACCGCGCTTGCTGCGGCCGCAGTTGAAAGGCTCGAAGCGGATAGCGGTCTGGTCTGTATCGTGACGACCGACATCGACGCCGGCGAGGCGGTTGTTGCGACACTCGACGCCCACGGGTTCGAGAATCGTGTGCGGTTCAAAAATGGGTTTGAGCTGATTGACGAGATCACGTAATGGTCAGTCAGCAAGCGCGTTCTATCGGCTGATTCGGCTGTAAATTCACGAAATAAATGTCGTGGCAACTCTTCTATGACACCCTAGGAACAGCATGAGTGGCCCAACAATCTCGTCAAGAGATATGATGGCGAGAACAGTATACCAAGCCCCCACAAATCACCGGTGACAGACGCCTTAATTCCTCTAGAACTCATCCGACAAGCTCCCCAGTAGTTGCTTCTTGGAGGCTCAGCTGACGCGGGCGTCTCCCCATTATCTCAGTCTCGCGTTCAACAAGGGCACCACCAGCGACAGCAGCGTCCTCTCGATAACACGCTCTCGCAGTCACTGCCCACAGCGCTGGCAGCACCTCATCGAGTAACGGCCATGGCTCTGTGAGTTCCAGCAAGACATCGCCAGCGAACCCGATTTCCTTCGGTGGAACTGGTCCATCTGGCCCATGATGACACCGAGCTGTCCGTAACGCTCCGGCCGCGGCGTGGACGTCGTTGCTGACAGTCGGATCACTCACCCATTGCGGGTAGATATCCTGATACCGTTCAGGAAGTTCTCCGTCGTCCCGATCCGTCTCCGCAAACGACAGCTGGAGCCGGTAGCCAGCATCCGTCATCGCGACGATTCCAGTATCAACGAGGTCAGGGAGGTGGTCACGAAGCGAGCGAGCCGACACGCCGGCTCTCTCGGCGAGTGCTGACTGCGTCAGGAATTCTTCAGCGCCCGCGAGTGCCACGAGGGCCTTTCGCGGCGTCGACGACGCATTCCGGAGTACCTGCTCTGGGGACAGTGCTGCGATGATGCGTCGGAGTTCTACAGACCGGATATGTCGCGTCTCGGCTTCCGGCTCTAGCGCTCGGGCGACGCCGTTCGCGATTGCTAGCGGTGACCGACACAGCCCGTGGAGCACCGATACCGCCTCTGGAGTTGTGAGGAGGTTCTTTTTTTCAAGTGCTGTGTCAAGAAGGTCGCGGTACTGGGCTCGACTCGTCGACGTCTGGACGGGGACGCGGACACCGATCTCGGGGGCATCATCCCGGATGTCCCTCGGCGAGACGTTGGATCGAAGCTTCTCAGCGAACACTTCCTGGCGGTCGCCGTAATCAGCAAACAGACACCACGAGCCGATGAGCTCACCGAACGGCTCTGCGGCGTTGACATCGACATCTAGTGACCACCGGAGGACCTCGTCACGATCCTCAAACAGTTGCCGAAACACCGACGCCATCCCGTATTTCGACGCAATCGCCGAGTTGATTCCAACGAACTTCGCGATAGCTGAGAGCTTCTCATCGGCAAAATCGCTCTTGAACCGGGGCATCCGACCGATTCGGAGGATGTCCACGCCGGCGAAGTCCAGTAACCGGGTCATTACGCCAATCACGCCGAGTGACTCAGTGAGAATCTTCGTCCGAAACGCCGTTCGAGAGTTGTACTCGCGGTACTCGCCGTGAGTCATGTCCCGCGTCATCTCGCAAATCTCCTCGAGAACAGCTTGTATGCGGTCGCCAAACTCATCGACATCGTCGACGAGTTCGTCTTCTTCAGCAATCCACCCGAGGCACGCACTGTTCTGTAGGATATTGGGTGCCTCTTGGAGCAGTCGGCGGAAATCACTACTCTCGTCGAGTCGCTCGTCAGTTAGCAGATTGTCCCAGACAAACCCATCACCCAACGAACGAGCAGTACAGACTGCCCACTGCATCGAATTGTCGACTTCGGCGGCCACAGCGAGCCGATCATTTTCCCAGTCCGTGTAGCGGCGGGGAGCTGCTCGATCGTCCCACTCAGAGACCGCCGCATCGACAGTTGCGACGCCATTCTCGGGGGTCGCCGCAACGGCGGCCTGATACGTAGAGCGAGAAAGCGGTTGGATAGTGTGGAGTGCTGGGAGGCGGTCGCGGCTCCAGCCGGTCCCCCCCTCACGTGTGTGCGCGGGTCTAGACTCCACATTGTCGTCAGATTTTCCGGTCCGACTCACAAAATTCTGAAGGGGTTTTTGTCGCGTTCCAGATCGGCCGATTTCTTCGAGGAAAACGCACGCCAGCCGGGCGAATTGCGACTTTGCTCCCGTCGCTGGTCGCGATACGATCCGTCACGAGTTCGTGTTCGCGAAGCTGTCGGAGGTGGTACGCGACGTTGTTCCGAGACTGGTCGGGGTCATCGTACGGGGCAGCCTCGTAGAGCGTCTCGTAGCCAGCTGTCTGGCCAGCTTCCGCACCAATACGGTCGAGGGTTGCGACAACCTCACCGTCCATCTCAAGCGCCTCACATGCAGCCGCGACGTGGTCGTCGACGGTTCCGTGAGCGCGCTGGCCTGTATCGCATTGTGAACTCACATCGAACGCTGCCACGTCCGGGACGTTCCCATCCAGTTCGTCGACATCGATCTCCGGATCGTAACTCCAAGCGAAGCGCCGCATCCAGATGGACGACTCAAACACAATCCGGACGTCCACACCGTGGCCAAGCCAACTGAGCAGCTGGACCATTTGCCGGCGTTGGTCGGCGTGGCCGATCTCCCGGAATGACTCATCGATCCGCACGGTGAGTGTTGGCGTATGTTCTGCGGCTGCGAGCAACGGCTTCACAACTCGGCGAACATCCTCAAGCTCACCAGGAAACCCGATGCCAAGCGGGCCGAACTCCGAGCTCCCAAAGCTCTCGAGCAGTTCGAGCGCCTGCTGATGCTGCTCGGACTCGACGTCTTTACACAGGCTCAACAGCGTCGACGCAACGATCGACCCGTTGAGGCTCTCTGCGTCTGGAAGCGCCTCTCGGTCGACTGTCCCGAGCTGATCGTCGATAATCGATTCAAGCATCTGCCAGGCGGCCCCATCTGCGACACCACCGACGAGTTCGCGCACGGCGAGCGCAATATCGGCTTCGAGGACCCCAACAAGACGCCGCCAGAGTTCACCTGGTCGGCTCTCTTTGTCGAGGCGTACTGTCCCAGACGACACGGCCGGGTACTGCTGAACCACCCAGAGACCCGCGTCCTCATCACAGCGGAGATCTCCAAGCTGACGAGAGCTCTGATCGGTGTTGTTGGATGTCTCTCGATTCGTTGTGTCGAGGTGCTGATCGTCTGCGAAGGCACCTGTAAGCACCTGTACGCCGAGTGGTCGGCCGACGAGATCGCGGTCCCATTCCTCTTCAAGATTGGCGTAGTGGCCAACCTCGTCGAACTCAGCGCCAGCGTTCCGAGTATTCGCGAGAAGCGCCGCCCGTTGCTCAACAGCATTCTCCCACGTGTCAGCTCTTGCTCGACGTCGCAACTGGCCATCTGAATGCTGACTCCCACACCGGGGGCACTCACGAGTGCTAGCAGCGCCACTACTGACGGCATCCTCGATGACCCAGTGTTGGCTACAGTTGGAACAGCCAACGACAGCGAAGCGACTCACGCCGCTGGCACACCTCCATGAGCCGGGTGGTCCTGCATAGTGCGCTCTCCGCGCACGTGCTCGACGCTACGGCCGGAATCGGATAATCGGCCGTCTCAGAGACAGCAGAGAGGGTTATCGGCGAAAGCCGGAGATGACTCTCACCACCGCAACCATTAAGACCACTTCGGAAGAAATGAGGAATAGGAGACTTCCTCGGACAGGTGCCATCCTGTCCCTTCCCAAGCGGCCCCTGCTGCCAACAGGGGAACTCCCCCCCTTTCTAAACATCGCCTAGCCGTGCATACTGCGATGTTGCGCCGGCCTCCGTCTTAATACTCACGGCGAGCGTCAGACATACATACAATTACTGTTATTTTGCCCGGTGTCCGTATTCGGGTGATTTACACACCACTAAAACGGGTAACTGGCAATTATCATGGGTCCCATGTGGGAGCCCTCCGACGAACTCATCCAATCAGCATCCACGCACTCCGATACAGCTGTGAGTTCTGTAGGTAGCCTCAAGCATTTAGCGTCCAAAGGTGTCAATACGAACATGCCGTTTCGGGTACGGGGCGGATGGGAAGTGCGTCATCAACTTGGAGTTCAAGATCGAAGACGGCTGGCGGGCGATCAACGACTACCAAGAGGAGCTGACCGCGCTCGACATCGGCCGGCAGATTGCGGCGGTCGAGCTCGCCGTGCTGGCGAACGAACTCCAGTCACCCGCTGAGACCTTGGACTACTGGATGACGCAGACGCTCTACTCGACTCGGCAGTCTTCGTGGGCTGATGATCGGAAGGCCAGCCCGCAGACGGTCAGCGACCGGGTCCGGTCGGCGAAGGAGAAGCTCGACTTCGAGGAGGCATAATGGCGGAATCTACACGCACTTATGTGAAGGCCCACCTGGCTGAATACAGCACCAACTGAATCACTAATGGCGCTCCTTCCCTTCCGTACCGAGTCAGACACCTACTCGACGTCTGTGACGATGGACGCGAGCACTGTCGGTGATACGACGGTGACGGCAGCCGTGTATGCCTCCCGGGAGCTCGAACCGGCGATTCTGGAGGCGATCTACGACCACGGGAGTGGCATCGAATTCAAACCGTTCTACAACAAGGCGAACGACTACGAACACGCCGTCCGCCGAGACTTCACCGAAGCCGTCCTGCAGGAATTTCCGGAGCACATCCGTGTGTTCTCCCACCGCCAGAGCCTGGATGGGAACGAGGACACCCAGCAGGTCGAAGCGGTCCACTCCGCGATCCACGTCCACGACATCTTGAACACGGTCGCCGAGCCCCCCGCGGTAATCGTCGATGGGAACGAACAGCAGGCCAAACCGTTCGTCGCCGCACTCGGAGGGCTGCGAGACGATCGCCCGCTGGTGGCTCACTGCCAGAAGTCGGAGTTCTACTACCCGGCGGCACTTCTCGCCGACTTGGTCTCGAACCACCTCGCCCACCGGATTAACAGCACAGACACGATGCCGCGGGCAGGGGAGCTCGTCATCCCGGCCCCACGGGCGAAGCACCATCGTGGCCAGGACTGGGGGCAGGCTATCAGCGCGACCTATCGGAACTCGCCTGAGTACACCCCTCCGACGCTCCCGGCGCTTCGAGGCAACACTGTCCGAGAGCGAGTCAATTGCTGGTACGAGGGTGCCGTCATGCCGCATGAGGGTGTGGACGAGCCGATGTCAGACTCCGTTACGCGGGTGGTCAACGCTCTCCAGCGGAACGGCTACGATGACCTCGCTGAGAAACTCCGAGAGTTGTAACTGCTGAAGTTGGAATAGCGCCATTTCCCGCCCCCACGTCCGTCGAGGGACATGGTCGAACGGGCTCAACACGCTGGCGCGCAGCGCTCACTTACTACTACTACCGGCCGCGGTGATAAACCTTCACCATAACTAATGCGAGACGACGACGGTAACAAATCCACAGTCAGACAGTGATGATCCGATGAAGGCACCCACGTTCTTCGGTGTGGCTTATCTTGGACACGGTTCTGACCGATAGATCTCCAAAACTATACGCCCATTCTATAGATTGCGTATGTCTTGACTCGTGCTAGAGAACTTGACTCTAGTGTTCTTGTCACTCTCAACTGATCACCGTCGTTGCGAGCGAGAGACTCGATAGACGATTCAGGACTTATCGCCACGCTCAAACACGGCGGCAAAGTCGTCAAGAAACTCCTGGGGTGATCGCTCATCACCACGAGACGGGAGGGGTGCTTCCCAACATTCGATCTCGAGTGTGCGCGCATTCGACACCGACTCCGGCTCAGTTACCACATTGAAGATGCCGGTGCGATAGATAGCCAGTAGTCGCTGATCGTGAACACCGACGTGGTCAATACCAGCCCGATTCAGGACTGCTGGAACGTCAGTCGGCCCAGATAGCGAGATAGAGGCGCTTGGAGACGCCGAGTCGCTCATACGGTAGCTTCGTCCATCGCACCGATAAAGACCAGCCTCGAAGAAGGTCCGGATACAGTATCTAGTCAATTCCCGTGGCCGGTCTGTCGTCTCCCAACGGGTACGGGTGTGGGTACCGGCTACCCACCACTTGAACGAGTATGGAAGGATGTCCCGGAATCAAAGCTGGTGAGTTCAGTGATACGCTGCTCCAGTTCTTCGATTTCAGCTTGGAGCTCGGTTGTGTCTTCGTCGGCACCAGCCAACTGGTCTTTGAGCCCTTGGAGACGTGTTTCTTTCATCTCTTCGTCGACGTCTGCTTTCCGAACATACTCGCTTTCCTCGATATCGTACACATCGGATTCAGAGAGTGACGTTACCTCCAACGCATCGTCGAGTTTGCTCGTATCGACGCTCATCACCCGCTCGGGGTCGATCCCCTCCGCCTCCAGTAGCTCAACGACCGTGTCGTCATCTTTGAGTGTTCGATTTTGGCGGACAGTCCGCTGAACGGAGCCGTATTGACCACTCACGGGTTGATCGTGATGGAGGCGGTCAAGCAAGACGCCACGAACCTCTTGCCGAAGGTCGTTGGCATTGCGCTGGACATCTGACAGCAGCGTATAGAGGTTCACAAGCGTCGGCACGTCTAATTCGGTGAGTGACGTCATGTCGTGCTGCTCGAGCGCATCGATCAACAGGAGCGCGTCTGCGTACACCGGGATATCGGGCTCTTCTCGTGGGCCATCGTCGTGTTCGACCGTGTGCGCATCGACAAGTGGCGACGCTGTTGGCGTCTCGCTTTCAGAGAGGGTGCCGTCCCGGTCATCGATAGTGAATCGCGGATGGAGACTCATGACGGTGGCATACGGTTCAGCTCCGGCTGGGAGGCGATCGAGATCGAACGACCCAGTCGCATCGTCAACGCGCTCAAACAGCGTCTCGAACTGCTCCCGCTGGAGCGGGACGGTCTCACTGTCGGCCTGATACTCGATCAGCACTCGGTGTTGCTGGACGTCGGTAATCTGAAACGGTTTCTGAGAGACCGGGGTGAGGAGTGTGGCGTCTGCTGAAAGTTCCTCCACGTTGTCGAGGAGGTTGTCCCACGTCACTCGAAACGACATACTGGCGATTCAGTACTGCGAGACAAAAGTATGCGGGCGTGAGTGATAGCTCTTTCCGTAATTAACCAACAGATAGCGGCAGAAGCGCCAGTCTGTTGGTTAAGATCTCTCGAGCCTAGTGTCACAGCCGACGATAAGTACGGAGTGGGCAGCCCGCCACTATGATCTCTCACAACGTACTTTTCTGAAATGGTGTATAGGAGATCGACGATCTGCTCATGATCGTGGGAGTTTGGAATATCGGCGTAGTATGTGAGTTTCATGACGCTTCAGTCCTCCTGCTTATCGACTGCGCCCCAGTCAGCGAGTCGGCTCTCGACTTCCTTGAGGCGTTCAGTCACCATCGGCGCTCCTTCGAGAGGAGTATCAACTTCAAGCGCCGTTCGGTATAATTCTACAGTCAGTTCTAGCTCTTCAGTCGTTAGCTGTGCCGTGTCATCAAGCCAGTAGCTATCTGCGAGTTTCTTGTACGCATAGGGATCCTCCGGGTACGCTTCGATGAGTGCTTCGAGCTCGGCCCTGCTGTCGGCTATTCTATCCAGTTCCACGAATGAATCGGCGACAAAGTGGTGAAAGTCAAGCAGGAACTCGTCATCAGCGTCCGGGAACTGCTCGCAGACCTCCTGACAGAATTCGAGGCGTTTCTCATGATACGCCGAATTATCCTCAGCCACGCTGGCAAGATCGCTATCAAGCGAGCGAATGAAGGCCTCAAGAGAGAGAAATGCCGGGAGGCGTTGATCTGCTGCTTCGATAGTTGTGAGATCGTCTGGCGTTACAGCGACTGTGTACTCCCAAGCAGTAAGCCATCGGTCACAGGCCTCAACATCGTTTCCCTTCTCTCGGAGGTCGCGTCCCTCCTCTATGAAGTCGTAGATCCGTTCTGTGTTTGGGATATCCGGTATCCAGCGCTTCCAGAGTACCTGTGCCGCCATCCAAATAAAGTCTTGATCGTAGCCTGTGGCATCAACCTCGTATTCGGCTTCCCACTGCTCAGAGAGCGCAGTCGCCGAATTGTGGTTTTCCACCCGCTTCTGAAACGCAGTCTCGTTCGTTTCGATACCGTGGTCTGCGAGTTTCACGGTGATCTCGTCCGTAGAGAGGGCTTTGACGTCGCTGAGTTCCCACGCATCAGCAGGATAGATACCGTTTGATGTATCGTCTGTTTGTTGCTCACGTTGGATGGGTTGGCTGGCATCCGCGTCTGTGTCGTTGCCACTCTCATCTACGCCGTGTTCCTCACCGTATTGCTCGACACGTTTCCGGTCAATCCGGCTCAGTTCGTCACGTTCGTGGGCCTCATAGAGATGTTCACGGAGCGCAGCCTCTTTCTCGAAGGTTTGTTCGCAGTAGTGACAGTCGCTCATTAATCGAGAGCTATACATACGGGTGGAAAAAGTACCAGGTCTCAACAGGATATTCGTGACGAACAACCAGATAACTTGAGCTGTCGGCTCCATCAAAGGGCCGACCTTACCAAGTGATTCGAACACTTTCGCGCTAATCGCTTGGTAAGCCAAGGAACATAGTACAAGATCGCAACACAGAATTCGTCGTGTATCTCGAAGGAGGACGCCGGCGCTAGTCTTGGGGGTAGACGATCTTGTGCGCCGCATTCTCAACGATATTCGCTTTCGGTTATGTTATATCGCACCTCTATTGAGCAAAGTCGGCCCTAAAGGGTCACCGAGAGTGAGATACACGTTTGGCTGATGTGCTGTTCACCTAGCCGAAATTAGATTAGACTCGTCTGCGAACGATGGAACATGAGGGTCGACGAGGAAACCATCCGAAATCGGAGCACGGACGCCGTGTTCGATCGGGGTGAAACGTACCGCAAGGAGGGACGTATCCAACAGCTTGACCGGTTCGAAAACCTCGTTACCGCGGCTGTCAGCGGGTCGAAACTGTACGACGTGACGATAAAGTTCGGTGGGCGCAGTCTCGATACGAAGTGCACCTGTCCGTACGACGGGAGCGGCGACTGCAAACACGTTGTCGCCGTGTTGCTGGATATCGCTGCTGGTCCGCCGGAAGACGAGAGCAAAGGCGTCGAGGAAGTTCTCGACGACGTGTCGGCCGACGACTTGCGTGGGTTCGTCCGTGACGTACTCGCCGAACACGCAGAGTTTCGCGAGCGGTTTCTCGCACTGTTCGGCGACGATCACAAGTCAGTTGAGGAGTATCGCGAGGAGATAGCACAACTGTTCGAACAACATGCTGACCCGGTCGTGTTCGAGGCAATCGATTTCTCCCGGTTTTTCGATATCGCCGAGCAGTACCGCGATCGGGACCGGAATCTGGCCGCTGCGACGGTGTATCAGGCCATATTCGAGGAAGTCGATGAGAAATCGAACTGGATCGACGGGGCCTACAACCACTACGCGAAAACCATCCAGACCGCACTCGACGGATACGCCGACTGCGTCCTCGCGACCGATCCGACTCCCGAAGAGTTCGACACGTACGCTGGCGTGCTGGAGAGGCGAGCGACGACAGAGCCACCGATCAACGACGAGCAGTTCTGGCGTGCACTCGACGATCTGGAGGAACGATACGAACAGTGATGGCGTCGAACTCTCGGCATCGGAAAATATTGATATCGCCCTGATATACCGTCTCGTAATGACTGACATCGACCAGTACAAGACCTATCGGGAAGTCGGGACGCAATTGAACAGCGACATCATGGAGGCGTACTCCGACCGCGAGCTGATCGTCGAATCCGCATCGGAACTGGACATCGGATTTGACGGACTGAACCTGGCCTACGAGTTCGAGTCCCAGATGGTGGCTCACTTCGAGTTCGCACTGTACGAATACCGCCGGGACAAGACCACCACGGCGGAACGCTACCTCGAAGCGGAGCGCTGGGAGAGTAAAACCGAACGGGACATTCTCGAAGCCACAGTCGACGCTGACCTCTCCCTGTTCGAGGTCGAATCCATCAGGGAGTCAGAGCCCCGTTTGACGGTAACCGACTTGTTGAACGACCGCGAAGAACTCACGCTTTTGGACGTCAACCTCAGCCGAACCGCAGAGCCGGGGGTCGTGCTGTTTTTCAGACCCGTTCGCTACGACGAGTTCACAACGACCTCGGGTGTCTCGTTTCCGTTCCCCGGCGAGGAGAAGGGCCAACTGCTGGACGAGCACGGCCGCAAGATAGATCCTGACGCGTCGAAATCGGTTTCCCGGCAGCGGTTCGTCACGTTCCACGACTTGTATCGTGACCACGGCATCCACATTCAGTACCGGTGATCAACAATGAGCGAGCCAGCAGACCGATTCGTCATCGAGATCGGAATCGGAACGGTCGCGCATATCATCGATATGGACGCCGGCCAAGACGGAACGGACTCTCGCTTCTCACTCGGAGTCAGTGGTCCCGGCGAGAAGATGTGTAGTCGAGGGAACCGCCATCCAGGAGACAAACGAGTCCCATTTGCGGAGTTTGCCTCCCACCACGATATCAATAAAACGGACTTCGAGGGCGACGCACCGGACGAAATCTGCTCGTATTGCTGGTCGAATACACGCGGCGCACTGGCGGACGAACAGGAGCGGGCTGACAACAACGTCTCCGAGAAGATCGGATCCGTCGGGTATCGGCTCCGGTGGAAGCAGAAGGGTCGAGCGCGAGACGAGTGGTACGATATCGTCGTCAGACCCGAGACGACGATGGCAGACCTGGACAGACTCGTGTGTCGGTTCACCACGCTCGATGACTTCCACCTCCGGATGTACGGGCTCGAAGGCGAGTACTTAGACTCCAGCCTCAGAGTGCTTCCCAACCACCAGTACGAGGAAGCGGGTGACCGGACGTATACGAGAGCGAGCGAAATGACGATTACGGACGTCGCCGAACGGGCCCGACTCGGTGAGGGCGACAGACTCAGTCTGGTCTATGACTTCGGGACGCCCTCGCACTACTACTGCATCGTCAAGGAGGTCTACGAACCAGACAGACTTGACGAGGTGCTCGACGGCGACAACGCGATCACGTCGACCGGTACGGCTGCGATCGTCACGGAGAAGCGACCGTGACACAGGAGACAAACAAAGAGCGGAACAAACGCATTCGGAGGGAGATACTGACCGACGCCTACACCGCGAGTGAGCGGGCGATTAGCTGGTGCTACTACCTCGAATGCGAGATGACGTTCCCCTTCCAGGCGCGGTGTGTCGAAGAGAGAGGGATCTCACCGCTACGCGAGGTCGAAAAAGTGCCTGTCGTTGGGATGACGGACGAAGTCGTCAGTAGTCGTGAGATGTTCGTCCTCGTTGAGTGGATGGACAGAGAGTTCGGTGTCCCGTTATCACAACTCGAAGTGCTCGACGTCGATCAGGACACTCGGGACGCAGTCGACGACTGGCACTACTGGAACGGCGACGGCGACCGATTGGGCTGAGTGCGATCAGTCGCGCCCTGTTTCGACGGGCGAGGCGTACTCCTCGGCCAGTTCGACCACGTCGTAGACGTGCATTCCGGTTTTGAACCATAGCACGCGATCCGCGGAGTCTCCGAAGTCCTCGTCGGAACAGTCTAGTCGCTCCGAGACGGCTAACACGAAGTTATCGGCCTCAATCTGCCGAATCTTCGCCAGTTTGGATGTCAGATACTCCGGCGTCCAGAATCCGATGATCTCCATGATTGCTCGCCGCCCATCGGGATGTTCGATGGCGAAATCGGGGATCATCACTTCGGAACCGAGGTCGAAGACATCGTCTTCGCGCTGGAGGTCCCATTCGGTAGTCGCCCGTTCCCACTTCCGTGTAAGCGTTCGCTCGACGTCGCTGTCGAACCGCTGACCGGTGCTGTAATGAGAGACGAGACCATCAGTGTGATCGAGTGTGAACTGTTTGGTGTCACCGGCCGACCCCTCGTCGAGAATCTCTGCGCGCATCTCCCAGCGGTCGCACAGAGGGAGCGCGGGCAGGAAGTTCGCCATCCGGATGCCGTACTTCTGTGATTTGCGAAACAGCGAGACTGGCCCGTCGAGTTCCACCTCGTAGCCCGCTGCCAGATCAGTGCTCGCGACGCGGGTCCCGTCCTGGTCGATGGGATAGATCCGGTGCATCAACCCGAACAGCTTCATATAGCTGAACACCGTTCCGAAGTTGTCCCACACCCGGATGTACATCTTTGGGGCGTCGTAGAGCACGGCCTGTGCCAGTGCCAGATTGTAGCGAGCTAGCAGCCAATCGACTGTCTGCTCGTGCTGGTCGTACGTCTGCTTGCTATTCCCCGTTAGTTTCGTGGTCGCTGTACTCTCGCTCTCGTCGGCGTCTTCGACTATCGACTGGTCGCCGAACCGAACCAGCCGCTTGTTGTCCTCCAGATCCGCGTACATACCCCGGTAACACTCCTCGAGTGAGATTCCAAACTCGTCGGCGACCGTACTGTAGATCTCCAGCTTCTGTGTGTCTTCGCCGAGCGTTGGCTGGCGAACGATCGGGTAGCGATCGTTGGCTCGCTCGAACAGTCGCTTCCGGATCTCACGCGGATTGGCAGCCGCCTGTTGCTCGAACTCACACTCGTCTCTGAGGAGTTTCGCCAACCCCTGGACGATCTTGTAGTCGGTATCGGCCACGGTCAGTTCGTCGATCGCATCGTCGAGTTCGCCTTTTGGTTCACCGAGATGGTCCTCAAACAGCGCGATCAACGTGGCTGCTGTCTCTCGATACCGCTCGTCGGAGATATCGATAAACAGCGGGCGGACTTCGCCATCGCGTGTTCGCGACCGGGCGAGGTCAGCTGTCAGCACTACTACTCACTCCCTCACGTCGTCGCTGTGAGACGTACGTCTCCATCGTATTGGTCGCGATAATCTCGTAGAGCCGTGCTGGCTGGCGGTCGTCGGTCGGGCGGAGGATGCGGCCGAGTCGTTGGGCGTACTGTCGTTTCGATGCGCTCCCGGAAAGGATGATGCCCACGTTGGCCGCTGGCACGTCGATCCCCTCGTCGAGCACCTGTGAGGTGGCCAGCATCGAGTACTCGCCGCTCCGGAATCGTTCGAGAATCTCGGTGCGTTCGTCGGTGCCGGTCTGGTGTGTGATACACGGGAGGATGAACTCTTGGGAGATATCATAGGCGAAGTCGTTGTTCGCAGTGAAGATGATGACGCGGTCGTCATGGTGGCGTTTGAGAAGATTATCGAGTGTATCGAGTTTCTTTGTCGCTGTCCGCGCGATACGCTCTGCCCGCTGCTTTGCGACGAGCGCGCGTCGTCCCTGTGGGTCGTAGGACGTGCGTTTAAGAAACTCGGCGTACCCCTGTTCTTTCCAGAGATCGAAGTCGTGACTGTCGACATAATCTCGGTAGATCTGGTACTCATCGTCGTATTCAGTCCGGTCCTCAGGTGTGAGGTCGACAGACATCTGGATGGTTTCGTACTCGCTGAGGAACTCACCGGCGAGGGCGTCGACATCTTCCTCGTAGACGACCGGCCCCATACGGTCTTCGAGTAGCGTCTCTCGTCCGTCGGCGCGTTCGTAGGTCGCAGTCAACCCGAGGCGATAGGGTGCAAGCGTCATTTCGGGAATCTGGAGGTACGTCTCGGCCGCCAAATGGTGGGTTTCGTCGGTGATGAGCAAGCCGAACCGGTCGCCGTACTCGTCGATATAGCGATAGGCGCTGTCGTAGGTAGTGACTGTGAGCGCGCCGATATCGTGACTCCCTCCACCGAGGACGCCGACCTCATCGGTGAGTTGCTCACCGAACGCGTTGGTGAGCGTGGCGTGCCACTGGTTCATCAGATCGATGGTCGGGGTAACGACGAGTGCGCTGACACCGGCGTCGGCGATGGCCTGCAATCCGAGGAACGTCTTCCCGCTGCCGGTCGGGAGGACGACCGTCCCCTTCCGGTCGTGTGTACGCCACGAGTCGAGTGCGGCCTGCTGATACTCACGCGGTTCGATCTGGAGTGCAGGTGTCAGTGCGAGGTCCGGGTACGCTCTGGCAGCGTCTTCGACATCGTGACTGAATCCACTATTGATGGTAGCCTGTCCATCGCCATCGTTCCACTGTCCGGCCCACTCGAGGAGTGCCCGGTACCGATGCGCCTGGGCGCGATACGTATCGACGCGGTCGTCCCACTCTGCGTGTGGAACCTCCTCAGGCGCATCGTAGAGCAAGAGCGTTCCCTCGTCGAATTCGATCCGCATTCGGTACGTGAACGCACGACCGTCGGACGATTCAATCTGTCGGGCGCTAGCTGAGTGACAAAGCACCAACGCACGTCAGTGATAGCACAGCGTCACGTTTTGGGGACGTACCATAGTATACAGACACAAAACATGGACTACCCGACTCGGGATGAAATACGATCGCTCTGTACCGAACAGTCCTTCGAGCGCGGTGTCAATTATCACCACCAAGATCGGGTGCAGGAGCTGGATATCGATGGCGACGAGATCAGAGCAACTGTTCGGGGATCCAACTACTACGATGTCACTATCGATCTCGTGGACGATGCGGTCCGGTCTCGTTGCAGTTGTCCGTACAACTACGCGGGCGACTGCAAACACGTCGTCGCGGTCTTGCTCACCGTAGACGACCGAGACACCGAGACGGTGAGCGATCCCGAATGGGACGAGACGGTCGATGTCGAATCGCTGATCGAACAGACGACCGTCGAGGACCTCCGAGCGTTTCTGCGTGACATCGTTGGGGAGGATCAAGATATCCGCGATCGATTCGTCGCGTTCGTCGGCGAAGACCCGGACAAGACTGTCTACGACTACAAACAGGAGATCGATCGTCTGTTCGACGACGCTGTCAGCCGCCGGGGAATGGTCGAACACGACACGCACATCGACTTCTCGCAATACACCGACCTCGCGGAGACACATAGAGAGCGAGGCCACGTCGATACGGCGACAGATGTCTACCGAGCGATTGCCGAGGCAATACGGGAGAATCTGGACCGGGTCGACGACAGCAGCGGGTACTACGGCCGCGAGTTGGAACGCGCTATCGAGTCATATACAGAGACGCTCGCGGAACAGGAGTTCGACCACGAGCGAAAGCAGCCGTATATCCAGTATATCTGTGCGGAGTTCATCGGGGCAGACCACGGGTTCGCCAGCGACTACTACGACGACGCACTCCGAACGCTCTGCACGACGGACGACGATCTCGAATACTGGCTGGAGCAACTCGATGCACACGTGTCCGGTGTCACGCTCGACGCAGTACTGTCGGGAAAGTCACTCTCGAAAGCGGACGACCGACGAGATGAAACTGAAGACAGCGTCGATACATCCGACGGATCAGCGAGAGACGACGATTTCACAGACAATCCCGAGCGGACGGACGACGTTCTCTACGTATCCGATTTTACTGACGGACCGCTCAGTACCGACGAGTTCACCGGTGGAGCAATAGATGTCGAACACTTGGCCGTCGGGACACTGGAACTCGAGTACTTCGTCGGTGACGCGTTCGAGAAGTTACGCATCGATGAACCGACGACCGTCGAGAGACACACCGCTAGCGTTGAACCGACCGAATCAGGAACGACCGACACGAAGATGTCGTCGTCACTCCAGAAGCGTCGGATATTTTCGACCTACGTTTACATCCTCGAAGAACTCGGCGACGAAGACGCCCTCTCGCAACTCTACGAGGAAATCCACCTTGAGAGCAAACGATTCTGCAAAGAGTACGCCCGACGACTGATCGACGAGGGCAACGAAGACCGTGCGATCGAAGTCGTCGAAGGTGGTATCCATACGTTCCGATCGCCTCGTAACCTTCGCTGGCTCGCTGCCGACCTCTACGAGGACCGGGATATGGACGAGTACCGTACCACGCTGAAACAGTTGTTTCTCGATCATATGGAGTGGGCAGCGTACGATGACCTGAACTCGGTCTGTGACGATCAGGAGTGGCAGTCGATCTACGAGGAATTCGAACGGCATTTCGAACGGGACGATAGGAAGGACCTCGTCGCACTGTACGTCCACGACGACGACCTCGAAAAGGCGTTCGTCGAACTGAAAGAGAACGCAGACCTCTCGTCAGTTCGCCAGTACCGTGATCCAGTCGCGACCACTGCGCCGGCCGAGTATTTCGAGCTCTACCGGGAACTGCTCGTCCCGTTTGCCGCCGGCGACACCGGTCGACGACACTACCGAGACATCGCCGACCACTTAGAGGAGATGCAGGGGTTGGTCCCCAAAGCGCGGTTCGAGGAGTTCGTCGGTTTCCTGAAAGACAAGCACTCGAACCGGCCAGCGTTTCTCGACGAACTGAAGAAGGCCGGGTTTTGAGCAATTCCGTGCTGTTCGCTGAACGTTCACCCGTGATACTGAGCCCAGCCCTGATCGATAGTCAAAATCAGAGAGACAGGATTCCAACAACGATCTTTCGGGATACGCGCGAACAGCGCCCGTGGACGATACCCTCTCGGTCGAGACGCGGGACGTGACACTCTCGACCGGAGACTACGCCATCCCGGCCGATTATACACATAATGGTAAACACCCATCAGCCACAGTTCGCGGTCGAATGCAAGTCCGGGCAGGACTTCCTCACCGCACGATTGAGATGGAAATACGCTCAGCACTTTCGGAGATTTCACGCGAGGCAGACAGTCCCACGCCACACGTGTTATCAGGAAGAATTCACGAAATGGTGGGGTGTCCTCAGAAGAGCAGAGGAGGTCGCTGGGTATCCTGAAATTGCTGAAACGGTGGGGGGTGTTGTAGAGAGATGAACACGGAGTCGAAAATCACCCCAACAACAAGACTACGCGTTCGGTCGATCAGCACTGATATGTTCGAAATCGATATCTGCGAACCGAGCCGTATCCTTGAGAACTTCGACAGCGATCTCGGTATCGACCTGGAGCTGGTACTCCCAAGCAGGACCACCGATCGAACCCGCGGTCACCTTTTCGCCTTCGGCGATACCTTGCATGTCGAGTTCACGGAGATGGTCTTTGAAGCGTCGCTGACCGAGTTTGTCGGCATCAATTCGTGAGGCGACACTCTTGTACACGCCGTAGATCGGTTGAGCTCGGACAGGAGCATCCCCGGAAATTTCCAGGGCAGTGAGCGCGGCAAGGGCAAGATGAGCTTGTGTCGTCATTTCACGCATAGCCTCGACGACGGCTTCTCGTTCAACGAGCGCCTGAGCTTCACGAGCGTGCTCTGCACTAACTTGGTTGTCACCGTGTTTATCCGCCAATTCGCCGGCTTTGCGGAGATATTTGATTGCTTGGCGAGCGTCGCCCGTATCTTGTGCCGAAAGTGCAGCGACGAGTGGGATCACATCATCCGTCAGTACACCACTCCGAAACAGATACTCCTGCCCGGATTGGTCGATTTCGACGACAGTTCCCTCCGAAACTCCATCGGCGTCGACTTCGTTGATCGGAGTCAGTTCGGTATCGCGGAACGCCTTCGCTGCGCGCCGGCGGAGGATCTGCTGGAGCTGCGTCGCATCATACGGTGAGAATAGGACGGAATCGTCGTAGAGCGAACTCTTCACTTTCGGACTGAGATTATCCCGCCACTGGAGGTCGTTACTGATGCCGATGATGCTGGGGAAGACGTGGTCCTCAACGTAATCCTGCGCTCGAGCTCGGGGGAGACTGTAGAGAATCCGGTCGTCGTCTCCGAGCGTATCGATTTCGTCGAGGACGATGATGATCGTGCCACCGATCTCGTTCATCGCCTCGAACATCATGTCCATCACGACGTCGGTTGCGTAACCAGTCGGCCGGCTGTTGCCGGTGAGTTCCTGGTAGATACGGGAAGCGGCCTTGTATGACGTTGAGAGATCATGTGATTCACAGGAGACATATGCCGTCGTGAGGTCCAGATGATCGGATTCTTCCTCGGCATGAGCCTGCAGTTCGGAGAGTTTGGCTTTCGCAGCGGCAGTTTTTCCTTGACCGGCCTTCCCGTGGAGGAACACGTTGTTGGCACCGACTCCGCGAGCCGCGGGAGCTAGTGACATATGAAGATCTTCCATCTCGTCAGTTCGTTCGGGGAGATTGTCGGGATGGTATTCCTCACGAAGGACCTCTTCTCGTTGGAAAATAGGCGAGGTATTCGAGAACTGGGTCATATGCGGAATCATCTGAGCAAGAGATAATAAAACCCCGGTTACAGCAATGTCTAGAATGTCGTCAACTAGAGGCTCTAAACGAAATAGACAGACCACACCCCCACCACCGTTTCAGCAATTCTCGTGCGAAAGAGTAGGAACGATCAATCCTGACGGAAACACACGTTATACTACGAAGACACGGTTCTCAACCACTGTTACCTCTATTTTAGTCGGATTAAAGACACAGCGACTCTTATTATATTATATATTCTTTTCCTTTAGTAGTAGTAAGTGTAGTAGTAAGAGAGTAGATAGAGCAGTTACAACAAGTATAACAACCTACATTTGAAGGGTTTATAAGAGAAATAACTCTGGCGGGACTCGTCTTCGTATTCGACCCGATATCTAATTCGGGTGAATTGATGAAACAGTGGTGGGGGTCCCAACGGCATCCGTTACTTCGATTTAACTGTTCATCCGGGAATGTCATGTTTACTTCCTCCGACGAGTTCTTAAGAGACGTGTGTGGTCTCTATTCTTCCGAGGTAGTGTTTCTCAGGTCTCCAAAATCGAGTGTTAACTACTTTACTGTTTTGAGTAACGCACTCACTCGAACTCTAGGGAATAGTGTTCGTCCAGCTGAATTAATTCCTGAAACACTGGTGGGTGTCAGGCGGATTTATATGAGTTAGCGTATCTCTTGCCCCGGAACCGAATTCGTGAATCTACTCTCTCCAGATATGTTTATGACTCTCATTCTCCGATACTCTCGCTAAATTCGTGAAACAGTGGTGGGTGTGTCTCCGATAGCGGTTGCTCAGACTCTTACCAAACGCTGAGAGCAGTTTTGTTCGCGACCGCGTCGGTGGTTACACTCGAACGGATAGTGTGAGAGAGCGGCTGGATCTCAGCGTCGATCTACTGGTGTACAGTTTGAAATACTCGAAGTGCCGGTGTGGGGACGTAGGCGATCAACCTCTTCCAGCACACCCACTACGACCCGCACTCCTCTTGCCAATCACAGCGACTGGCAGCACCGACTCTGTAGTGTGAAACCAGATCGCCGCCCAAGAGAAACGTGTACCCGACAAGTGTATGATCGAGGTAATATCCGACGTTCGGTAGTTAGACAGCAGGATGCTGTGATTAACCAACAAAGATAGCAAAACCCGAAGTATGTTGGTTAAGATCGCTCACTCTCATGGAAAACTGCTGGAAAGACCCATCGCTAATGGAGTCTGTTGTTTCACTTGAAGCAGTGGTGTGTGGGCTCAATAACTGGTATAGATCGCGTCTAACTCTCCACCGTTTCCGCAGCTTTTGTTGACGAGTGATCGCGGGAATCCGCACACCACCATTTCCGAAGCTATTCACGAGAGAACAAGGGGACTACGAAAGAGGCGACGTAATCAGGATGAGGCCGGATCGCCCCAATCTACTCCTCCCTTCCCGGTGGTTGGACGATATCTCCAAGAGATCGAACCAACTCTATCCCGTTCTCGTAGTTAGTCGTCACCCGATACCCTTCTTCATCCTGCTCAACGGCCCCTACGCTGGGATGCGCGAGCAGTTGGAGGGCGGATCGAATCTCTTCGGTGGTTGGGATATCGTTCGAGTCCTCCATGCCCACGACGATCCACCGGACGTCCTCCGCTGTCTCTACGGCTCCGTCGGCACGCTCGAGAGCTCGGATGACCGCAAGCAGGGTTTCTCCAGCATCGATCCGGTCCTGGATGTACTGAGGAGGTCGAGTCTGTCGTCCTGGAAGGCTCCTGAGCGTGTCAAGAGGGCCAATATCTCCTCGTGTGGGACGGCATACTCGTCCCGGTGATCGAGCAGCTCGACGATGTCGTCAACGGCGATGGTCGTTAGCTCGGTCGTTTCGGCGTTATCGATCACCTTCGGAGCAAAGCCTGGGGCGACCACGATGGCGTGATCAGCCCCACGCTGGCGCCGGTGTTTGTCCACGTTGGTGACCTCTAGAAAGTTGACTCGCCCGTTCCCTCGGGCCTTCACTTCGACAACGACGTGTTCGGGGGATCGGATCTCCACGTCGGTATCACCCCCTCCTTCGATCCAGTCGGCGGCACAGCCCAGCCGAGAGAAAGCCTTCGCAACGAGTTTCTCGAACTCCTCGTGGGCGTTCTCGTCCGTGCTGGCCGCCCGGAGCTGGTCGGCGAGGTCGGGAGTTGGTCCGTCGTCTTCATCGTCGACGGGGTGAACACGTTCGCCGGCATCGGTCAGGTCAGCAATGGCGGTCTCGACGGATTCCTCGCCAGAGAGTTGGTTGAGGCGCTTGTCGGCGACTCGGGTAAATCCCTGCGGGCGGTAGGTCTCGTCGTAGCCAACGAGTTCGTTGAATTTCTCAATGTCGACGTCAACTTCCTCAATATCGGTGAGGAAGGTCATGTACTCCCAGGGGCTTTCCTCGTTCCAACGACCGTGTTCAACGTTCTCTCTCCAGAGGTACTCCGCAAGGTCAGGGTCGTGTCGGAGTTGGAGTACCTGGCCTCTCGCGACGAAGGCGCCATCGTGGTAGACGAGCGCGATGTCGTTGCGTTCGACGTTACGCCACGTCCCATCTACTGAGGTCCCCCAGACGTGGACGAGATCGTCGTCAGATGTCGTCCGAAACAGTTCGAGATCCTCGTCATTGAGGTAGGACTCAATATCCTCAATTGGGTGCCCATCTCGGATGAACTGTTTGTAGTCCTCAAACGCGTCGTCGCGACCAGCGGGGAGGATCACGATTCCGGTCATGCTTGAGTGGAAATCATCCGTGGGAAGCAAATAATTGGCTACAACTCCATTGACTCTGTTGAAATCCTAAGGAGCTGATAGGATTGGTGTGCGAGATACAGAGGATGAGTCGGTCACCACGCTCTACAGTCTCTCTGCCCGGATGCGAGGGAGTTGACGAATAATAATCCAGTTAACGGAGGATTAAGTTAATTGGTACACAATCGGCTGATTATGGAGGATACACCTGATTGGGAATTACCCTTTTGTGCGATCTGTGGAAACGGATTTAGCCCTCAGACAGATCAGGTATGGGTCAACGCTGAACTCAATCGCACCGACGGTGAAGACGCAGCAGACGAGTATGTGCTTCATCCTAATTGCTGGGACCGACTTACCAAGGGGTGGATAGATCCTCCGTGAGTCGCACAATAAAACACAACCGGTCTGTTCGGCTTACACGTCACTTTTTCTCAATTCTCTAGCTTTGATTACGGGAGAATCGCGCTGTGTATTCACCAGCCCCGCTAAAACCTGTCACCGCTTGAGAATTCCAACAGAGCCTGCTTTCTTTCTATTTGGGTGGTTGGTTTTAGCTACGCACTCTTCCATGGTTGAGACCCCCCGAGTTACACAGACTATATGATGATCAAGATTTGTTTGTTACATAAGAGATGCTTAGAGAGGAAGTCGAACAGCTGGCCGGTGAACTTACCGGCGACGAACACACTTGGGTTGACCTGAAACGTCACTATCCTATCGACGAGGACCGTGGAAACGAAAAGAAAGCGGATTTTGTCAAGGATATCGCTGCGATGGCTAACACAGTCACTCTACAGCCAGATTACAGCCTTCGCTTCCTAAACGAGGATGAACGTTACATTCTAATCGGTGTAGATGACTCCGGAGACATAGTCGGAACCACGGAAGACCTCAGTGGATATTCCAGTCTATTGGAAGTCGATACATCCACGCCTCAGAACACGCTGGCAGATTACCTGACACCGACTCCTGACGTCGAGATTCACAAGTACGACGATACGGAGCCGTTCCTCTGCCTTATCGTCGTCGAAGCCTACGATTCACCTCCGGTCACTATCAGCCGGGAGTTAGGGTCTGAACTGTCGCGGGGAGACGTCTATATTCGAGATGGGGACAGAAACCGTCCGGCCCGACGGGAGGACTACCAAGATTTCGTCCAGTTCCACCTAGAAAAAGAGCGTGACTACATCACGGATGGGATCCAGCAGGTGGTCGGAATGAATATTGACTACCTCAGGGATCTGGGCGAGGTTCGAGAAGTCGATGCGGAAGATGATGACAACGTGATTCCTGTGAGTCCCGGCGAGGACGGACCAGATATCCAGTCTTCTTTGATCGATCCTATCGAACTTGACAGCGTATCCCGGGAATTGAACGCGGACGTGACCAAATGGAGGCGTAGAGACCGACACTGCTGTAGCGAAGAAAGTCTGTACGACTACTACCTCAACACAGCCCAATTAGATTTAGCTGAGGAGCAGTTGGCCTTCCTTGTCCAGAGTTCGTGGAACAACGG
Source organism: Halorubrum tibetense (assembly GCF_042661865.1). Lineage (GTDB taxonomy): Archaea > Halobacteriota > Halobacteria > Halobacteriales > Haloferacaceae > Halorubrum > Halorubrum tibetense. The sequence continues at coordinate 28,454 of NZ_JBHSWW010000004.1, forward strand.
ACATCTCGGCTCGTTCTGGGTGTGGAAGATGGAGTCAAAGGATCCGCTTCTCCATGCGATCGAGAACACGAACATCCGTTCAATGGAGAGCAACCACACGCTCTACTTGGGCCAGCTCTTGGCCTGTCTCGGTTCAGAGGATACGACAGAGCAACTCGTAGACTACACCAAAATGAACGACCATTCCTACAGAGGTCACGGGTCGATCGTCCTCCGTTGTGCAGAGGAGTCGGAACCCGATCACGCTTTGAGGTCGACAGGTACTACGGCCGCAAACAGTTTCGAGACGCCGGATTGGACCTTGTCGACGATGGATCCTGTAGAACTGATAGAGGTAATCGAGACGGTCTGTTCTGAGCTTCGCTCGGTTATTATCGAATCCCCAGAAGCCAGTCCATCTGGTTTGAAAGGTTGGATGAGGAATGCTGAGACATATCTGGCATATCAGGATGATATGAGGGATGACCTGGATGAAAGGATCCGGTCGAACTTCGAGGCTTAGCTGAGAGTGATCATTGGAATGGTTAGTCGAAGAAAAGTCTATACGGCTACCCGTATTCGACCGTGTCATACGTGATGACCCGCAAACAAGTCGGGCGAAACGCCGGGAACTCGGGGCGGATCAACGTCTCCGGTTCCGAACTCGACAAACTCGGTCTCGAGATCGGTGACGCGGTTGACGTCGAAGTCGCCGACGCGAGCGCCGTAGCGCATGCCCTTATCGACAGCAAGGATTCGGACGAATTTCTCATTGTAACCCCTGCCTGACGGATGCAAAGTTCACTCACCTACCGCACGAACCGTGACTTGTTCTCTAACTACTACCTCGACGAGCATCTCCCCGAGACGGAGGAGTGGGACGAGGTCGACGACGACGAACTAGAAGCCGCGTACGACGAGATCGTTGATCTCTACGAACGGGAGAAGAGCACGGCCCCGAAGCGGAACGAGTCCCAGCTGGAAGAGAAGTTCATCCGACCGATGTTCCGGAAGCTGGGTATTCCCTTCGAGGTCGAGGAGAGCACAAGCCGGACGCAGCGACGCCCGGACTACGGCTTCTTCGAGACCGAGGACGCCGCGCGTGACGCCTTCGAGCGCCGCGAAGGGGGTGAAGACTTCTACGAGAACGCGGTTGCTGTCGCCGACGCTAAGCGCTGGGGACGCCCGCTCGACACGCGGGGGAGCGGAGAGCACGAGCGCGACTTCGAGAACCCGAGCTACCAGATCCACGTCTACCTCCAGGAGACACCCGCCCGATGGGCGGTGCTGACGGACGGGAAGAAGTGGCGGCTCTACTACGGGCCGACGAGCCACCGTCTCGACTCCTACTACGAGGTCGATCTTCCCACGGTCCTCGAGAAGGGGGATCTTGAGGACTTCAAATACTTCTACCTCTTTTTCCGGCACAGCGCGTTCCTTGAGGACGCCGGCGGCGACTGCTTCCTCGACGATGTCTATGGCGAGTCGAATGTCTTCGCCCAGGAACTGGGTGAGGACCTACAGGACAACATCTACGAGGCTATCAAGATTCTCTCGGAGGGATATCTCCAGTACCCGGATAACGACCTTGATGAGGAGGATCTCGATCTCATCCACGACTCCTCGCTCATCTACCTCTACAGACTCATCTTCGTTCTTTACGCAGAAGCCGAGGGGCGTGAGCTGCTGGACACAAGTAACGACATTTATGAGGAGTCCTACAGCCTCAACTCCCTCAAACAGGAGATCGGTGAAGAACTCGATAGTGGGGATCCGAAATACCGTGGTTGGCAGAACAACCTCCAGACGCGGCTAGACGAGCTCTTCATGCTAATCGACCAAGGGAGCAAATCCCGTGGCATTCCGGAGGGGGATCTGTACATTCCGGCCTACAATGGCGGACTATTCCGCACTGATCCGGACGAGGACGACAGCCCTGAGGCGAGGTTCCTAGCCAATCACGATGTGGGTGACGCCTACTTGGCGAAGGTCGTCGAACTCCTCACTCGAAGCCAGAACAGCAACGGCGGTGGAAAGATCTTCGTCGATTACTCCTCGCTTGATGTCCGTCACCTCGGGAGCATCTATGAGGGTCTATTAGAGTACCAGCTCAACGTCGCCGACGAACCACTATCACTAGACAGCGGTGAGTACGTGAGTGTCGATGAGGGCGATGATGTAGTTGTACAGGATGGTGAGGTATACCTGACGACTGGTAGCGGTGAGCGGAAGGCTACTGGATCGTACTACACGCCCGAGTACGTTGTCGAGTACATCGTCGAGAACACGCTCAAACCGCTAATCGACGACATACGAGCGGATCTCGCCGGTCGGAGTGCTCGGGGAGATGATCGTGGATTCGCTGCAGAGTTTGCTGAGCGTATCTTCAATTTGAAGATTCTCGACCCGGCGATGGGGAGTGGACATTTCCTCACGAGTACTATTGACTACTTGGCTCGCGAGATTATCGACGCTCAAGAAAAGCAGGCCGCACAGCAGGGTATCGAAACTGTCGACAAAAAACATGATATCAACTGGGCACGTCGGCAAGTCGCCCAGCGCTGTATCTACGGAGTTGACCTGAATCCCCTAGCCGTTGAGTTGGCTAAGGTCTCTCTATGGCTACGAACGCTTGCCGCGGAGCAACCACTTGCTTTCCTCGACCATCACCTCAAAACCGGGAATTCGCTCGTCGGGAGCGACATCGAGGAAATTGAAGAACTGGAGTCAGAGAGTGGTGGCGACGAGAAGAACGCTTCACTCGCAGATTTCGGTGTAGCTCGAAAGGGGACGATTGAGCAGCTGATGCGGATTTACCAGGACTTCATCGCCATCGAGAACCAAGAACTCGCGGACGTCAAGGAAATGGAGTCCAAGTATGACGAGTTCGAGCGAAACAAGCTCAGACAGCGCCTAGAGGCGATGGCGAACGTCCACACCGCTGAAGAGTTTGGCCTCAACAATCTCCCTAGCGACGCATATGAGAGGATGGCAGCAGCGATGGAAGACGATGATGAGTGGGAGCGAATCGAGCAGATCCAGTGGTTCCAAGACGCACAAGCATGGGCAGAGGATACGAAATACTTCCACTGGAAGATAGAATTTCCTGAAGTATTTTATGAAGAGACTGGATCGCAGTCCCCGAATCCAGGGTTTGATGCAGTCATCGGGAATCCGCCGTATGGGCGTTCAGTAACTACAGGATACAGAGATTATCTGGATCGCCAATACCGTGTTTCTGAGGGAGATTACGACTCCTATAAATTCTTCTTGGAATCCACTATTGAAGTCATTCGTCAAACAGGGAACTTAGGGCTCATTATTCCAAATACCTTCCTGACTAACAGCTTCTTTAAGAAGACACGGAAGCATCTACTGGAAAATACGAATCTAAGAGACGTCGTTGATCTTTCCGATGCAGAAGTTTTCCCAGAAGTGACAATAAATACGCTCATCTATATCTGTGAAAGATCTGAGGATATAGTACAATCTGAATATTCGATTCACCAGTACGATTCTGGATCAAAAGAAATCAAACATTTGCATGACATAACAAATAACAGCACTCGTCTCTCAGTAGAGTCATTCGATCTGTTCACCTCAGAAAGTAGCCAGTCAATTGTCGATAAAATGGATGATTCGAAGAGAAAATTGGGAGAACTCATGGAGTTCCGAACTGGGCTGGTTACCGGTGACGACGAGAAATTCATGGTTCAGGAAAAGAGAGATGAAAATCATAAGAAACTCTTGTTTGAACGCGATACCAGCCGATATGGTCTCACTTGGGGCGGTAGTTGGGTCAATTACGATGTTGATCTGATGAAATCGTATTCTGATGCTGGGCGCCCTCGTGAACAGTGGATTTTCGAAGTTGATGAGAAAATACTAGTTCAACTATTAACATATGGTATGAAGAGGCGTATAAATGCTGTACTAGACACAAATCAATACTATGTCCAGAAAAATCTTGTAATATTAATTCCAGAATCTGGCTCGATTGAGGTGGGAACTGCTTTAGCAATAATCAATTCTAAATTGATGGATTGGTACTATCGCCAAAATTACCAAGACCGAGCTGTCAAACAAACTCATCTAAAATCACTTCCAATAGTTTCATCGAATGTTCTCTCTTCATCAATAAGTGATTATCTTGATAGAAAGTCACTAGACTGGATCCAAGACCGTAGTATTGATCCCACAGATTCTGTTGAAGATGTTCTGTCAGAATTATCTTCAAAAATGATGTCATTGGGCAGTGAGAGGAAACAGCTCAATACTCATCTCCCAGACTACCTCGGAGATTATTCGTTCGGTGTACAACTTGCCGAATTCTCGGGCTCCCAACCTGCTCCAAGAGTATCAGATTCTATTATCAGTTCTACAAGTGACGATTATGAAAATCTGCGAGTTGGTACTGGGATGATCGAGCGAGAAAACGGAAAGCTCATTCTGAAAGTTACTGCTCGATATAAACCCGAGAACGAAAATGAATATGAGACCGATCAGTGGGGATATACTGAGACAGAGCCTATTCCAGTTATTGAATTCGTCGGCTTAAGCGAGAGGCAGGAGGCGCTTGTCGAGCAGTTTGTTCCGTATGCGATCGATGAAGCTGGCGGCTTCGCAAACTTTAGAGAAACTGCAACAAAAAATAATAGCTTGTACGATCGTGTATCTAGCCTATCACTTCCTGAAATATCTGATGTTGAGCAAGGATTGAGTCAGTATATAGATATTTGGGAGAAAGCACGAGAATTGGAGTCAGAACTCACAACCGCTGACGAAATCATCGATCAGGTCGTATATGACATGTATGAATTGACTGACGAAGAAAAAAAGATTGTAGAGTCAGAATATGATTCATCCGGCCTAATTGGACACTAATTCAGTAATCTTCGCTTCAAGCTCATGGAGTAGCCGATTTCCTTCTTTTTTATTCTTAACACCCACAATAGTAAACCGGCCAGTTCGAAAAATAGTTATTAACCCAGATTGGTTATTGAGACGACACCTAAGTCCAGGTTGTTTTTTTGGATCGTAATCAGCATCCTCGAGAGATGTCGCTAGTTCTGATAGATCAAATTCGCGTTCAAAATCGCCGCGGTAAACCAAATTTCGAATATCGGGATCTTCTTTATTTATATTTTCGTTAACATACTCTCCAATTATATCTATTACTTCATCATATGCCTCATGGATTTGATCAATTCCTTCGCCGCCAGTAAGATGATACTTCCCACTAGCAAATATCATAACAGTTACACCGCTTTGGGGTAGTTCAAAATGAAGACCAGGAGATACTTCAGGTTCATAATTTACTGAATATTGGCTAATTTGAGATGAGAGTTTGTGAAGATCGACGGTAACTCCCAGATTGCCTCCTGCAACCACATTCACCAATTCTGCGTTCACAACAGGTAGATAAATACGGTCGGATGGTATAAAATTAGTCAGAAGTGACCAGGTTTGAGGTCGGCGATCATATCAAATTCGCTGGGGGACAAGGAGAGATCACAAAGGTGGAGGATCGTCCAAACGGAGGTCAACTCTTCCACGTCTACACTACCGAAGGTCAACTCCGTAAGCTTCCGAGCGGCTTACCCCATATCGAGAAGATTGACTCCATTGTCGACCGTCTCGCGGCCAAGCACGTCGACGAGCCACTCCACCATGACCTTCGAGAACGTGCAACCCGCCTCGATCTCGCGTACCGCTACGACCGATTCCTTTCACTGACGAACAACCGCATCGAGATCGAACCGTATCAGGTCCAAGCCGCCTACGAGATCCTCAATTCGTACGACCACCGCTATCTTATCGGTGACGAGGTCGGGCTCGGAAAGACCATTGAGGCCGGGATCGTCATCGAGGAGCTCATCGCTCGAGGTCGCGCCGACCGTGTCCTCATCGTCGCGCCCGCTCCACTCACGGTCCAGTGGCAGGAAGAAATGCGCGAGAAGTTCGACCAGAACTTCGTCATCTACGACCGCGAAACCGTCCGGTCGAAACGCCAGTCGCATCCGAACCAGAACGTCTGGGCACAGGAGGATTTCATCATCACCTCCGTGGATTTCGCCAAGCAGTCCACAGACGAGACGGGTTCTGACGCTGTCTCGCCTATCGACGCGCTCGACAACCTCGAACCCGAATGGGACGTCGCCGTATTCGACGAAGCACACCACCTGACCGCCAGACGGTCGAGCGACAACTCGATGGAACGCACCCAGCGCTACCGCGTCGGCGAGGCCGTCGCGAACAACTCCGACGCCCTGCTCCTGCTTACCGGGACCCCACACAAGGGCAAGTCCGACCAATTCTACTTCCTCATCAGCCTGCTCGACCCGTACCGCTTCGGCCACGAGTCCCAGATCGAACCTGAGGCCCTCGACGACCTGATGATCCGCCGGCTGAAGGACGACATGTACGAGACGGACGGGACCCGTATGTTCCCCGAGAAGAACATCGAGGCGCTCGGTGTCAAGATGTCCCCAGCCGAGCGCAAGCTGTACGACGATGTCACCGAGTACATCCGCGAGTACTACAACCTCGCCCGCCAGGAAGAGAACCAGGCCGCCGGCTTCACGATGGTCATCTACCAAAAGCGGCTGGTGTCGAGCATCTACGCCATCCGGAAGTCCCTCGAGAACCGCATGCGAGCCATTCAGAACGAAGGGACCGGACAGGAGCTCCCCGACGACGTCCAAGAGCTCATCCCCCAGTACAGCACCGAACCAGAGACCCTGACCGATGCCGAGCGCAATCGGGTCGAGGAGGCCCTAGAAAACGTCACAATCACGCAGAATCCCGACCAGGTACAAGCGGAACTCGACCGAGTCAAAGAGCTCTGGCGGCAGGCCAAGGCCATCGAGACTGACTCGAAGGCTCAAATCCTCAAGCAGTTCGTCGGCCGGATCCTCCGCGAGGATCCCGATGAGAAGGTTCTCATCTTCACCGAGTACACGGATACCCTCGAGTACCTTCGCGACGAGATTTTTCCCGAACACGACATCGCGCAGGTGTACGGCGACCTCAATCAAGACCGTCGCCGCCGAGAGATGGAGCAGTTCGAGGAGGAGGCCAACATCATGCTCGCAACCGACGCGGCACAGGAGGGACTCAACCTCCAGTTCGCCCATATCATGGTGAACTACGATCTCCCGTGGAACCCGATACGGATCGACCAGCGGATGGGTCGTCTCCACCGGTACGGCCAAGAACACACCGTCGAGATCCGCAACCTCTTCTTCAAGGATACCCGCGAGAGCGAGATCCTCTCGCTGCTCCTCGAGAAGACGGACCAGATCGAGGCCGACCTTGGGATGCGCTCCGACGTGATGGGTCGCGTCCTCGAAGACGTCGACCTCGATGAGACGATTATGGCCGCCATTGCGAACGACACGCCCACCGGTGAAGTCGTCGCGAACATTGAGGCGACGATAGAAGAACGTAGAGAGGCTCTGGAGACGGTCGAAGAGCAGTTCCTCATCCGTGACCGGTTCGACCTTTCGGACGAGGACAAGGAGATACTCGACGTCATCGAGCGGAGTCAACACGGTGAGATAAGCGAAGACGACATTGAGATCCTCGTCCGCGAGTTCTTCGACGTCTTCAAGGGAGACATCAAGGGTGTCCGCCCCGGACCCGCTCGCTCCGGTGGCGATGTCTATCAGCTGGATGTTCCCAACGTACTCTCCGGCGACCAGGTCAAGCAGCGATATCCCATGGCGACGTTCACGAGAGAGGTCGCGATGGAACAGGACGACGTCGACTTCATCGCGCTTGACCACCCGCTCGTCCAGTCGCTCATCGATTTCTGTCTCGACTCAGACCGTGTGGAGGGGAGAATTGCCCTCAAGACGACCGAAGACGATGCTGCGCCCGGTATTCGTTTCACCTACCGACTCGGCTACATCTCCGGAGCTGGAGATGTGGTTACTGAGAAGCTCGTTAGCCTATACGTCACCACGGATGGAACGGTCGCCACGTCATCACCCGAGATAGTCGATACCCTACCACCCTCAGAAGCAAATGCTATCGAGGGACTCGACCGGCTGACATCGATGGCTGATGACCTCCATCAGCAAGCGGAGATGGAGGCTTGGAACCAAGTCGAGTCGTTCGCTCAGGAGGCCCGTGAAGAGCGCGAACGCGAGACGAAAATCAAACGCCAACATGCAGAGCGGCACTTCGAGGAAGAGATCAACCGATGGGAAGATCGACTTGAGACGTACCAAACACGTGATGAACAAGGTGAGGATATGTCGGCGCCAATTGGGAATGCGAAACGGCAGCTTGAGACACTCCGACGCGAACAAGATGAGGAACTCGCCCGACTTGAAGAAGAAAAACATGTCACGCCGGAAGAGCCAGAATTAGTAACTGCGGCCTTCATAGTACAAGATTTCTAATTATTCACTCCAACAACTAACCCATGTGACGGATTGGTCAAAAAAATCGGGATTCTCTGGCTCTACTGAAATTCCAGCCGAAGATATGTTCTTGGAGCCGTGCTGAATACAGAGAATATAGCCAGCATTCCACTCGTTATTACTCAGGCCCTTTACCCGGTTCCTAGGGGGTTGATCACGCGAGCATGGTCTAATTTAGCGGGAACGCCATCGGACATACTCCACCAGCACCATCAGACTGAAGATTATACGGGCGCGGAAGACAATGGTGTCAAATAGAAGGAATGGATATCTGGAGAGAATTAGATCCCGGTGAGAGAATAACCGCAGAAATTGACCAGCGTGCTAAGTCAGGTAACTGTCTAATTAAGTTTGGAGACAGGGAGGTGAACGTCGGTCAGGTGACCGAGAATGCTGTGGGCAGGAATATAATCATTGAGAAGTGTTCGTGGAGCTTTGGGGTGTGTCTCAATACGGAGTTTCGTTCTGACGATTATTTGGAAACCCATCCGATTGCTGCGAACGATTTCTATCGGAACGTGGGGAGCGACGCAGAACCCGAATACCGAGCGTGGATTCGGAAGAATGGCCATCCGCAGTCGGGTGATCTGTTCGTTGCTCAGCTTTGCACGTTAGCGTCAGCGGTTGAGTGAACGAAGAGGTGGTCGATCTCGGTCATCAAGTCATCGATACCGCGATCATCGTTGTCTCGAA
>NZ_JBHSWW010000005.1:0-36708 GCF_042661865.1 Halorubrum tibetense
CCATGCTCACCAGCGCTTCGGAGACGCTCCACGACCAGTTCGATCTGGTTCACCGCCATCAGACAAGATTACGCGGCTGTCGATGTGATCGACTGAGACTGTGTTCTCTATTGAGTTCTTCCGAGCAGAACTGCGGTAAGCGATTGAGTGCTGGGGAAACACTAGAGTCAAGTCCCCTAGCACAAGTCAAGATATACGCAATCTATGGATATCTCTGAGACACTCCAGACATTGTATACTGCGACTGTTGAGCACGATGATGGGAGCTACCAGATCACCGTGCCGGAACGCGAGATAGCCACCGGAACAATCGCTGAAGATGAGACATACCGTGTTGCGCTTATTTCGACGGCTGCATCAGATGTGGATGACACGGAGACGACTGACTCCATCCAATCCACTGATGATGCAGATCAGCAGCAGGAGTTTGAGGGCCCGCCTGTTGAGGAAGGTGAGCAGCGGGAGGTTGAGATCGAGAACCTCGGTGAGCAAGGTGACGGGATCGCAAAAGTCGAGCAGGGCTACGTCGTGATCGTTCCCGAGACGACTATCGGAGACAGCGTCACCGTTGAGATGCGACAGGTGCGCGAAAACGTTGCGTTCGCGGATGTCGTTGAGCACAACCCTCGTGGAGAAGTCTAGAAGTTGCTGATTGGGACGAACTTGCGGTCAGAGATGATTTCTCGCACGCAAGCCGGATCGCTTAGTAGAAGGGGTGGAAGGAGCGTGTGACACTGGTCCTTCCAAATGAATTTCACCAGCGCTTGAACGTAAGCTTTTGGCGTTTTTCTGGGCCAGACAAACCTGATTTCTGGAGGAAGCCGACTATCTACAATTATCTGTGATTGACATTTGTCGATCTAATCACGGTCAATACAGAGAACCCACATATCGCGATAGAGCGCTGATCTGTCCACAATATGTTAGTAGCGGCGTGCAAGATACAGAGGGTGTAGTCAGCACGGGGACTGCGTTATTTTCTCAAAACGGATCCTAAATTAGCCGATAGAACGTGCCTGCGTAGTAACCGGTAAGAAGTCTATCTTCGGTACTTCCCAACCGGTCTGAGAGCTGTAGCTAAAACGTAGCTCTCATGAGGAAGATGTCTGGTTGAGTGAATGTGTTCACGATTCCTCAGCCAGACGGTTCTCTTTCAGCCACAGACGTGAAAGAACTAGCGGAAGATCTCGTTGAACAGCTCCCGCTGCCGGGAATCGAGGGCTCGCCCCTCGATCCCGGCGAGATCTGGGTTGTCGTCACCCTTGCAGCAGTGAACCAGACTTCTGTCTGGGAAACCTGCAAAGACAACGACAACGCTCCCTGTGACGACACTGTCATGGACTGGCTCGATACTCTCAACCGAGAGTGGCTAGAACGGATTGCTAACGACCTTCTCAAGGAGATGGCAATGACGATCCTCGACCCTGACCGGTCGAGGATCGTCTCCATTGATTTCGTTGATAACCCCTACCACGGGACGTACGACGACGAGAGCGGCGAACTCTGTCGAATGGCGGCTAAAGACGGTACAACAACGTGTCACCGCTACTGCTCAGCATACCTCGTTTCAAACGGGAAGCCGGTGACGTTGGCCATGACGTACGTGCGAAGTGATGAGAGTGAGGCCGATGCGGTCGAGCGTATCCTCGACCGCATCGAGGCCTATCCTTTCGAGATAGACCTTCTGTTGGCTGATCGCGGCTTCTACAACGAACGCATCCTGCGGCGATCACGTGACATTGCTGCGACTGTCGTTCCCGTCCAAAAGAAGGGCAAACGCATGAAGAGGAAGCTAGACACGCACTGTTCGTACATGACGACCTATCGGATGTACAAAGACTGCAAGCGGGAACTGAAATTCCCGCTTGCAGTCGCTGTCTCGTATCAAGCCGGAGACCGTGGCAAGAGCGGAGAGGTCGTTCGTGGCTATGTGGCGTGCGATCTGGCTGATCGCACGCCGAAGCAGGTCGAACGGCTCTACCGGAAACGCTCGGCGATTGAGACCAGCTATCGTGTGTTCCGCCAAGCACGAGTGGTAACGACGACTCAGGATCCAATCATCCGCTTTGCGTTCGTCTTGGTCGGATTTTTGCTGGAGAACCTCTGGCTCGTGCTTCGATGGGCGGTCGTCGCCCGCCCACGGCGGGGCGGGCGCGACCTGCCCAAAGAGTTCACGTTCAAAACGTTCTCTGACTGGATCAGACACGTGTTAGAGGAGGAATTAGAGCGCAGTTGGGAGATAGAAATGAACGGCGTCGGTGTACCAGAAGCGTACGCACCGGCCGCGGGCTGAGCCAGCCCGCGGCCTCGGGTAAGCGTCTCCTGAGCTACAGCACTCGTCTCTGACAGCTAGATGAGTTCTTTCCGCTTGGTTCTCTTGATCTGTGAACTCTATTCCAATCTTCACAGAGCAACTACGCAGCGTTTGATCCAAAGAAGCGTAACTCAGCACAGCTCACGAAGCAGCGTTCGGGAAGTACCGATCTTTGAATGTTTCATGACTAAGTACGTTGAGCATATAAATCACGAACATGAAACTCACCAAAGATTTTGTGTCTAGTGGTGAGAGTCCTCGGGGTCCCCTGCTGCTCCCCGGCCTGGTTTTTCTTGCTGGTGGAGTAATTTGTCTGATCAGCATCTCACAGACCATGCTGGAACTTTTTGGTGATGGGTCGGTAGTCACCGCTCTCTTTCATCTCATTCTCGTAGGAACCCCCGGAGTAATCCTCATGTACACCGGTTATCGGATGCCGCGTTCTGACATCTCTCCACAATATTATCCACGGCTAATCGCATGGATTGTCGGTGGGACTGGCGTTATGTTCGGTTTCATAGTATTACGCGACTTCCATCCCGGTGTTACCGTTGAATGGACTGTAGGCACGCAGTCAATCGCACTATTGATTGGCTCTATTGGTGGGTTATCAATTGGAATCCAGGAATCGAAAGCAACGACTCGAACAGAAGAACTCAAAGAGCGCACGCATGAGCTAAAAGATCGTGAACAGCACCTCGAACGTCAAAATGAGCGATTAGAGGAATTTGCAAATATTGTCTCCCATGATTTACGAAATCCGTTGAACGTCGCCAGCGGACGGTTGGAGCTGGCTAAAGATGACTGCGACAGCAAACACCTCTCACACGTTGAGGACGCTCACAAGCGTATGGAAGCGTTGATCTCAGACCTGTTAACATTAGCTCAACAAGGCCAAGACCCGTCTGATTGGAGCATTATTCAGCTTGCGAATTTGGTTGAGAACTGTTGGACAAATGTGCAAACAGAAGACGCGACTGTCAATATCGAGACTGATTCCACGATTCGTACTGAAGAGACTCGTCTTAAGCAACTATTCGAAAATCTGTTTAGAAATAGCGTAGAACACGGTAGTTCCGACGTGACAATAACTGTTGGCGATCTTGAAAATGGATTTTATATTGAAGACGATGGGCCCGGTATTCCTCCTGATGAAAGAGGAGCCGTGTTTGAGACAGGACACACCACCTCAGAGCAGGGAACTGGCCTCGGATTAAGTATTGTTAAACAGGTTGCAGAGTCACACAAATGGGAAATTCAAGTTACTGAAGGCACTTACGGTGGAGCACGATTCGAAGTTACAAATGTTGAGTTTACATCTGGATAACTTCTTATTTTGTGTTCAACATCGGGCACAATATGGATAGATCGGTTCTTTGTGTCGGTATGTGAACCTCCTGTACTGAGCGATCACTCTCTCCCGTAGATCACCCTCGGTTCGTGCCACATTCGCGCGTTGTATCTTGCACGGTTACTGAGACCTATCACCAGCTGAGGATTTCAACAGATCCAATCTATCCTCTCTGAGGAAGCGAGTGAGTAGCTGTCATCCAACAAGAACTCAGATCGTACGGAAGTGGTCGTACTTCCGGAGAGTCGTCTGGAGGCTGGCGTGGCGGAGCCGGTTCCGGACAAAGTAGATATCGAAGTGGTTGTCATCCCGGTCGCGATCGTGGAGGAGCCGATAGGCGAGGCTGTGCCGGAAGACGTGCGGGTGAACGTCGTCTGGGTCTCCCCGACCGAACTCGCCGCTCTCATCGTACCTGAACGGCTGTATATCGGCCTCGTGTGCGAGTCGCTTGACGACGTTCCGGACAGAGCGGGTCGTCATCTGGTCGGACTGCCGTGAGGGGAAGAGGTAGGGACTATCCTTCCAGCGGTTGTCGAGGTAGGTGTTGAGCGACCGCTGGGTGCCGACCGTGCCGTCGACGTCCAGCTTGAGGTGGTGTGAGCGGGGCCAGTCGTCGCGACCGTTCCCTGACTGTTTCTGGATATTTGTTGGGAGGTACAGCTCGCCGGCGTCGCGGAGGTACATCTCGGTGGTGAGTTGAGTCAGCTCCTCGTTGCGGAGGCCGGTGTCGGCGAGGAGTGCGATGATGGTCTCGTTCCGAGCCCGGAGGTACTTGGCGCCGGTGTCGGTGGCGGCGTCTCGCATCGTGTCGACCTGCTCGGGCGTAAGCCAGACTCGGGCCTGCTCGCTTTGAGTTTCCGAATTCGTTGACTCGCTCATCTGTTTAAATAACTCGTGGCGCTGATTGGGCCGCTTGGCGCTTTGAGTTTCCGATTTTCTTAGCAAAGTCGGAAACTCAAACCAGCACGGGCAGATCGATGTACACCGCCTTCGAAATGAAGACCCCGTTATCGAGATGAAACCAGATCTTTAGACACATTCCCGCCTGAAACAGCTGGTCACTGAAACCTGCGAATTGGCCGTTGACATTTCTACCAGCTCAGAGAGATGTTTTGGTAGCCGTGCAAGATACAGGGCGCGAATGTGGCACGAACTGAGGCCGATCTACGGGAGGGAGTGATCGGTCAGTACAGGTGACTCACGTACCGATACCGGGCACCGACCTCTCCATAATATGTCAGCAGCGGTGTGCAAGACACAGGGAAGTAGTCAGCACAAGGCTATATTGTTATATCTAAGCAATTCTTGAATCGACCGATAGTATGTGTTTGATTAGCTTGCATATTCTTCAGTCGGAACTATAAATTTCTTTTATTTGACCATCAACACGAATTTCTCCATTACCGTTTACAGTTATACGATGATTGGGGAGTTCAGACTCCAGCTTCCAAGCGCTGTTTTTGTGTTTGCTAAGTTTTTCCAAAGCGTCTAAATCAATATAATCATAAAGTACAATATCTAAATCATCTGGTTCAACATCTTTCCTATCAGCGAGACTCTTGACGATCTTTGGGACTATCTCTGACGGCATAGATTTTGTTTTGATTATATGAGTGAAGTAATATATATCTAACGATATTCATATATTTTAATTGAACTATATGAGCAGAAACAAACTGTACTGATTGTTTGAATTTCTGTGTTGATCGCTTCTCAGTCGGTGGCACATTAGCAGGTGCGTTCTATCGGTTGGTTCAGGATTCGGATGGAGAAAATAACGCATTTCCCGTGCTGACTGTATCCTCTGTATCTTGCACGTTATTCCTATCTGGTTCTGAGGACTTCAGGCCCCTCCATCGAAATGAGATCAAGGCCACTGACTGAACCTGTCGTCATCGAGGAACGGGAAGCACTTGGACGGGGCATCTGTACATTTGCTCGGTGGTCTGTTGACTCGTGCAGCGCAGCTGGAGTGGACACCTCGGGACGGCCGCCATCGAGAACACCGACCAGTTACCGGTCGGTACACCGATAATCCTACACGTTCAGATAAATAGGGCTATCCACCGCGGGTAGGTACACACCAGCTACTGTCACTGGACTCGACGGCGTCACAGTCTGGTGTAGTTCTCGTCTGAGTTGGAACGCGCCGGATTCTACTACCCCAGATCGAGGGTCACTACTGCGACCAACAATCTGCTTCCTATGAGCGTACTCGAAACGGATAGTCAGCTCTATTCTGTAACTGGCAAAGTAGTCCAATCCTCAGATATCGTATCTGTTAAGTACATATCGACAAAATTACAGAACATGACCAAACAACACATTCCTACTCAGATGATTCCCGAACGAGACGAGCCAGCATTGTATATCAATCCTCGCTCTGAACAAATCGCAGCCTTCGCAGAGCAAGCAATAACGGGTGAAGACCAGCCCAAGGTCCGACTGCTCGCAGACTCAGATGAAATCAAAGACGCCCTCTACAGCTTCCTCACGGCCTCAAAGATCGCCGAACTCATCCACCGAGAGCAACTCAGCCTCCGAACACTCACGGAGCCAGTTCAGAATACTATCTTCACAACCGAATCTGAGACTGTAGTTCCTGTGATGGACAAGCACAGTATCTCGAGTTCAGATCCCGAACTGGTCTCATCAGTCTACAGTGAGTTCGACTCCAGATTCGAGGCTGCCGAGCAGTATCACCTTCGGACACCTGCCCTCTCAGTAGTGAAACAGACGCTCCGAGAAGAGATCGGCGACGATATCGCAGCTGACCTCGACGAAGTGCTCGCACACGCTGAAGAGATTTCCAACAGCAACGAATACCTCAGTATCGTCGAGATCATGCTCATCCTCGCAGCCCGCAACGAGGTCCTCCTCTACGACGTCTCGAAATGGGGAGAGGATACGGATATCGCTTCGAAAGCGACCTTCTCGCGGGCCAAAACAGCACTCGAAGATGCTGGCCTCATCGAGACTGAAAAAGTCCCACTGGACATCGGCCGCCCCCGACTTCGGCTTATCGCAACCGACGAGCTCGCGACAGCAGACCTGAAGACACTCTCTACCGAGATCCAGTCTCCGCTGTAGCATCCGCCCCACGATAGCCACCGACTATCGAGACGGGTATACGGTACTTCTTCGACTCAAGCGTGAGATGAAGCAGTCAAAATTACTGTGTAGAGGGTGTGAAACGTATTCTATAACACGCAGTTACCAGATCAATAGTATTTCAAAACTCGAATACGAAAATTGCGACATGTACGATCTCACTGGCTTCCAGCGCGATCTGCTATACGTCGTTGCCGGACTTGACGACCCCCACGGACTCGCGATCAAAGACGAGCTCGAGGACTACTACGAAAAAGAGATCCATCATGGACGGCTCTATCCCAACCTCGACACGCTCGTTGAGAAGGGACTCATCGAAAAAAGTCAGCGGGACCGACGGACCAACGAGTACAGCACTACTCGCCGGGGCACGAGAGAGATCGAAGCTCGGACTAAATGGGAAGCCGGATATATTGACCACGACGCGTGATCGAACCGCTACGTTCGAGGACTGTTTGACTCTAGTACTTCACGTCCCTCAAAAGCCGAACCAAACTTCGAACTCGACTAAACACCCGACAGAGGAGCAACGACTGTTTGTCAATGAGAAGAAAATTTGATTATGATCGAGATCTAATTATGAACTATGAGTAAGACAGAACAGTCAAACAACTCTGAAAAAGAGATTGTCGCCGTCACTAAGCACGGCCAGGCGACCATCCCAAAACGGTTCCGCGAAAAGCTCGGGATCGAAGCGCCTGGGAAGGTGTTGTTCCGGGAAACCGAAGATGGAGAGGTGATCGTTGAACAGGTCCGCTCACCGAGCGAGATGCGCGGCTTTGCCGCCCGTAGCGAAGCGAGTACGGACACGCCTGCGTCCGAGATCCTCAAAGAGAAACGCGACCAGGACCGGAAAGAACGCGACTCGCAGTTCTCAACTGAAGAGTAATGTCGGTTCCTGACCGCGTTGTCTTCGACGCCGAGCCACTGATAGCACACGCCGACGATGAACCAGGCAGCGAGGTTGTAGAAGAGTATCTCGACGCGGTCGCAGTCGAGGACACCGTCGGCTACGCCAGCTACGTGAATCTCGCTGAGATCCGGTACACAATCGCCCGGAAGTACGACCGCGACACAGCCGACGAGTATCTCGACTGGCTGACTGATCTCGGTATCAAAACGGTAGATGTCGGCGATACTTGGACGGACGCCTCGGAGTATACGCTCAAGTATAATCCTGCGCTTGGCGACTCGTTCGCGCTGGCAACGGCTGAACATGTCGACGCGACGCTCTTAGTTGGCGGTGACGACGATTATGACGATGTCTCTGATATCCCGATCGAACGGTTCCGCGACGGTTCCGCGTAGGTACCCGTTCGAAGATCTGACTTGTCTGTGACCCCCAACATTCTATGAGTGTCTGACGCACTCTTATGCCTCTCCGATATCTTTGCTCTCTTTGAGGACAAAGACACGTATGAGACTCGGAGTTACCAACCAGAAAGGCGGTGCCGGGAAGACAACCACGACACTGAACGTCGCCGGCGCACTAAACCAGCGCGGCCATGATGTTCTTGTCATCGACCTCGACCCACAGGGACATGCCACTGAGGGGCTCGGCTTCGAGGATCTGTACGACGATCCAGATCGTGACTCGCTGTTCGACGTCCTCCCTGATCTCGACCGGATGGGCGACCTCGAGCAGCTAGCCGTCGAGCACCAAGAGGTCGACGTCGTTCCCAGTCACGAGCGGATGATCAACGCCGAGGATGAGCTCGCGAACGTGATGAAGCGTGAGGAGCGCCTTGACATGCTTTTCAACGAGAGCGACGCCGATCAGCGCTGGGACTACATCCTCGTTGACTGTCCCCCGAACCTCGGTGTGCTCACCGACAACGCAATCGTCGCGACGGGGAACGTCCTGATCCCCGCGCAGGCGAAGTCGACGAGCATCCGCGCAATCGAGCTCCTGTTCAAGCAGTTGCGGTCGATCGAGTCCGCCTTCGGCGATGTCGACGAGGTTGGACTCGTCGCGAACGAGGTCGGTGTCGACGGCGAGGCCGAGGAGATGATGGAGTGGTTCAAAGACATCTTTGAGGACAGAGAGAACTGTGAGGTCTTTGAGATCAGAAAGCGCGTCGCGCTACAACGGGCGTGGAACGCCGGCGTCTCCATCTTCGAACACGAGGAGGACTGCGACATGGAAGAGGTGTACCTCGATGTCGCTGAGCACTTGGAGGACTATGCTGATGACTGACAGTGATGAGAAGCGCGATCGGAACCCTTGGGACGACCGCTACGACCACGATGACGACAATCATGACGATGCCGTCCCCGAAGACGATCTGTCGACCTCAGAGACAGAAGAGACATCAAACACAGCAAATACATCAAAGGACTCAAAGACCTCAAAGAGACCAGAAACCACAAAGATGTCAAAGAGCAAAATGAACGCAGAGAGCGAGAAGAACAGAGAGAGCAGCGGGACTGTCCGAGAGCGAAAGAACGTGAACATGTACCTCCCAGAGACGCTTGTTGACGACCTACAACTACGCTACTCGGAACTGAACGTCAAGTGGCGACGACAACACGGCGAGGACATGCCGAAGAACGAGGAGTTCTACCCGGCGGCAGTTCGGGCAGCGCTGGGAGAGTCGTCTATCGAGGAAGAACTCGGCCTTGACGAGTAGCGGCCACAGTTAAGTTACGAACGACACAAAACGTTCACGACTTTGTCTCATCAAATATACCTCCTCAAAATATTTGACTTTATTATTAACCTGCGCTCTTCTGTAGGAGATTGTTGATACTGCTGAACTGTGGCTGTCGAGTCGAAGAAGACAAGGACACCGCGTCAGCGGTTTCCGACACAAATGATTCCGCTAGATGCGTTTGGGTCGGAATCGGTCGCAGCGGACCTGCTCCAACAGGTTCGCTGGCGTGACGGCGTTTCCTGTCCTCGCTGCCATTCTGACCGAACGGCTGTGTTGAATCACTGTAAGGCGTAGGGATTCACTGTTTGACGAAGCGCTTGATGTTGTAGACCATTCACATCAGAGCAATCTCACGGAACTCGCGGAACCACGCCCTTCGGGCGCTCGGAGGCGCGCGCCACCGCACCGATCTAGCAGAATATTCTCTACGTCACCTGTATTGACCGCAGTAGGATTAGAATATATCACTTCTTGAGGAGTTCAACAGAGCTCCAAATTTAATCACTGTCTGATATAATACTCACTTATTGACGAAACACTCATCAATTAATGTTAATACTCTTATTATTATGGGTATAGTTGGTGAAAACCAATGGCGAAACAACTTGAGATCGGAGAGACTGTTCAGCTTAATCACAGTACTCGTCGCCGGTTCCTTAGGCTATTAGGGGCAGGTACAGTTAGCATTGCCGGACTTCGAACTGCCTTGGGCACTGCTTATGGCGAAGAACCTGAAGGTGTTCCGTTAACTCTTACCAAAGATACACAGGGGCGTCCAGATAAAGTCAAAATAATTGAAGAAGAGAGGTATGAGCTACTACAGACGTACAAAGAATTTTCTGAGGAAGTGAATGGCAACGATAAAATTAGAAGTATAACACTTCATCAGCAATCCGATAGTAGAACAGATCTTAAAATAGAGGTTATTATCTTAAAACCCGAAGATAAAACCCGACCAGAAAAAGAACCAACCGAGGAAGTGAAAGAAGAAATCAAAAAAGCGAAACAGGAAATTAAAAACAACGAGCCTGCTCGACTTCCAGTTGAAATAAATGAAGAAAATATAAAATCAGAGAAAGACGCATGTGGGGATCGAGGTGATGATCAGTCTACTATGGAGGGGGGACTCGGAATCAGTACTAGTCCTTTTACCACTACTGGAACTCTTGGTCTGGTTTGTTACGGAGATGGGACCGATACTGACGATACAGTTCTAATCACTGCAGATCACGTTATGGAGGGAGATTCAAGTATGTATCAAGTAGACTCAGATCCTATTGGATCTTTTTCTTCACGAGATCAAGATGAGGATATTACTGTATACGAATTTGATTCAGACTCAGGAGTTTCAGTTAATCATCGAGATATTATTGGTGCGTCAGATGTCACTGGTGCTTGGACCTGGGATGGAATTCTTGAAAATACAATCCAAGGAACAATCGACTGTACTCTCTCTGGGAAAAACAGCTGTACTGAAGATAATATGGCAACAGGAGTGGATTCAGGTGGTGAGCGTGTTGAACATCAAGTTAATATGAACTCTAGAAATGCACAGAATGGCGACTCCGGAGGACCGTGGGTTGATGATAATGGGAAACTAGTTGCATTCCATTCTGGGCGTGTTTATCTCGAAGATCCAATAGGTGGTATTATTATAGATGAATGGGATGCCGGTGTTGCTGGTGATGAAGCTTTAGATGCTGGAAATGCCCAGTTAGAGTCATGAGGCCAATGAAAGTAGTGCGAATAATTTTTAATACTGTAGGACAACTAGTATTTAACTCCTTTACTGAAGAGAGACAATATCAGTTTTCAGAAAAATGACCAACAATAAATACCTGAAAATCACAAAGCGTAGATTAATAAAAATAGGACTTGCGACCGTTTCCGGTTTGGGTTCTTGGTGGTTGTTTTTGCGATCAGATCGAGATCCACTAGACAACCCACCGAAAGAAATAGACTCAACTAAGTTTGAGTGGGGTAAGATTTCTACCCTTGAAATCGACAAAAATACACTCCCATCTGAGGAACCCAGGATAAATTTTGATATCGAAGAAAAAGAAGTAAATATCCAAGGTTTTTTAACTTATGGTTCAAGCACGTGTAATGCTATAAGAATTGAAGACCTTAATTTTGAGAATAAGAAAAAGAAATTATGTATTGGCGTTGGTTGGATAGAAGAGGGCAATAAGTCTGGATTGTTTACCGGCTCATGTACTGATGATTTGGATCATAAGCCATATTCTGTTACTTTAGGATTAGAATCAAGCCTTCCAGACATAGTAGAAGTAGTTGAAAATCATTTCGACCCTACTGAAGATGACAATACTCGTGTTGTGACTAGTAGAATTAAAAACTCAGTGTGATTATTCTCAATATCAGAGTATTTATTCTATATTGAATGTTCAGATTAACAGTACTGTCTAGTTTAGCACCTCCTCAGCTAGCGTTTGACCGTTTAGTGATTGATGCGGTCGTTGGTAGTTATAGTAGTGTACGAACTGTTCAAGCCATTTGCGGATGCGTGCCCAACTGACCCCTATGTGATGAAAACAGTCAATTCGCAGCTCTCATCGATCGACTGTTCTAGGTGAGAATATATCTGAAGAATGGGATTTCAACAAAGCCAAATAAGCAAACGTCTTACGCTGTGAGGAGTGTCCCCTCATCTTTGAATCCGGAGACCATTTCCTTTGCCCATTGGATTACTTGCTGGTTTGTGTTTCGAATAACAGCTGAGAGATGGTTCGTGTCTGAATAGATACCCGTATACAGAATTTCGTCGTCAATCAAAAAGAGACTGTAATGTGAAACCCCGATCCCCCTGTAGATAGCGTCACCAGATTCGATATGGGGGATGATACTACCGGGCTGCTTGTCGAGAAGAACATCCAAAACGTCATTGCTCACGAACAGGGTGATATCCGCGTTATCGTCTGCTCCCTGCTTGAGAATCTTGTCGATGTGGGGAATCAGTACCTCTGTGACCGCTATGATCTTCTCTCCGTTTCTGATGTCTTTGTCCATCGGCTGTATTGTCTCGTACGGGGCGCAGTCGGGTGGGTGAAAGACCGATCCGTCCAGAAAAATTGACTTGTCTAGACCTGCGTCAAGCGGGAGAGATGACAGTTCAGTACTCGTTTCTTTTAACATCTGGAAGGAATTCCTGAACTCTTCACAGAGCTCGTACGCGGTCTTTCCAGTATATGTCGGCTTGCAGACTCCATCCACACGTTTCACTAGATCGTGGTCTTCCAATTCCCGAACTGCCCGGTCGACAGTGGGACGCGATTCGGAGAGATTCCCGACGAGCGTGCGCTTGTCCGGCTTACACTGGCAGATATATTCGAGGACGATCCGGCGTTTGAGGACCACATCGACAATGGGTCCGATGGAGGATGCCATACCATACGTCAATATCCCTACTAAAATGAACGATGAGATACATCAAATCGTGATTTGATGCTCACGAGGTTAACTGCTGAAAGGTGGGTGACGACATGTAAATCAGGTATGCGAGAATTCCTACCAGGCCAATCGCAAACACGCAAAGGCCGGGATACTGAAGGAAAGTGGAAGTCAGCAATCCTTGTTCATCATACCCGCCTGCTCCGACCTGCTGCCATTGGGAAGTTGGTCCGAAGAAGTGTACTGCGTACTCCACGACCAAACTGAAGAAGGATACGACGCCGAGCAAGCCAAGAACGCTCATGATCTGTGCGCGAATGTGTGGCGCATCCTGTTCAGCAGCAAAACTGAGGATGAGCGGGCTGTGCCTGGGCCCGTAAACGTCTATTTCTTTCCCTCGATCAGACAGCCACGTTCCAACCGGCTTGACGAGTTTAGCGTCCTCAAGCTTGTTCAAGTGGTAGTGCGTATTCTGAAGTGTTGTCTCCGTAATGTCTTTTAGTTCGGAGGGAGTCTTTGGTTCTTGCTGCATCCGTCTTCAGTTAAGACTCACACCTCGGTTGTGTAGCGGTAGCGAGCGTCTCTTGTAAGATCGGTCGCTGCTTGTGGATCTTTTGAGCGTCTTCGATCAGTCGTTCAAGCAGCGGCGGTGGTGAGTAGCCGAGGTACTCACCCAGTTTGTGGAGGAAAAGCTGGGCGTGCGACCGGAAGGTCGCCGCCCAGCGTTCTGTCGGAAACACGAGTTCATCATCAGCCTGCTCAGTCACCAGATCCAATAAATCGCGGCTTACAAGCAGCGACAGCAGTGCTGCGTATAGTAAGATCTTCACCACGTGTTCGTCACTCGTGTCGAACTCATCCAAGTTGTACTGCGTCTTCAGCTCACGGAACAACAACTCAACTTCCCACCGACATCGGTAGATCTGCGCTAAATCAGCCGGAAAGAACTCTTTTCTCACCAAATTCGTCATGTACAGATGGTAGTCGTCGGCGTCCTCGTCGCGGACGCCGACGACGCGGAACCGCTTCGTATCCAGCGACTGTGTCCCATTGTACGGCCCCCGTTTGAACTCCACTTCGACCTCCACATCGATGTACTTCCGGTCGAGATCGTCGAGAACAGCTCGGAGTTGCTTGCCCTCCAAGGGAATGGCGCGGCCGCGCCATTCCCGTAATTCCGACGTGATCATCGGGTTCGCGTTCTTCTTCAACCGGCTGACGAAGTAGCCGTCATTCTCGTCGATCAGCGCAAACCGGCGGTACTTGAAGTAGGCGAGATCGAACAGCATGAGGCGGTTCTCAAGCCATGGCCCTGTCTTGAACAGGGTGCTGTCGTGTGCTTTCTCGTCAGCAGTATCGATCCGTTCGATCGTCTGCTTTGTGGCATTATGGAGCAGGTGGAGCTTCGCTCCAGCCTGCTCCTCATGGCGGGCTTCGAATTGATCTGAAAGAAACTCATGTAACCGCAACACCGTTCCATCAGCGATCATCACATCTCTGAACCGGTCGATATCAGCAGCTGTCGCGTCAGGAACAGCGACCTCGTCGAGACCGTGCTCGACGAGGTCGCGGAGGTACTTCGCAAGCGTCGGAGTCAACCGCTGATAGAACCCACTCGGCGAGATCGTCTCATCGGCAGTAGAGTTGTAACAGCGTCTGAAGCCGGCGAGTGTTCGGCTTTCGCCTGCGGCGAAGCCGAACACGAATGTCCAGACGAAGGCAGGAATCTGAAGCTTTCGGTCACGTTCGACCACGCCGAGTTCCTCGGCGTGCTCTTTGAGGAACTCGGAGGGAAACAGTGTAGTGAGCCGACGCATAATCCGAGATGAGGAGCCGTTGTCGTACACAGACTCGGCTTCCTCATTCCTTCCGAAAGATGTCTCGATAAGCCACCGCAGTCACGTGGTTTCTTGCTTAACTGAAGACGGATGGTTCTTGCTGAATAGCTGTGTAGATCTTGAGTGTTGTCTCGTTGCCAAGCGTCTTAAAAAGGGGAGCCGTATGCTTTTCGTTCATGTCTACGATTCTGAGCTCATTACTGTTATTTAGAGGACGTTCGTTTTGTACGAGGTCGCGAATCGAAGTCATTCTTCTTTCACTCGAAGAACATGCCCCCTTCACTTAGTATACACGCCACTTTGGCACGAAACTGTCTACAGTACACAACTCCACTTAAAAAATCACGATATGAGCAATACGTCGAGTCTTTTCATTCAATCACACTGTCTTTCGGGACTATCTTCGGTTTTGAATGTTCACGAGATAATGTATTGATAATATCCTGACAAGGCGGAAGTGGATATGACATCCAATAACGATCCCGGTCGTACGGAACCGTATTCTTCGAAACGGCGAGGAGTGCTTGCGAGCATCGGCGCTACACTTACTCTTCCGGTTACAGCAACTGTCGTCGAAGGAAACGACACTACAGAGATTCCGTACGTCGTGACGGATGACGAGGTTCTCAAGCGTAAAGAGGTTCCCCAACCGTGGCTCGAACACGTCCGCAACGCTCTCCAAGCGAAAGCTGACTTCGAAGAGCAGGTCACTCCAATGTCTGGTTCTCAGTCAGTTGGTCTTGCTCGGTCCTCGGAAACCTACGGTGGGAAACCCGGTCTCAAAATTCGGGCTGGGGGTGATGAGCGAACACAATCCGTCATACCATCCGAGTTTCAGGGTATCGACGTTGAGGCCGTCGACGAACAGGACTGGCAACAAGCCTGTCACTACAAAACACGTGATGACGTTGCTGGCGGTCTTCCTATCGAAGCTCGCTGGGAAGACAATGGTGAATCCTACACTGGCTGGGGCACCGCCGGTTTTCCGGTCCAAGACAGCAATGGGAATGATCGACTGCTAACAGCTGACCATCTCTGGGAAAACCAGTCCTGTCGCTCTAGTGAAGGCGAAGAAGCTACTCAGTACACGCAAAATTTCGGTGAAGTGGCCGAGTCTGAGGTTCAGCCAGACTTTGCACTTCTAAAGAAAACAAACGGTTCGTTGGACTTGTCTCCCAAGATTATCGAAGAGGATGGACCGCGATACACTTCGGGATGGTTCTCACAAGAGGCAGTCAGCGACCTTGTCGCTGAAGGCAAATCCGCCCACAAAATGGGCGTCACAACGGGTCGGACAACTGGAACGGTTGATGCGATGAACCAATCGATCGGGTTCGGCTGTGGCAATCTCGAAAATAGAGGGGTCATCCTCACCGGGCTCGATGTCGGCGAGGGTGACTCAGGTGGTCCGATGTATCGCATCGAGGAGATCGGTGAGATCGAGTATGCGGTTCTACTCGGCCACACGACTCACGCAACGAATATTACTGATTCCATGTCTTGTGTAGGTGAGGATCGAGATATTGGTCGGACGGCAGCTGGTCACGCCTGGTTCCATAAGAACAACGAGTACGACATTACATTGTAAAGAACTGTTGTTGAAAGTAGATTGATAGGGTCTTCAGCCCATTTTTATTTGTTCATATATTGGGTCACAATTGCTTTCTGAGATATATTTCATTAGATAATGTATTATATTTTACCCCCAATTGAACCAATGTGTTCGGACACTCCGAACACATGATAGTCTATGGCAGGCAAACGCTCAGATCAACAGGAGAATCGCCCGACTAGTTCCCGGCGCAGCGTCCTAAAAGTAGGTGGGATCGCACTCGCGTCCCTCGTCGGCGTCGGTACTGTCGGTACGGGCTCGGTCATCGCTGACGACGGCCCGGATACCGACTTCGACCCCAACAAGCGCGAGGAAGTCGTTGGATTCCTCAACGACATCGACGACCTCTCCGAGCAGGCGCAGGCTGAGTACGCGAAAGAGCTCTCTCACGACCAGAAAGTGGCAATCGGAGATCTCTACGCGAACGCTGAGCTGGAGGTCAGTACCTACTCCGAACCCACTAGTGTCCAGGCCAACGCCTCCTACGTCAGTGCGAGCGAGACCACTGAAGCCACCGGTACTGTCCCCGGCTTCGGAACGGTCTACACGCACAAGCAGATCCTCACGTGGGAGTACGATGGGAGCGACTACCAGAACGCCTCCCAACAGCTGTCCTACGATCTATCTGGTCCCTTTGCGACGTTCAAGGGGAAGACCGAAGACGACATCGACGAATCCTCGACACTGTTCACGGCTACTCTGGCCGCCGAGTACGCCGCAGACGTCCTTGGCGTGACCCGTGGCGGGGAAGCCGAGATCGTCACGCAGGGGGAGGCTGATGGCGACCACAACGTCGTCAGCAAGAAGGCTCCGACAAGCTAAGCACCACCTGAAAACCGCAAGAACCGTATTCATTGAACCGCACAAATATTTCAAACGTCTTCTTAGTACTAGTCGTGTGGCCCTCCAGAAGAACACACGACCAGCCAACAACTGACACCAGCCACTCTCCGAATAATCGAAATGACTGTAATCAACACAACAGAACTCACAAAACGATACAATGGCGAGTCAGCCGTTACAGAACTCGACCTTGTAGTCCAAGACGGTGAAATATATGGATTCCTCGGACCGAATGGTGCAGGAAAATCCACGACTATCGATATGCTGATGAACTATACCCGTCCATCAGCAGGAACAGCGACCGTACTTGGACTTGACGCCCAGCAAGACGCAAGTGAGATTCACGTTCGCACCGGCATCCTTCCTGACCAATTCGGCGTCTACAGTACACTTACTGGGCGCGAACACGTCGCTTACATCCTTGATGCAAACGGCGCTACAGGGAACCCTGAAGGAATCCTTGAGCGTGTTGGACTCGGAAATGCTGTCGACCAGCGTGCTGGGGGATACTCGAAAGGAATGCAGCAACGCCTCGGACTTGCGATGGCAATCGCAGGCGAACCAGATCTTCTCATCCTCGACGAACCCTTCTCAGGACTCGACCCGTACGGTGTTCGACTAGTTCGTGAAGTCGTTACTGCTGAGCGCGAGCGTGGCGCTACTGTCTTCTTCTCTAGCCACGTTCTCGATCAAGTAGAACGAATCTGTGATCGCGTTGGCTTACTCTCCAACGGTCAATTGATTGCTGAAGGAACGCCGAAAGACCTCCGTGATCTGGCTGGTGTTCAAACCCAGCTTCGTATCGATACTGATAGCGATAGCCCGTCGACACAAGCGATCCGGGAGCTTGCTGGTGTCAAGGATGTTTCCGACGATGCTGGCCAGATTGTGGTGACGTGTCCTCGGACGGCCTGTTACAGTGTCCTCGAAACATTAGATGATACAGGAGTGAACATCCAGTCGTTCGATATCGAACAAGGCACAATCGAGGATGCTTTCGTCAAACTCGCCACCGACAGTTAACTCAGCTAATCGATGTTTCGCGTGCGGTAAATCCAGAGTGCAACTCCTAATGGAAGGATGAGCCACAGGAGAAGTTGTCCGAGTGCGGCTGACGGATGGAGATACCAAGTTGGAACGTCAGTTCCGTAGGCTAATCGTGCAACAACGATATTTGAGAACTGGTTTGGTTGTAATTCTCGAATTACAGACGAGGCCGGCGCTGCGGAGTTCGGAACGCCGATGATTGCATTCGTCACAACGTTCGGGAGTCGTAGCGGAGGTATCCATCGGAGAAATAGATATAGCGGGTCACTCGGCGGATTGAGTCCATTTGTGCTCACTCCTGTGATTAAGCTATAGAGAGTGTTTGAAACCGTGAACCAGGCAATTTGAACGCCCACAAAGACGAGAATCGTGAATCCGGCAATGGCTTGGCTTTGGAAAATCGTCGAGATCGAGACGCCAATCCCAGCGATCACGGTCACAAAGAAGACTGCGAACACCAGAAATCCGGCGAGTATACCAAGCGGAACAATGCCATGCTGGGGTACTGCTAGCAGGCATGTCAGGACGATCCCACCGACGATCGGAACGGCGAAGGCACCTGCTCGACCAAGCGAAAACCCGATGAGTGTCCCCATTCGTGAGATAGCAGTGCCTGCGGTGAACCGAATTGCGCCCGTATCACGTTCGTGATTTACCGAACGGAACGTACCGAACAGCACGCCGATACCGCCGATGAACGTGAGCGGTCGTTGTAGGGCAACAAGCGGCATACGAGACCCGAGTGCGTCCTGCACGTACATTGCGGGTGAGAGACTGAGGGTTCCAGCGACGAACACGAGTATGCCGACACCCCAGACGAGTGGGGTACGAATGAGCCGCTGGAATTCACGACGGGCGAGCGGTTGCCACGACCCCGGGAGCGCATCAATCAGGCCACTGTTTCCGGTGAGACGGGGGAATAGTCGACTCTCGACTCGAGGAAGTGAGGGAGAAACCTGTTGAAGCGTTCGAAGTATCTTGAGTTGGCTACGGGCCGCGAGATCGCTTCGCTGGAAAACTGTGATGCCACCGAGGAGGGAGAGTATCGGCCAGCCGAGCAGGAAGCTGAATCCCCACCACGCTGAGAGTGGCGGCGACGTCGTCGCGAGTTCTCCAGTTTCAGTGAGGGCGTTAGATATCTGGGCGACGGCATTACCGGGGCCGACTGGAACGCCGAGCAGCCAGTTTGTGAGGACCTGAAACGCACTGAGGGGCGACAGCCAACCTGCAATCTGAAATGCTGTTTGATGATCCATCTGCGGTCCAGGTGTTGTACCTGTGATGAGTTGCCAGAGGACTGCCAGTGTCACATCGTTCCAAAGCGTTAGCGCGAGTGTGACGATCGTCCCGAGAATCACTGCGCGGGTCGTCGACGAGCTCGCTGCGGAGAGGCCAACGATGAGCCCCATCCACACATACACGTAGATCGTTGTAAGGGCGAGAAAGCCCAGGAACAACAGTGGTGAGAATTGGCCGTACTGGAAGACGTCGTAGGCGGTGACGAGAAGGGTCCCAGCTACGACTGGGGCAAGCAGAGCTGTTCCGCGTCCGAGGACAATACTTAGGACGAATTGCGGGCGTGTGGTTTTGGTACCGAGAATTATTCGGGCGGTCCCGGATTCGCGTTCTTGAGTGATCGCACGAAAGCCGATTACAGCCGCCGCGAACGGGATAACAATTGTGGCTGCGACTTGTGCATTGACAAGGGCGGCTGCGCCATCGAGGAGTTGGAGTTCCGGAGATTCTGGTTGAACCGCCATCCGGCTAAATAGGAGGAAGCAACCGAGGATGATCCACGGTGTCTTGCTACGAAGATAGCGACGGTATTCAGTGCGGGCTACTGGAATGGAGGGCATCTTGTGTTCTCAGGTTCGGGGGCGGTCAAGCTTACGTTGCTCTAATTCGCTTAGTCAACTCAATTGCTGATCCCAAGATCACGACGATACCGAGGGCTGATACTGATAGTACGAATTGATCTCGTAAGGCAAAGTTCCGAGATAATTCGGCTACCCCAATCGGGACGACGAGTCCTGCGAGGATAACTGCCGTCAGCGAGATGGTCGCAATTACAATCCTTTGATCGCTTTGGATGCTTTTGAGTTTGTACGCACCGACACCAATCAGCCCAGCTAAGACACTGAGTAATATTACACTTCTTCCATTGAGGGCGTTATCAAGTAGAATGATTGTAGTCGAGATATACCAGAGG
Organism: Halorubrum tibetense; assembly: GCF_042661865.1. GTDB lineage: Archaea > Halobacteriota > Halobacteria > Halobacteriales > Haloferacaceae > Halorubrum > Halorubrum tibetense. The sequence continues at coordinate 20,388 of NZ_JBHSWW010000005.1, forward strand.
GCCATGTATTTCGTCATATCTTCCAAATTATCCTCCTCTGTGTAAAACATTATTGCGTTTCAGATTTTTCATTTCCTGATTATTTGATCAGGCCTTGATTTGTCTTATTACTGTATTAAATCGCATCAGTAATTAATGTAAATACAGCTTGGGTCTACTCTTCGACCGGAATATGTCTCCAAATACAGAAGTGGTTGATCGGCGAACTGTGATGAAATCGACTTCGGCTTTCCTCGGCGTCCTTGGGCTGGGTGGTACTGTTAGCGCAGCAAAAGGAGACAACAGTTCTGGCCAGCCTGATGACGACAATGTTCGTTCGGGCAGCTGGCAGCCTGATGAGGATGATATCAAACTAGCAAGCAATACACCAGGCACTACTCAAACGATCGATGTCGATTACAACGATTTAACTTACATCGACAGTCTGTCAGCGGGTGGCCCAATTGACTCAGATCCGGGTGGAATTCCTCTTGGGTACGCGGATCACTTCTTACACTTCTACCGCGGTGACGAAAAAGATGACAATGGGAATTACCTGTACTACTTAGCATTCTGGTCTTCAGGAGATCCTGAGGGAAGCGCACCTGCTGTTCGAGAACTCTCACATGAGGTGGAGCTTGCTGACAATGACTGGAACATCACCCAGTGGGACCCTGACAAAACGTACGATACCAATTGTAGTGATGTGGATCTCGAAATCGGAGCTAGCTACAACGGTGCGTACATGAGTATGTCTCAAACGGTCGAGGTTTGCAAAGGCACCCTAGAACCTCTCAGTGGGATCGACCTCCAGAACTTCGGATTCGAATTCCACGGAGGATTTCGGGGAGCTGGAGATGGGGAACGGCGGTACGCGAAGGGAGTGGCGATGTTCCGGGCACCGGACTTGCTCGATGAAAACGACCTCCAATACGATATCGACTGGAGCCCGTACGCAGAGTTTGTTATATCGCCTTGACATCCTCCCCGCGCTGAACCTACTATCGTATTCACGAAGGGGTGTACTCTCGTTAGCGGGGGTTTCAGTCACTGGAGGGTGTCTCAGTCTCTCAAGTCAGGAATACTCTCCACTGGGGCTTGACAGCCTCTATCTTCGCAACCAACGAACTCAAGAAGTGGCGGTGGGGTGACTGTGGAGCGCAATCGTGAGATTGTGTACGAACAGACCCACGAGCTTGATGTTTGGGAGAGAAATACTCCGTTCGGTGAAGCTCTCATCGAAGAAGAGTGGCTTGGAGCACAAACCCCGTACGAGGTGACAATCGATCTTGGTGGTGCCGGTACTGAGTCGTATTCGACGGAGGACTTCCTCGAGATCGTTGGGAATACGGATGAGTTCGATTGTTTTGAAATCACAGTTGTCATTGATTCCGATTTTATTGACTTTCGGCCAGCGGCTCAGGAAACATGCCGCCAATGACTTTCTTTTCTATCAGAACAACTAGAAACTGGCTTATTAGGTGCCGTGACTGCTATAGATAAATCCTTGAGAACACCAAACAGATATTATTTGTCATAAATATGTAGAAAAGGCTGTGCGGTTTTGATGCTACGGTTCGACAGTGGTGATCATGTACGTATCCCAGTAATCGCCCACTAGGACCGTTCTTGTACTTCCCCACGTATTGTGAGTGTCTAGGTAAAGATCAGTTCCTGACCACGATCCCTCTTCCTCGTACCCTACAACGGTTTCGGAATGGCCGACCAGAACGTCCCAATCTGATGGCGACACTTCATCAGATACAACGTCAGTCTTCCCGGCTTCCTTGTCGCCAAGAGTATTCACGAATGGTGGATTGTTACTGTCTACACCACCTTTCGCCGCAGCTGGTCGACCAGTGTAGTTGTTAGACGCGGAGTATGAACTGTCGTATCCTTCGATACCACTCGGCATGTTGTGGGGCCAAGTCCTCCCGTTTGGATTCGTATTCATCTCATCATTGAGGCCGTCGATGATGTCAGTCCGGTTGGGGAAGGATTCATGGTATCCGATACACATTGCTGCCGCGATCGGCGTACAGCCTGGCCAGTTACTGTAGCCAGTGTCCGTCCAGTTTGGAACGTCAGTAATACTTCCACTGTTAAGTGGCTCGACATCACTGAGATCTGCTTTATCGGGGTTGGTGAGTGTATTCCAACCTTCAGTATGGTCAGTGCTAGGATTGATTTTTGGCGTGTCTTCGAGCTTTTGCGTCAACCTACTCACGAGGTTGACAAAATACTCCTCGCCAGTCGTCTCGTCAATGGCACTGATACCGAACGAGAGTGGCCCTTGGAAGAGATACTCACGTTCTGAGGAAGGCGAGAGTCCGTCCTGAGATAGTGTCTGTTCCGTTTCGAGATGTGGTGCAGGATCGGTACCGTATTCCACAACCGGTGGCATCTTCTCCTGAGCTCCTGTCGTCACATGCCCAACATGATCGTTGCCGTCCACGACTGGGAAGACGTACACAGACGGGACCACATCGGTGTCTGACCTTCTCCCAGTCAGAGAGTAGTACAGTTCAGGTGTTTTGACGGTTGCTTCAGTAAATCCCCGGTAGGCTTCTTTCTGAGAAGCTTTCTTCACTATTTGCTGAGCAACCTTCGTTGCGTCTCGAACAGAAATACCGGGTTCCGGATCATTCTCTCCTGCAACGGAACCGATACTCAGGGAACCACCGGCGATCAAGCCGAGTGTACCCCCGATGGCTTTCAGGCTACTTCGACGCTCGATGTCGACTATACCACTACCAGACTTGTTGGGTGTATCTTTCACCATTGTCACTGCGAAAATACAATATATGGCACCTGTATTTACATTAGTTATTGACCATATTTTATATATCGATGATTTGGTGTTTGGTTGGAGGCTTGATCACGTAATGAGCATATAGTCAAAAATTGAGTTGATATTCGGACCGTAAGTTAAAGTGAAATAACGTTCATCGTTGAGATATGGCCAAAAAATCAAAGATTTGGATGGGTGAGTTGCTTGTTGGAGCGATAGTGGTTGTGTCATTCCTTGTCGAGGTGTACCTGTACTCTTTGTATACGTCCACAGCATCCAGTATATTCTTCACACTGATCCTTCCGATACTCTTTGCTGCTGTCGTCATCGCTGGTTCACTTTACGGTGAGCGTACTCTCATCAATACGATCGTAGGTATCGCTGCTGTGATCACGTTTATCGTCGGGTCTGGGAGTTTGTACGCATACTTTTCGACCGAAGGTGGCGTTTTCTTTGGTGGGGTGATCACGGTTGCCGTTTCGATAGGTCTCTTCGTATGCATACTTCTCCGTGAAATATACTACCGGATGGGACGTCAACGGGAATCCGAAGTTAGTTCAGAAGTGGGGAATCCGTAGAGGTGGAATATATCCTGACAGAAATACAGCAGATGATTGATAGAAACTCTTTGAAAAACCACGTCTTCAACAAGGAGGTGGCAGCGGTTTGGCTAGTAGTGTGGCTGTACCCGTGGTACCGTCCAATCTTCACGCAAACTAGCAGCCAGAATGTCAACCTCGTATCCAGATACTTGCTTTCGCCGCTGGAGTTTGTCACGTACTACGTGCCTATGACGCTCGGTGGGGGCGTGCTATTCGTTGTATTCCATATCTCCTTTGCCGTGACTGTTGTGTTCCTGATCAAGCTTGTCGTTGATAAGATGACTAACCAATCTCATTCAGAAAGCTAAGCCCTATCGAGTTACGGTGTTTCGACGATCGTGAGAATTTCTGGGGCTCGGTACACCTTCCCGCGTTCTTTTCCAGTAATTTCATCGATGATCCCATCCTCTGAGAGCATATCGATCGCGTTGTAGACGGCTTTCATCGATCGACCCGTCGCTTCTTGAGCGCGATTCGCCTGTAGATACGGTTCCTCAAAGAGGTGGGTGACGACGTCGCGAACAGCTGGATACCCGTCGTACTGCTCGAGATATCTGGCTCGAAGTTCTAAGAGCTCTTGACCACACTCGTAGGCGTCGCGAGCCTGTTCACCGATCGCAGTCAACGCGAACAGCACCCACTCTTCCCACGTACCGTCCCTGCTGACGCTCAGAAGTTCCTCGAAGTACTCACTCCGGTTCCGGTTGAAATACGCAGACAAGTACAGGTACGGCTCATCTAGCAAGCCAGCGTCGTACAACTGGAGCATGATGAGGAGTCGTCCGAGTCGTCCATTCCCGTCACGGAACGGGTGGATTGTCTCGAACTGGTAGTGTGAGAGGACAATATCAATGAGGGGCGGGTAGTTTTCCATTCGGTTGTACGCGATGAGCTGGTCGAGCAGCATCGGAACATGGGCTGGATGAGCAGGGATGAACTGTGCGTCCTCGGGATTCTGGTTTGGGCCAATGATGACTGGGGTATCTCGGATGTTGCCGGGGCGCTTGTCTTCGCCACGAACATCGAGCAGGAGCGATTCGTGGAGTTCACAGAGAAGATCGCGGTCGATATTCTCACCTTGTTCGAGCCGATCGAACCCCATCTGGATGGCCTCGACGTAGTTGTACGCTTCTCGGATGTCGCGCTCGGATGCTGCTGACCGTTCAGGGTCTTCATCTGGTTCGTGAAGGATGATGTCTGAGACGGTGACTGAGGTGCCTTCGATCTGCGAGCTCATCGCGGCTTCCCGAACCACGAAAGGAGCGAGCAAGAGATTCTCGTTCTCGATGTGGTCGTGAAGGGTCGAGAGTTGGCCCAGTGCGTAGAGAGCATCGCCGTGGGCCTCTAGAATCGCTTCGGTAAATTCGAGTTCTGGAGGAAGGCTTGTCGGATTGTAGCAGGGGAGCCCGTTGTAGGGCTCAATCTGACCAGGTCCATCTTCGAACTCAGCGGGTTTCATTACAGTAAGAGTGGTTTACCACCTCTATAAGTGTAATGAATAAGGTTTGAATACAATTATAGAGTTGGACTGTCTTGGTACTGTATTCTATTAGTCTGCCTAGCGATCGGCTTGGTTTCGTTGGCATGAACAGCGAATACGGAACCACGATCTGAGCTTTGGAGTGGTTTGTGGGCAGTGGATTATCATCGAAGCACAGACCGAAAAATCACTTTTTGCGGCGGGAGGTCTATTCAATTCTTGATTATATGTTCAGACAGTATTCAAAATCACATCCATTAAAGAATAGTATTAAACCTCAGATAATTTGGCTGGAATGACGAATTCCAACGATCCTACTGATAGTAGCAAAGTTCCAGTAAGTCGGCGTCGAGTAATGAGAACTGTTGGGGCAGGTTCAGTGAGTATCCCCGGAATCATCGCAGGTAGCACCTCTGGGGCAGCAGATGAGGATTGGGATTGTACAGACAGTTGTCCCCAAGAAGAGGTTCAGACAAAGCAACTCGAACTTCCAGATCCAGCTGGTAGTGCTGATAAGCTTGAAGGTGCTGCTTCCATTCATTGGAAGGAATCAGGCTATTCGTCTCAGAAAGGCAAATGGTTCCACATTTTCTCAGTGTCTGGTGGAGCCTCGTCCGAATCGTCTGGAGTACTGGGCGGCCACGTTCATGGACAACACTACAAGCTGGAAACGTCAGACGGCGATATCCAACCGTCTACTGAAGGAGACAAGCATGGTCATCTTCCCGGTGATGATGACGGTAGTATCCCAGACTGGGGTGCGCCGCTTCTGGAAGCAGCTATCGGAACAGTAAGTGTTGGAATGAGCTGGTTCCTTGCTGTTGGTCAAGCCCTTAGGGAAGAATTCGGGCGGCGGCCAGACGGGTTCGAGATCTTCGGTGGCGGGTTCGAATATGGTGATATGGCATTTAGTATCACATCACCAAACCCCTGGAAACAAAGCGCATTCTTCCATCGTGTCGAACTCGAAACTGAAGAAGTGTCTCCTGTTGTTGATGTTAAACTGGGTATCTGTCACCACGATAGTACTGCAACCACCCTCTGGAAGGATCTCGAAGGTGAACTAGATTTCTTCGGTAGTAGTGGAGACCCTGGATTTTCGCCAGATAAGCTAGAGTCTGATCCGTCCAAGATGAGCCCAGAGACCCGAGAGAAACTGGGAATTGAGGACGTGCGTAAGCAAGAAGAAACGATCACGTCAGCGGCGGCCTCTGAGGAAGTCAAACTTGATTACATAGTGAGAGAATCTCCGATCTCTAGAGATGGATTTGAGGTTGTCGAACGGGACGAGTCTGAAATGGATGAACCTCGCAGCAAGCGATTCCGAGAGCGTCTGAACAAGCCAGCTCCCTCCGATTACTAGAGATTTCATCTACACTTCTATCCAGTACAATTAATAACTCTCTTTTCGAGTGTTTTAGCATGGACAAAAGTTTGATAACATGTTCACGAAGGCGTCTATTGGCGTTAGCGGGACTTTCAGTAACAGGAGGGTGTACCAGCCTCCCAGGTCAGGAACCCTCTCCACCAGGACTTGATAGCCTCTACCTCCGTAACCAGCGCACTCAAGAAGTGGAGGTCGCCGTGGCTGTGGAACGAGATAGCGAAATTGTGTATGAACAGGCCCACGAGCTCGCCGCTTGGAAGAGTAACACTTCGTTTGGTGAACTTCTTATCGACGAAGACTGGCTAGGAACGCAAACTCCGTATGAGGTGATAATCGACCTAGCTGATACAGAGACTGAGTCGTACTCGACGGAGGATTTCCTCGAGATCGTTGGGGATACAGATGGGATCAATTGTTTTGGAATTAATGTTGTTATTGATTCTGATTTCATCGACTTTCGGCCATCTGCTCAAGAAACGTGCCGTCAGTGATTTTGCTGGGAGTCGCACAATCTCGGAGGATAGATTTGATGCGAGCTTTCTGTTCCGTTTATTTGCTCTGAATCAATACTCATCGTTTTTTTATCGCTTGGGGCGTTAACATGATTTGGTTCAGCATAGTCAAGAATTTGCTCAACAGGTAGATAAGATATGAATGAAGATTTATTTGTTCGTGTAGCCGGCAGTATTGGGTCGATAGCGATTCTACTCGTTGCGATTACAGTGGGCGCTCTCCTGGGGGATGATCCTGATGAAATATTCGCTTTGTCAATGGTTTGTGTAGTCATACTCTCAATAAGTGCGATTATAATCATCTATCATTTTAGGTACAAGGTAAATTCACTGCACTGACCGAAGCCAGTTCAGATCGTGTCACGTGCTGAATATTTCAACAGACCCACCATCCGAAAGCTCTACCGACAGCTCAAGAAGAATTAGAAATGGTCGTCATCTACTCGACGAAAAAGGTCTTGTAACTTAGGCGGCAACTCTTTTGGATGTACCTGATTGCCAGTTCGCAGATCTTCAGCGTATGCTTCGATTGACTCTGGATCATCAACCCACTCCAGGAAATCACTCTTGCGGTCTTCGTATTCACGTCTTGCAGTGATGAGTCGCTCGTGGCTCTCTGTCACTCCGAGATGGCGCATCCGCTGTCGGAGGTAGTGGCCCAGCGTTGTAAGAGTCCACACACGGCGGACGGAGTCATCTCGGTATGCTTGGTCAGGAACAATCAGCCTGAGATGGACGGCTTCGTCACGGCGATCATTCAGATACCCACGGCTCACATCCAGTAAATCGTCGATTTCGTCGAATCGATACCCTTCACCATCAAGAAGAGAGATCAACTCAACTGCGCCCTTCTTCTCAAAAAATTCCGATAGTTCATCGTAATCCACATCCTCTAAATTGGGCGCTGTATCGCGGATATCATCTGGCATTACCTACTGTTCTGTGATGCAGCGCTATTCACCTTGTACATTAGTTCAAATTATACTGGCATTCAGGATATATCCAAATATTCTATGTATTACTGTTTGAGACGAACGGTAGTATGCGAATTTTGTATTTAACTCTCCGTATCAAAGGTTATTCCGGAAACTTCGGAAACAACACGCTAGCAGTTAAGTTCAAAATGAATCTACTATCGATACTAATGTCCTCACTCAACTGGGCTGTTGACAGCTCATTTTTGTCTATCGGCGGTGAGAGCCGATGAGCAATGAGAACAGTCGGGTTCAAAGTGGGCTGACAAAGCAAGTTGATGATGTCTTTACTGCAGATACTGACTGGATCACACTTGCGAACGAACTGGACGTGAGCCGCTATACGCTACGGGACGCACACCCTGAGTGGAGTTCGTCACTTCCGTTTCGGCCAATGTTTCTGGCGTATCTGTGGGCAACTGTCGAGCATGAATCCCTGTCAGGAATCCCAGAACGCCTCTCTGACCGACCGGAACTCGCCCGTGCATTTGGATTCGAGATGGATAATCTCCCCTCAGAAAGTAGCTGCAAACCAGTCCGGCTTGAAAGCCGATTCGGAAAGTTACAGACGGTCGTCAAATCAGGTGCTGAAGAGATCCGCCTGCTTGTAGCTGAACGAGGCGCACCAATCGGGAATGATCTTCTCAAAACAGCGGACGGCGAGGACAAACAGTCGCTGTCAAATCGAACCGTCCAACGCCTGCTGCGGAAGAAGGGCCACGAAGTGCTTGATGAGTTGAAATCAGTAGCCATCCCTTCAATCTCACTCTCTCGCTCGGATGATGCGATCTACGACGACGATGAGTTACTCGTCTTAGAAGCAATCGCATCGATCAAGCAGCAGGCGGCACACGGTTCGGGACAGAAGCTGGGTGACATGAAAAATCCAGATCCCGCTGTTGATGACCCGTTCTACGAGGACGGTCCATCTGGTGAGACGCTATTGGAAGCCCTCAAGCAGATGTCTATCGAGGACATCGCGACTGTGCTAAATTTCGCTCTCCGAAAGACCTACACACGCGCGAAGCCCCAAATCAGGGAGCTTGAACACGGGAACGGCTCACGATTTGGCACTCGGGCGAAAGTCGCACTGGACATCACGTATGTTGCCTACTATGGCGATCGCGACGAGATGAAATGGGTCCAGGGCGCACCAGAGGGGAAGGGATACACCTGGTGTCACAAGTTTGCGACGGTCGTGATCGTCGGCGAGAACACCCACTACGTCGTTGGGGTGTGTCCGCTTGGGAGTACGGACTACGCCGCGACAGACGCCTATCCCGGTAAGGATAGTTCCTACTACGTCGGGGACGTTGCACGGCGACTTCTCTCGATCGCCGAAGACTATGTCGACATCAAGATGGTGTATGCCGATCGGGAATTCCACGCTGTAGACGTGATTCAGACGCTCACTGACAAGGGGTTGGACTACGTGATCCCTGCTCAGAAAGATCAGCATCGAATTGGACCAATGTGTGACCGGTTTGATCAAGTGAAGCAGGGGTATCACGAACCGAATGACACCCCGCTGTATGTCGAGGAGGATTTCGTCATGCACGGTGCAGTGAAGGGTGGCGTCTCAAACCACACGGTACATACGACCGTTGCCGTGTTACCCCCAGCGGAAGATGATGATGTCCATGAAGAGGGATCGCCACAGCCGTTTATCACCAGTCTCGATGTGAGTGACGAGGTCGCACTCGATCGGCGCTGGGCGAAAAAGCAGATTGAACAGTACAGTGACCGTGGAGCGATCGAGAACTCGTACTCGTCGATCAAGAACGCAGCAGCGTGGACTACCTCGAAGGAGTTCGGAGTACGGTGGTTCCATTTCGCCTTCGGGTGTGTGATCTACAATATGTGGTTGTTAGTCGATTTCCTCACACAAGAGCGCATTGGGGTCATTGAAACCCGGAAGAAGCCCAGAATCACACTCAGTCGGTTCCTTGATTGGCTGGACAAAGAGCTGATCACACTCATTTAGAGCTCGGTCTGGGTTAGCCCTTCCCGAGAGGCATCACTCTTTGCTGAGATAGATTTCGACCGATAAGTTTGTTTAGTATAATAATTCTGTCTCTATGATAGCTATTAGAGCGTAATCGCGGCTATTTCTATCGGGTACTGGTACGAATAGAGTCGATCCCGTGAACGTTTTGACCGGCATTCGCAACTCCACGGCCACAAACTTTCTATAGCGAGATACGATATACTACACTTCCATAACGGGGAGTTCCTCCGAATGGATCGGATCGAGGCGTGTTTACCCCTGCTTCGAGGCAGAAGGATCGACCTCCTCGGAGGTATGAGAGCGCCGGAAACAACGCTTCCGGGGTTAATAGTGCTATATTTCGAGATAAGAAAGACTATCTAGAACACTGACCCCATTACCCTCATCGTCCTGCGGTTTCGATCTTAACCAACGATCAGCCATCGGATTACCGACTGTTGGTTAAGACTGAGCAGAGCGGCTTTCCCGGACCACACGGATCGGTGTGTATGGGCGATATCTTCCGCGTCAACTGCCCGGGCTGTGGACAGGAGAAGGGCCCGATCACGACGCATCCCGGCACCGTTGGCATCCACTGTTCGTGCGGGGTCACCGCAACCGTCGACATCGGCGCACAAGAAATAGACGAATGGTGGGAGCGGGAGAACTGACCTACCGGAGGTCGACACCTACGTTTATCCTTCACACCGAGTAGAACGTGGTATGAGCAGGGAACCCCCCGACGCCGACATGATCTCGGACGAGGAGCTCACCGAGCTGCTCGCCGATGCTGAGGGGGCGACGCCCCAGGAGATCGAGCGCGGCGCTGCTAAACTCGAGATCACACCGCCTGAAAGGGCGACCATCGTCGACGTCGACGAGTAGCACTACTATTTCGATTTGTTTTCAGCACCACTAAGCAACGGCTACAGCTGGATCTACTGACTGGCGGTTCTATGCTCAAAAACAACTCAGAACGGCCAGATAGCGGTCACTGATGACGATCTCTTCTCTGGAGATTCACGCTTTAGTGTTGGATAAGGCTGTCACCGCGGAGTTCTCGTAGAAATCTACCTACTGGCCATCGTACCATGGGGGCGCACCGAACGCCTCAGCGTAACAGTCTGGGTGGCAGGGCTCTTTTCGATTGTCAGGCCACGCCCGATCGAGTGGAACCTGCTCTCCACAGAGCCCACATTCAGCACTGTGGCCGGCCTGACGGGCGTCCGGCGAGAGGTTCTTCGCCTCGGTGTAGAGCTCATGTAAGGCCCACGGAGTGAGGCGGACAGCGACGCGCTCGGCAGTTGCTGGATCCTCTTCCGACGTCGCGGCCGAGAGAGTGAGAACCCAATCGTCACCCGGCTCGCCGTCGGTCGCAGGCCCGAGGGCAATCGTTGACGCCAGGTCGTCGTCGACGTAGAACCAGTCGGCATCTCGATCCACATGGTAGTGCCCGTAGGGCCGAGGATTCTCGGGATCGACGTCGTCAGCCATCGTTGTCTCAGCGCTCAGGCGTTCGCCTTGCGCTCCGGTCCCGACGCCGATGTGAGCGGGAGGTCCGCGTCGATCTCGTCGTACCACACTACCGGGCGCTTTGCGCTGCCGTTCTCTTCGAACTCAAGGAGCCCGTAGTCGGCGAGCTCGTTCACGTTGTCGAGGACCTCCGGTGGGTTCCGGTCGACAAGGCGAGCGAGTTCACGGATGCTCTCTGGCTCGTGCTCAACGATTGCTTCGAGGAGTTCGAGGTTGGTCGACCGAAAGACGCGACCAAACGTCTCGAGGTCCTCGATCGACAGCGTCGGCTCACCGGGTTCGACGTCGTCGCCGGCGTCGATCAATTCGAGCCGCTCCTCGAGGCCGCTGCGATCCGCGGACTTGATCTGGACGTGTAGTGTTCGGGTCATGATGTTGTGGGGTGGGGCTGGGGTTGCGATCGTGCGTCGATCAGCGTGCTTGGGAGGTTACCAGTCGGTTCGTTTCTCTGGGGGCAGCGCCGCTCGCCACGCACGGAATATCTCGACGAGTCCAGGATAGTCGATCTCGAACGTCTCCGAGCCCATATGGAGTTCGTGGACGCCGTGATGATTGTCGAACCGAATGATCGGATCTTCTGCGCCGGCTTCACCGTAATGATAGGCGTAGTTGATGCCCTCCTCAAACTTCTCTGAGGTAGGACTGAGAGTACGCGTACCCGGGCGACAGTCCCGTCGGCGTAGGCTTCAATCTCATCTTCGAGTACGGTGACGTCATCGCTCATCCACACCTGTGGTGAGGGAGACAATACCGATAAGTGTTAGAGTGAAACCTAACACGAGATTGAGTCGCAAAGCCCCATCTGACGCCGACACGGTCTTGAACGAAGAGTTCACCGAACTGCTCGGTGATGATGAGAGGACGATGCCCAAGGCGATTGATCAGGAGGCCAGCAACCTCGAGATTACGCTGCCTGAAGAGGCAACGGTTGTCGATGTTGGCGAGTAGTACTACTGCTTTTACGTGGTTTTTAGAGCCTCCAAGCAGCAGCCATAGGTGATCTACTGACTGGGGGTCTTGTTCTTGAAAAATGCTGATCTATGGTGGCTACTGTGGACGGCCAGTACTCTGGAGATCCGTACCGAGATTGTTGGTTAAGAACTGTCGCTCTTATGTAGAAACGCGGAAAGTCCGTATAGTTACACTGAATCGTCGGTAATCTGGAGGTATTCTCCGCTCAGTCGGCGTTCGATCGCCTGTTTCAGCAGCTGATTGAGTTAGAAGTCATCAAGATGGATTCGGAGCCACTCGATGTCCGCATCAAGCGGTGACTCAAAGAATTCTGGGAGACCACGTCTTGTCGCGCTACGGGGATCAGAGTATCGTCACGTGCTCAAATACCGACGGTCTGTAGTACCGAGACTGTAATTTCAAGCCGGCCTACACCTACAGAACACCGTATCATCGGTACTCGACCGTCGCGTAGATGAGCGCGAACCTTGCGGGGTTCACGGCGAGCGTACCGAGGTACAGCGCGAGGACAGCGACTCCAGACCCAGCGAGGGCTGCGCCAGAGGGGTCGCCAACGAACAAGGCCTACCAGTGACAGAGTTGATCGAGCAGGTCGACGATGACTGACCGCGATCAGCCCCAAAGAGCGGCAGAACTACCAGATGATGAGGCTGGGGGCGACGAAAGCGACGACCAGTGAGCGATTATCGAAATCGACTGTTACGCATCTTCCAACTCATCTGCGTCGATATCGCCTGTAAGGTACTCTCGACCGAGATCAGATAGCTGGTAGTATCCGTCACTGTCCTTCACTAAGAGCCCCTTCTCGGCTAATTCTGGCAACCGCCCCCGTACTGTAGAGTACCCGATGTTGTGCCCGTGTCGATTTAAATTCCGGTAGAGAGGCTTCGGGGCGAGTTCTAGGTTGTAGTCGTTGAGAAACTCCAAGATGACTAGGTCAGTCATCGTCATCCATCCCGGAGTAGGCCGCATTTTTGCTATATCCAATGGAGACTTTGTTAGTTACAGGGGTTGTGTCTCCTGAATAGACTATTTGAGCCAATAAATAGCCTACATAGGCTAATATTTAATACTTCACAATACACATGCTATAATCACGGACCCCATCGGCCGTTGATGACGACGCACTGTGCGAAAAAAGATGCTGGCCGACCCGTGCCAATAGATGGCCCATATGGGGGTTCCGTGAACACGCACGAACCCATGTACACCGGTTCAACGCGGGGGCTTGAAACTCTCGTCCGACACATAGAATCGACTTTGACTGACGAGTACCCGGCAGCGCTCGCGACGCTAGTATGGGTCGTCCACGCGAGCCACGACCTATCCAACAACCAGCACCGGAGTCACCAGCTAGACGTATCGCTCGCAACCAACACCCCTGAATCAACCATGACGATACCATTTCCACCGAAGATCGCATCGCTTCACAACCCACCGCGTATGCTCCCGATAAACGGTACATCTCAATGAGCCGCCCAGCAATCGATCTTGAAACTGACGTCGTCCGCGACCGTCCGCTCATCCAAGAAGAGGCGAAGATTCAGGTGACGCTCTGTGATGACGACCCGTCACAACTCACGCTCAGCGTCGGCGGGAGCTGGGGTGTTACCTTCGCCGAACTCACCCCGACGGAAGCCCGTGCGATCGCAACAGCACTCGAACATACGGCCGTGCGCGCTGCCGCTGCCACGGAGGACTCAACCGATGGGTGACTTCTTCGATGACCTCAACGAGAAAATCGGCGCTCTCGGCGATCAGGAGGAACCAGTCGACGATCTTGAGCACGATCCGACAAATGGTCGGTGGCTCGAACGAGAGACAGCAGAAGCGTTCGAGCGGTGGGGGTACCAGACAACACGGAATAAGTACCTGTTCGGGCTTGAGACGGACGTCGTCGCCCGGAGATCGGACCTCCAGAACGACCCGGCCGATTACCTCGTCGCCGAGTGTAAAGACTGGCACACGACGCTCGTCGGCCGTGATGCGGTCGCCGATATCTCTCACCGGGCGCTGCTCGCGCGGGCGATGCCTGCGCTCGTCGTCGGGTGGGGCGTCACCACCCAAGCGTGGTGGCTTGCCCAAGTGCTTGATGTGCGAATCCTCACCATTGATGACCTCAACAAGGACTCGCTGCCGCCGCTTACTGAACGTCGGCCGCCTCGGGGGACGCTTCGAACGAGACGAGAACCGTACGTGAGCGAACTCAGGAGTAATATGCCGCAGTTACTGAAGCGACGGAGCAAACTTGATATCGAGACGCCGGTGTTCTTCGATGGCGGCTGTGGCCCTTGTTACGTGCCAGATCGACGTGGGAATGACAAGTATGTCAACGCCTCTAACACCGACTACAACTTTAGGTAGAAGTCGATAGGCGAGGCTGTGACGGAAGACGTGCGGATAGACATCCTCTGGTCCGCCGCGACCAAACTCACCGGTCTCGTGTACCTAAATGGTCGAACAGCAGCCTCGTGAGCAAGCCTCTTGACGGAGTTTCGGACAAAGCGTGTCGTCATCCGCTCGGACTGTCTGGAGAGAAAGAGGTAGGAACTGTTTTTCCAGCGATTGTCGAGGTAGATATTGAGCGAACGGTGAGTACTGAGCGTCCCGTCGACGTTCAGCTCACTAAGCTGTCGTACTCAACACACTTGTGTCGACCTACGTAGGAGAAAGTCACCTCCTAGAGTTCGTCACCATTTTATATACATTTTCATACACATCTGATTTCGCCCATAAATATCAGTTTTCTAATGAATACAACAGTTTATTCCAGACAATCCAAGAGGATGGTGGTGATTTGGGTGTGAAATCTTTTGTCGGTATGGACGCCGATGAGCTATCGATATCCCATGCTGAGCCAAGCTCGTTCAGACTAGGCGTCGGGCACTTTCTCGAATCCTCGTGGGATAGTAATTAATCATCAGCATACGACTCTAAGAAAGTCGGCATGGCGTTGAGAATTGTGTCCCGCTTCTCAATAGAGTAGCTGTTGTACAGCTGTTTAATTCCTTCTCGGGAGTCACCCCGCAAATAATCAGTCATGGATGTGTTCCCTGGAGTGTTAGCATCCCCACCGAACTGATCCTCGTAGTGGGTCGTTCCCCAGTGCCGCCAATAATGTGGGTTAAGATTGTCATCATCATTTGGACCGTAGAAATATCCAAGTTCTTTGGCCCTTCGAATAAATTTATTTGAGATGATTTTCCCACTCAACCGCATTTTGCTCTGTGTTGTGAGAAATAACGGATCAGACGGAGAATCCGGCTGCGGACGGGTACAAAGATACCATAGCAGCGCATCTCTCAATTCTTCATCGATCGGAATTTTGCTGTCTGTTTTTGTTTTATTGCCGGTATTTCGGGTTTCGTCTGACTGCCGTTTCTCAGATCGAAAAATAATGTGATCATCCCACCGTCGGAGATCTGGATGAACATTCCAGTTACAACCAGGGTGAGTGATGGAGACATCTTCGAAGTCGAGGTTAGATACTGCTCCTGCCCGTCTTGGTATTTTGGCCAGCAGAAGCTGGACAGTGATCCACAGGGGATGATTCCACTGTCTGACAACGTTCCGAGCTTCCGATAAATCGATGATGTGTGGTTCCCTGCCAGACGGTGATTCTAGAAACCAGTCTCCGTTCTTCACTGCATGTTTCTGATACACCTTTTGAAACGGGTCTATCTCAATAGGATCAACGGATTCGGTACACCACTC
This sequence comes from Halorubrum tibetense, assembly GCF_042661865.1. GTDB lineage: Archaea > Halobacteriota > Halobacteria > Halobacteriales > Haloferacaceae > Halorubrum > Halorubrum tibetense. The sequence goes on from NZ_JBHSWW010000005.1 coordinate 36,319, forward strand.
GTACGCCTGTGTCAGTACTGCGTACGTGTTTTGCTGAGTCTTAGGAGCATAGTTCCTCACGAGTTCTTTCAGGAACTCTTCGGCAATTTGGGGAGTTACTGATCGTGGTGGGATGATATCTTCGTATGATAGCCGACCCGCATCGATCTCTGTCCAGTGACAGTCGTAATCACCTTTTTTTGCTGCTAAGAACCTCTCAAATCTGTTTATACATCTCTCTGCCACCAATCTTGTCCTTTCAGCAGAGAGATTCTCTGGAGTCGCTGCTTGGCAGTGCCACTTCTCGTACCAGACCCAGTCGATCACATCGACAGGCGCGTGATCTGGTCTGATGGCGGCGGATCAGATCGAACTGGTCTTGGAGTGTCTTCGAAGCGCTGGTAAGCGTAA
>NZ_JBHSWW010000006.1:0-27561 GCF_042661865.1 Halorubrum tibetense
GCCCCGGCGAGCGCTTCGACGTGTGCACACGGCGGTCGGCGGCGTGTCGGTCGGACCAGCGCGTCGCCGATCCGCACCTCCGCGTCGAGGAGGTCGTCCATCCCCTCACCGAACCCGCGGACGACGATGTTCCGACGGTGTCGCCCGTCGGAGACGTCGATCCCCGTCTCCTCGCGAACCGCGGCTATCGCCTCGGCCGCGACGAGCGTGACCGCGCAGGCGTCGAGCTGGAAGTGGCCGTCACCGCGGCAGTAGCGGTCACCGTCGACCCCGCCGTCGACGATCGCTACCCGCGGTTTCGGCTCCGGATCCGCGCCGCTCTCGGACGCGACGAACAGACTCTCGACGGCTCCGTCGTCCTCTTCGACTTTCCCGCTCATCGTCCCACCGTCATCGTCCCGTGGTCCGCCTCCCACCGTCATCGTCTCGTCGAGTCACCCAACAGGTTCGGGTCCGCGGGTTTCAGCCACTCGCGGTGCGCGTAGTATACCGCGGCGACGGGTGGGGCGAACAGCGCAACGAGTGCGTAAAGCCACTTGAACAGGCCGAAATCGGCGACCCCCCGCTCGCCGAGCGACAGCGCGTCGAGTAGGATCGCCGCGGTCGCCAGCGGTGCGAGGATGTACGCGTGGGTGAACCCAACGACGGCACCGGCGGGAGTGCCGGCCTCCAACAGCAGCCAGTCGAGCGCGTAGAGGACGGTCCAGCCGCCGACGGCGACCGCGAGAACGCGGAGCCAGGGGCCGTCGAACCGACGATCGGGTCCGTCCGCCTCCCGGGTTGCGGTTGCGTGCGTGCTCACGGGTTCTATCGGGGTCGCGTCGTATTGAAAGGCAGGATGCGGGCGACGGAGTGCCCGCTCATTCCGGGAGGTCGAACGTCCCCGCCGAGAGGTACCGCTCGCCGCTGTCCCAGAAGACGGTGACGACGAGCGGCTCCGTCCCCGCGTACTCGCCCGCGTCCCGGAGGTCGGCCGCGACCCGTTTCGCGGCGAGGTTCGATCCCGCGGAGGACTGGCCGACGAGGATCCCTTCCTCGCGGGCGAGCCGGCGGCACTCCGACTCCGCCTCGCCGAGCTCGACGGTGTGGATCGCGTCGAGGAGGTCGGTGTCGAGGTTGTCGGCGACGAACCCCGGCCCCATCCCCTGGAACGCGTCCTCGCCCGGCGGGTCGCCGGAAAGGACTGCGTTGTCGGCGGGCTCGACCGCGTGGATCCGGAGGTCGGGGAACGCCTCGCGAAGGCGTCGGCCGATCCCGGTGATCGTGCCGCCGGTTCCGACGCCGGCGACGAGCGCGTCGACCTGACGGTCGTCGACCTGATCGAGGATCTCCGGGCCGGTCGTCTCGTAGTGTGCGCGGGGGTTCGCGGGGTTCTCGAACTGGTGAAGCTGGACCATCCCGTTCTCGCGTTCGAGCTCGTCCGCTCTGGCTCTCGCCGCGGAGATGTCGCCGTCGACGAGCTCGACGCTCGCGCCATACGCGCGCATCAACCGGCGTCGCTCCCGCGACTTCCCCTCGGGCATCACCAGCGTGACGTCGTACCCCTTGGCCGCGCCGACCATCGCTAACCCGATCCCGGTGTTGCCGGAGGTCGGCTCGACGATCCCGTCGCCCGGTTGGAGCGACCCGTCGCGCTCCGCCGCCTCGACCATGTAGAGCGCCGGTCGGTCCTTCGCGGACCCACCCGGGTTTCGCGACTCGACCTTGGCCGCGACCGTCGTTCCCGGCGGCGAGTCGACTCGCACCAGCGGCGAGCCGAGCCCCTCCAGGATGTCCTCGTCCATCGAGCTTCGAGAGGGGCCGGCGACTCAAATGCCCCGCGGACGGCGGCAAACGCCGCCGGTCGGTTTCGATCCGGATCGGTCGTTCGCTTTGGCTGCCCGGTTGGGTCTCCGGCTCGGACCCGCCGCGGCTCCCGAGGCCCGGCCATCGTCGCCGCCGCCGCGCCGTTAATACCGCTCGCCCACGTAGATGGGCCTATGACGCTACAAACGCTCGATCCCGACCCGTCAGTCGACCCGGACTCCTTCGACCAGTCCGTGCTGGACGCGCTGGCCGGCGACTACCGGTTCAAGGTGTGGGGCGGCGACTGGTGTATCGACTGCAAACAGCAGCTGCCCGCTTTCGGAGCGGCGCTCGCCGCCGCCGGCGTCCCGGACGACCGGATCGAATCGTTCCCCGTGACGAAGGGGCCGTCCGGCAAGGAAGGTCCGGGCGTCGACGCGTACGGGGTCGAACTCATCCCCACCGTCGTCGTCGAGACGCCCGACGGCACGGAGGTGGCCCGGTTCGTCGAGGAGGCCGAGGGAAGCATCGCCGAGGCGCTCGCCGCCGAGCTCGCCGACGCCGAAGCGACTATTTAACTACGCCTCAGGAGGCGTTCGCGACTATTTATATACCGTTCGGCGGAGTTCGCGACTACTTATATACCGTTCAGCGGCGTCCGACACCGACCGAATACCTGATCGAAGGACGGATCGAGTGGTGACGGGGACGTGAGACTCGCTGTGATCGTGTCGCTGGCGGACGAGCACCGATCGTACACCCTCGACAGCCAACTGGCCGTGTATTTATATACTATCTATACCCCTGTTTCAGGGTACTTATATACTATATAAGGTACTGAGTCCGAGCGACCGCCCGCCGCCGACCGCGTTGTCCGCGCGGTCGCCACTATCCCCGCCCCTACGCTGAGGGTTCCGCCCCGTCCATCGGCGAGGGGAGCCGGAGGTCGGCGAACTCCTTGAGGTCCCCCACACCGGTCACGATCTGGACCTCGTCGGTGACCGGGACGCCGACGCAGGCCAACCGGGCGTTCGTCTCGCGGATCTGCTCGTCGGAGAGTATCGACTGCCCCGGCATCGCCACGTCGCCGTCGACGACGAGGACCGCGCAGTTCGAACACGCCCCGCCGCGGCAAGCGTAGGGCCAGGACCGCCCGCCGCGTTCGGCCGCCTCCAGGATCGACTCGTCCTCTTCGACGAGGAACCGACCGTACTCCGGGAGGTCGAGAGCCGACTCGGCCGCCTTCTCGAAGAGGTCGGGGTCGTCGAGCGACCAGCCGCGCTCCGCGAGCGCGTCGTACGAGAGGTGATACACCGTCGACGGTGACCCGGTCGTCAGCGGTTCGACGGAGCCGACCGCGTACCGTCGGATCACGTCGGCGGCCTCGGGAACGGGACGATCGCCGAGCCCGTCGAACCAGTCGACCACGGTCGCCGTCGAGAGGTTCGACTCCGCCGCGACCGCCTCCATGTCGACACCCTCGCGGCGGGCGATCTCGGCGACGAACGACGGCGAGTCGATCGCGTCGACCGTCGCCGTCGCCTCCGCCGTCGACCAGCCGTACCACGCGGCCAGTTCGTCGACATCGATCCCCCTGTCGTGCGCGATCGCCGCCATGAGCGCTTCCGTCGTTCGAGCCTCACGGACCTCCGGGAGCCATTCGCGGAGCGTGTCGACGGCGACGTGGTCGAGCCCGGTCATACACGGACGGTAGCGCGGAACGCGCCTAAGCGACACCACTGACATGTAAAGTGAATCCGTTTTCGCCCGTATTCCGTCGGCCCGCGGAGGTCCGAAACGGGAGTAAAGAGTTTTGCCCCGGGACCGACAGGACACGACAATGAGTATCGACGAGTACGACGTCGTCGTGGCGGGGGCGGGAACCGCCGGGTGTTACGCCGCCGCGACGATGGCGAACGAGGGGCTCGACGTCGTCATCGTCGAGCGAAAGGACGCAGAGGAAGCGGGACACATCGCCTGCGGCGACGCGCTAAAGGGCGCGGATAACTTCCCGGACGCGATCCCAAAAGACCGGTTGGAACCCGCGTTCACGAACACGGGTGTCGACCACGGCCGGTTCGAGATCCCACAGGAAGACACGGTCCTCGAGATCCCGGTCCCGGGCGAGCTCGCGGTCATCGACCGCTGGGAGTACGGCCGTCGGATCATCGAGGGCGCGTCGGACGCCGGCGTCGAGTTCCACTACGACACGGTGATCAACGACGTGATCCAGACCGACGACGGCCGAGTGACCGGGCTGAAGGCCGCCCGGAAGGGCGATCCGGTGACGTACGAGGCAGACCTCGTCATCGACGGCGCGGGGTCGCTGTCGGTGTTACAGGACAAAGCGGAGTTCGAGGGCTCGACGTTCGACACCAACGTCCGCTACTCGCAGTTCTGTTCGGCCTACCGGGAAGTCGTCGAGGTGCCGGAGCCGGTCGAGTGGGACGACGCGCTCGTGTTCAAGGCGACCGACCGCGCCGCGGGGTACCTCTGGTACTTCCCGCGAACGAGCACGGAGATCAACGTCGGCCTCGGCTTCCAGATGAACGAGGAGCCGATGCAGCTCGTCGAGGCGCTGAAACGTGACCTCCGGAACCGGCCCGAGTTCGACGGCGCGGAGGTGAAAGACAAGCTCGGGGCGGCGCTCCCCACGCGCCGACCCTACGACTCGGCGGTCGCACCGGGGTACATGGCGGTCGGCGACGCCGCGGGGCACGTCAACCCGACGACGGGTGGCGGGATCGCCGGGGCCGCGTACGCGGGGAAGTACGCCGGCGAACAGGCGGTGAAGGCGGTCTCCGACGGCGACGTCAGCGAGGAGAACCTCTGGCGGTACAACAAGCGAGTAATGGACCACTTCGGCGGCCGGTACGCCGGCCTCGACGTGTACAACGTCCTCGCGACCGCGGTCGACGTCGACGACCTGATGGGCCTGCTCGCGTCGCTTCCCGGCGAGAAGCTCGCGGAAGCGCTGTACGAGGGGTCGACCTCGATGTCGTTCGGCCTGAAGCTGAAAGCCGCGGTCCAGAGCTTCGGCTACTGGGGGACGATCCGGAACTTCTATCAGACGAAGTCGCTGGCGGACGAGCTGCTCGACCACTACGACTCGTATCCGACGAGCCCCGCCGCGATGGCGAGGTGGACTGACGAGCGCGACGCGGTGATGGATCGGATCTACGAGACGACGGGCGCGGACCCGAAGTACTGACTCCGGACACCCGGTCGGTCCCCTAATCCCACGTCACCCACAACAGGAACGCGAGCGCGACGGTCTGAAAGACGTGGATGACGATGTTCGCTCGCCACGCCAGCGGCGGCATGTCGGTGGCGAACCACACCGCCAACACCGGGTGAAACAGGTAGAAGTACAGCGAGAGCGCGTTCTGTGCGAGCAGAAGGACGCCGAACAGCGCCAGTCCGATCGTGTGTTTCGACCGGAACGAGAGGTAGTTCCGGGCCCACACCCACGTAAGCCCCAGCAGCATCACGACGTTCAGCGACACGCTGACGCGAGCGACGTCTATCCAGTCTACTACCATCCGTTCTCACTCTCCGTGCGTGTCGTCCCGATCATAGTGGTAATCCCTCCGCGATCTCCTCGACGAGATCCCAGTTCCGCTGTACCCCTTCGGTGGGGTAGTACACCGTTCCGTAGCCGTCGCCGGTGCGCGTGACCACGTCGTGTTCCCGGAGCACGTCGAGGTGATGGCGAACCGTCGTGTAGTCTAACTCCAGATGCTCCGCCAGTTGGTTCGCGTTCCGCGGACGTTCGTCGATCGCTCGTAGAATGCGGACGCGATTTGGGCCGCCCCGGGTTCCGGTAAGCACGTACCAGAGTACGGCCTCCATGAGTCACACGAGGTGCCGAATCCGCCTAAACCTACCGTCGGACGGAGCTCTTGCCGCCGGGATATCGGGCGCTCCATGGCACGGATGTGCGAGCCACCTCACTCGACGACTTCGATCGCGCCGAGCATTCCGGCACCCCGGTGCGGGGTACAGACGTACAGCTGGATGCCGTCATCGTCGAAGGACTGTTCGAACACCTCGCCCGGGTCGTCAACGGTGTCGCCGCTGTCGAAGTCCGAGGACGAGTCCTCGGTGGACACGACGTTGTGTGCTCCGCCCTCACCGGTCCACTCCCAGCGAACCGTCGCGCCCGCGTCGATCCGGATCGCGGGCGGATCGAAGGCGAGCCCGTCGCCCGCACCGACGTCGACGACGACCTCGTCCTCTCCCGTGTGGTCCTCGATCGTGCCGTCGTACAGTCGGGCGTCCGCGAGGAAGTCGTCGATGGCGGCCGAGACATCTCCGCCCTCGTAGCTCGCGTCGACCGTCACTTCGAGGTCGAAGGACTCGGCGGCCGGTGCCGCGTCCGTGTCGAGATAGCCCACGGCGAACGCGGAGTAGACCGTCCCTGCGTCGGGGGAAAGCTCGAATGTCGCGACGACGTCGCCGTCGATGTCGGGGGTAGCGGGCCGGATTTCGAGTTCGTAGTCGTCAGCGGGGACCTCGACCGCTCCGGCGGCACCGAACGGAACGTCCTCGAAGAGCGGGTCACCGTCGACGGTCACGTCGACGTTCGGCGCGTCCGGCGCGGCGTGAACGAGCCTGATTCGGGCGTTCTCGCCCGGATCCGATCGGTCGTCCTCGAACACGTCGATCCCGAACGGCTGGTTCTCGTCGGCCAGTTCACCCAGCGCGGTAGCCGTGAACGACCCCGCCGGAAGGTCGACGCTCTCGTCGAAGACGACGGTTTCAGGGTCACTTGCGGCGGTTATCTCGATGGGGTACTCGCCGGCGGGCAGTTCGAGGTAGTCGCTAACGGCACGGAACGGGACGTCCTCGAGTACCGGATCGCCGGCGACGTACACGTCGACGTTGGGCGCGTCCGGCGAGAGGTGGGCGACGCGGAGCGCGGCGTCCGCCTCCTCGGATCCGTCTTCGGTGTCGTCCGCCGGTTCTTCGTCCATCCCGTCGTTCTCATCCACGGAACCGTCGTCGGGATCGGGATCGGTCTCGGGTTCGGGGTCGTCGGCACAGCCGGCGAGGGTTCCGACTATCGCGATCCCGCCGGCCGTCTTCAGTATCGTTCGCCGATCATACTTGGACATCTACGGGCGAACGGAGGGAGCCCCAGTTCATGAACTATTTCCGGGATTCGTCCGGGGTACGGCCCAGCTCACGCCGAACTCTCCCCGAAATTCGACCGGGATCTGAGCGAACCGTCGCTCGGATTGGACGGGCGTCATGACGCGGACGGGGCGATCCGGAACGAGGAAGATTGATCACGGGACGAGCGGATCGCCCTCGAGATCGGATCAGCGTCGGTCGGATCAGCGTTGGTCGGATCGGCGTCGGTCAGACCGGCGTCGCCGAGAGGCGCGTGATCGCCCCCGAGAGCACGTCGATCCCGACCCGTACGTCGTCCTCGACGACGTCGAACGTGCTGGTGTGGTGTCCGCCGGGGTGGTCGGTGCCGACGCCGACGTAGCAGGCGAGCCCGCCACGCTCCTGGACGCGTCGCATCAGATACGTGGCGTCCTCGGAGCCGCCGAGGTCCGCACGCTCGACGATCTCGGTCACGCCGGCGACGTCCCCGGCGGCCTCCCGGACAACGTCCGCGAGTTCGGCGTCGCTCTCCGCGGAGGGCGCTTCGCCCTTCGTCGACACGTCGACGTCGACGTCGTGCATCTCGGCGGCCGAGCGAAGTATCCGGTCGGCGTGATCGGACATGTGTGCGGCGAGCTCGGTGGTGCCGCCCCGCACCTCCCCCTCCACGTACGACTCCTCGGGGATGATGTTGGTCGCGGTGCCGCCGCCGACGAGCCCGGCGTTCACCCGGGTCGGGCCGTCGGCGTGCCGGGGAATGGCGTACAGGTTCTGGACCGCCGCCGCCATCGCCTGCACCGTGTTCCGTCCCTGCTCGGGTCGGGCACCCGCGTGTGCCGGCTCTCCCTCGAACTCCGCGAGGAAGTGGCGAACCGCCAGAAAGCCGTCGATCCCGCAGACGACCTCCCCGGAGGGGTGGTCGAGGCCGATGTGGACCGCATAAAAGTAGTCGACGTCGTCGAGGTGGCCGGAGTCGGCCATCGGCTTACCGCCCGAGACCTGCTCTTCGGACGGCTGGAAGAACACCTTGAGCGTGCCGGAAAAGTCACTGTCGAGAACCGCATCGAGTACCCCGAGACCGATGGTCGCGTGCGCGTCGTGACCACAGGCGTGCATGTACCCCTCGTTGCCGGAGCGGAACCCCTCGGCGGCCGGGACGTGACTACCGTCCGTCGACTCCGGTATCGGGAGTGCGTCGATGTCGACCCGGAGGCCGACCACGGGGCCCTCACCGCGCTCCGCGACCGCAACGCAGCCGGTGTAGCCGCCGGCGAGCGTTTCGAGGAGGGTGGGGTCCGCGCCCGCCTCGCGAGCGCGCTCGAACCACGTCTCCAGCTCGTCGTCGTCGGGGACGTTCATGCGCTCGTCGCCCGCGAGCGCGTCGGGACCGACGTGAAGCTCGGTGAGATCACGTGTTCGGAGCGCCTCGACGATCCGGGCGGTCGTGTAGAACTCACACCACGCGGGCTCGGGATGTCGGTGGAGATCACGCCGGAGCTCGCGGTACGGGTCGTCGAGAGAGACGGTGTCGCTCATACGACTGGGTGAGCCGGAGCGGACTTAAAAGATCGAGTGGCGGACGGAAACGCCGTCGAACCCACCGAGCCGGGATACGTCGTATCGTCGCTGTCCGGAGAGGGAGCCGTGTTGTCGCCGCTCAGTCCCGTCGATGCCCGAGTGGCTTCTTCCGATCGACCTCGACTTCGACGTGGATCGAGTCGGGGAAGTCGCGGGCGACGACGTCCCGCGCGATCTCGTCGGAGCCGTGGATCTCCATCGACCGCTTGTACACGTCGTACGACCACGGGGAGAACTCGTCGCCGGGGCGGAGGCGTTTGTACTGCGGCACGCGAACGGTCTCGGCCGGCGACGCGTGCGGGCCCTTACATTCGGTCCCTTTTCGTTCGAGGTCGGTTTTGAGCTCGGCCACCGTCTCGGCGAGGACGTCGCGGTCGCCGGAGGCGAAATCGAGTTTCGTGACGAACGTCATAGTTGGGAGATACGCGTGGGTGGTCGCCCGAGGCGTAAAAACGCATCTACCGGCACACGAGCGGGCCGGTGCTCGTTCGGAGTCAAATACCTCTCCGGGCGGGCCGCGCAGATCGGTCGAGAGTCCCGGAAACGGGCTGGGAACCGGCAAGTCCGACACCCTCTTTAGGGGTGGTTGCTTACCCGAGGGTAATGACGGTCGAAGCGACAAGCGCTGGAGCCATCCTCTTCCGCGACGCCCGCGGCGAACGGGAGTACTTGCTCCTGAAGAGCCGACCGGGGGACTGGGAGTTCCCCAAAGGCGGTATCGAGGGGGACGAGGAGCTCCAGCAGACGGCGATCAGGGAGGTGTCGGAGGAGGCCGGAATCGAGGACTTCCGGCTCATCGACGGCTTCCGCCAGGAGTACGACTACGTCTTCGAGGCGGGCGGGAAGACGATCCACAAAACGGTTCACCTGTTCATCGCGCGGTCGTTCGAGGCCAGCGCCGAGCTCTCAAAGGAGCACCGCGACCTCCAGTGGCGCGACTACGAACAGGCGATCAACACGATCACCCAAGACGGGCCCAGAGATATCTTAGAGGAGGCACACGACTACCTCGACGAGCTTCAAGAGGAGGCCGACGGCGACTACGTCTGAAGGGCCGAACGGTCCTTCGACGACACCTCGCAACCCACCCATCGTGATCCTCGACGCCGAGTTCGGGTACGAGCTGCTCGTCTGCCGGTTCGCCGAGCTGGCGTGGCGGCCCGACGGGGACCCACGACCTGCGATCGTCTCCAGACAGCTCGGAACCCGTGAGCGACGGTGGGACACGGTGGTGATCGAAGTCGACCCCGCGGCGTTCGCGGCTCGCAGACGCTTCGGCGAGCGCGCGCTCGACTCCGACCTCCTCCACGTCGTGCGGGGTGCGCCGGCCGAGTGGGCGTGGTATCGTGACGCGCTCCCCGACCCCGGCTATCCGTGGCGCTACGTCCGGCAGGCGGTCCATCGCGCTGCCGACCGCGACCTGATCGAGACGCGCCGCCGCGGGAACCGGATCGAGCTCCGTCGACATCGGCCATACCCCGACTGGGTCGATCGGATCGTCGCGATCGAGAACAAACCCGATCTCGATCGGTCTGCGGCCGACGCGCTCGCCGACCAGCTCGCCCACGACGTCGAGGCGGGACTCGCTGACGAGGTGTGGCTCGCGACGGAGACGACCGGAGAGCGTGTCGAACCCGCACTCCTCCGGTCCATGCCCGTCGAGGCCGGGATCTTGACGACGCGATTCGGCCCGGCCGGCCGAACGGGAGTCGACGGCGACAGCGAGGGGACGACGGAGGATCCCGTCGTCGACCGTGACGCCGCCACGGTCGACTGGTTACCGAGCGAGCTCGCGCCGACGGGTTCGGCGGGCCGCGATGCGGAGACCGTCACCCGACGCCTCGAGATCGCCGAGCGCGCCTACGGCAAGGGCTGGCGGTCGTATCACGAGACGATGCGCCCCGACTGTCGACACTTCGCGCTCCGGCGGGCGGGTCGCGGGCTGGTTCCATACTGTGGAGCCAAGGATCGATGTCCGACGGACCGGGAGTGCGCCGGGTCCTGTCCGTCGTTCTCGCCGGAGCCACCCGCGTGGCGGACGAAGGGCTGGCCGATCGAAGGCGGTCCGGGGAAGGGGATGCAACGACTCCTCGACCGTCGACGGGAGCGAGCGTGGGACCGGATCGCTCCGTCCGCCGGCGACGGCAGGACGGAGTAGCGGGTCGGAACCCGCTGACCGAACCGGTCTCCCCGCTCGCTCCCGTGCATCCGACGACCGGTGAGATCCCGGCTCAGGCCAGCGCCGCGGCCAGCTTCTCGACCGGGTGTGGCGGCTCCTCGTCCGCGCCGTCGCGCTCCTTCAGTTGGCTGCTACAGGACGCGCCGGGCGCGACGACGGTGTCGCCGTCGCTCTCGTCGACCTGATCGAAGAGGATCGAGCCGATCGCCGTGCTCATCGAGTAGTGTTCCGCCTCGTACCCGAACGAGCCGGCCATCCCGCAACAGGTCGAGTCGAGCGGATCGACCCCGTAGCCGGCGCGGCGGAGCACGCCGACCGCGTGGTGGTCCTTCTTCGTCGCCTTCTGGTGGCAGTGGCCGTGATAGGTGAGCGTCTCGCCGGGCGCGTCGAAGTCGAGCCCTTCGTCCAGTCGAAGCGCGTCGACGTACTCCATGACGCCGTAGGTGTTCTCCGCGAGCGCCTCGACGTCGGAATCCGGCACGTCGCTCGCGTCGCCCCCGAGGAGGTCGTGGTAGTCGGACTGGAGCATCACGGCGTCGGAGGGTTCGACGACGACGACATCCCAGCCGGCCTCGACGTCGGGCGCGAGCGTCTCGGCCGTGTCGCGGGCGGTGGCGCGCGACCGGTCGATCAACCCCTTCGAGTGTGGGGGTCGTCCGCTGCCGGTCACGTCGGGGATCCGCACGTGACAGTTCGCGGCCTCCAACACCCGCACCGCGGCCTTCCCCGCGCCCGGGTTCGTGTAGGTCGTGTACACGTCGGGGAACAACAGCACGTCGCGGTCGGCGGCGGCACGCGACACCCCTGGGCCGCCGCGGGCGTCGAACCAGTCGATCAGGCTCTCCGAGCGGAACGTCGGCAGGTCGCGCTCGCTGGCGATGCCGAGCGTCCGCTCCAAGAGCGTCCCCATCCCGGGGATCTTCCCGGGGAGGTTCGACAACGGCGCGAACCGCGAGCCGAGCGGCGCGAGGCGTTCGAACTCGCCTAGCAGGCGGGTGCGGAGATCGACGCCGTGCTCCTCGTGGTGGGCGTGTTCCACCTCGGTCTTCAGCTTCGCCATGTCGACGCCGCTGGGGCAGTCCTTCGCACAGCCCTTACAGCCCACACAGAGGTCCATCACTTCCGTGACGAACTCGTCGTTCGTTGGGTCGTCGGGGAGCTCGCCGGAGATGGCACCACGGAGGGCGTTCGCCCGTCCCCGCGTCGACTGGATCTCCTCCTCGGCGGCACGGTAGGTCGGGCACATCACGCCGCCGGTCGTCGACTGCGGCCCGCGACAGCCGCCACAGCCGTGACAGAGCTCGACCATCCCCTGCATCCCGTTCTCGTTCGCCCACTCGAGTGCGGGGTCGAATCCCGGGTCCGCCTCGTACTCGGAATCGAAGCGGAGGTGCTCAGTCATGTCGAAATCGCCGCAGACGTTGCCGGTATTGAGCAGCCACTCGGGGTCGAACGCGGTTTTCAGGTCCCGGAACGCGTCCCAGAGGTCGTCGCCGTACAGCTTCCGATTCCACTGTGTCCGTGCGCGACCGTCTCCGTGTTCGCCCGACACCGACCCGCCGAACCGCACGACTGCGTCCGTCACTCGGTCGGCGATCTCGGCCATCGTCTCGACCCCCTCGACTTCCTTCGTGTTGATCAGCGGTCGGATGTGGAGCACTCCCGGGCCGGCGTGTGCGTAGAACGACGCGAACGTGTCGTTGTCGGCCAGGATCTCCTGGAACTCCCGGGTGTACTCCGGGAGGTGTTCGGGCGGGATCGCACAGTCTTCGATGAAGGCGATGTGTTTCTCGTCGGTGGTCCGCGACAGGAGGATCGGGAGCCCCGATTTGCGCATCTTCCAGAACCGGTCGCGCTCGTCGGCGTCGTGTGCTTCCATCGCGTCCACCGCGCGGCGCGGTTGGTCAGTCGTCTCCGCGGCGCCCGGTTCCGGATCCCCGATCGTCATCCCGCCGTCAGCGGCCCCGGTGACGCGGTCGGCGACCAACCTCGCGACCTTCGACCGGCCGTCGGCGTCGTCCTCGGCGTAGAACTCGACGAGGAGAACGGAGTCGGTTCCCTCGGGCAGCATCGCGACCACGTCAGCGAACTCCGTCGTGTCGGCGGCTAGCCCGAGCAACACGTCGTCCATCACCTCGACCGCGGCGGGGTCGTGTTCGAGGATCGGCGCGACGTCCTCCATCGCGTCCAGCAGGTCGTCGTATGTGAGCAACGCCACGGCCTTCGTCTCGGGCACCTCGACGAGCGACACCGTCGCCTCCGTGACGGTCGCGAGCGTCCCCTCGCTGCCGGCCATGAGCCGGCCGAGGTTCACTACTCCCTCCTCCCCGTACTCCCCGCGGTACTCCGCGAGCAGTCGGTCGAGGTTGTACCCGGAGACGTTGCGTTTCATTTCGGGGAATCGGTCGTCGATCGCGCCCGCCTCCTCGTCCAGGATCCGGACGATTTCGGCGTGGATCCGCGGGAGCAGGTCTTCGGCGTCCGGGTCCGCGGACTCGCGGAGCGTCTCGACCGCGACCTCACCGAACGTCGTTACCGTTCCGTCGGCCAACACGGCCTCCACCTCCTCGATGTAGTGGTCGGTCTTGCCGTACTTCAGCGAGTGCGCCCCGGTAGTGTTGTTGCCGATCGCGCCGCCGAGGGCGGATTTGTCCCGCCAGGCGGGGTCGGGTGCGAACTTCAATCCCGCGTCGGCGACCGCGGCGTTGAGGTCGCCGAGGTACGCGCCGGCCTCCGCGCGGGCGGTTCGAGCGTCGGGGTCGGCGTCGAGTATCGCGTCCATCTCCCGCGTGAGATCGAGTACGACCGCCTCGTTGACGGTCTGTCCTGCCAGCGACGTGCCGCCACCGCGGGGTAACACCGGGATCCCCTCGGCGAAACAGTACCCGTGGACTGCAGCGACGTCGGCCGTCGACTCCGGGAACACGACGCCGATCGGGGTCACCTCGTACGCCGATGCATCGGTCGCGTACAGCCGCCGCGAGTAGTCGTCGAACCGCACCTCCCCCGCGACCCGCCGATCGAGCGCGTCGACGAGGTCCGGCCGTTCCGTCTCCCCACCGGTGTAGTCGAAATCGCCACCGTCCAGTGGATCCGGCGCTGACTCCGATCCGTGTGTCGCCATGAGAGACTCTCACGGGCGAACCGATAAAAGCGCGTGGGGGCATCCCCGGCTCTCGGGGATCCGAACGCCAACATCCGACCGAGCGGGAACCGACGCAAGAGCCAAATACTCGCCGTCGGTGGACCAGCTATGTCACTCGCCGACGTCGGCACGTTCACACGCCGACTCGATGACCTCGGTGTGACCGTCTCCGAGGGCCGGCCGGATGAGTGTGCGGAACTGGTGAACGCGGCTGCGGGATCGCCCGCAGTCGGCGTGCCGCTCGACGTTCCGGCGGCGTCGCTGCCGGACCGCGTCGACGTCGCGCCCACCGCCGAGGACCTCCGTGCGGCTCACACCGGCGTCACCGGGGCGTCGCTCGCGATCGCCGAGTACGGGAGCGTCGCGATCGAGGCCGACGCCGACGGCACCGAACCCGTGAGCCTGTTCGTCGATCGCCACGTCGTCGTCGTCCACGCGGACGACTTGGTCGTGGACATGCCGGACGCGTTCGCTTGGCTCGGCCCCCGCGCTCGCGACGACGGCACCGATGTCGTGTTCGCCACCGGCCCGAGCGCCACGGCGGACATGGGCGGGTTGGTTCACGGCGCTCACGGCCCGAAGTCGGTCCACGTGGTGTTGCTTCGGGACGGTGACGACCGAACGGACGGTGACGCCGATGCGTAGCGACACCGATCGAGCGGCTCGGCTCCGCGATCTGATGGCGACCGAGGGTGACGCGGTCGGCGAGAACACCCGCGGATTCAACGCGGGGCGGTACGAGTCTACTGCCCGACTCGACGACTACGAGGCGCTGAAAGCAGAGGCGCGCTCGATCAAGGAGGACGCGGTCGAGCGACTCCCCGCGCTCATCGACCGGGTGACGGAGCGCGTCGAGGCCAACGGCGGGACCGTCTACCTCGCCGACGACGCGGCCGACGCGAACCGGTACATCCGGGAGGTCGTCGCCGACCGCGATGCCGACCGGGTGGCCAAATCGAAATCGATGACCTCCGAGGAGATCGAGGTGAACGAGGCGCTGGAGGCAGACGGCGTCGACGTCGTCGAGACCGACCTCGGCGAGTGGGTGCTCCAGCTCGCCGACGAGGCCCCCTCGCATATCGTCGCGCCGGCGATCCACAAGTCGCGCGAGGCGGTCGCCGAGCTGTTCGCCGAGCGATTCGATCCGGACGACCCGCCCGAGACGGCCGAGGAGCTCACGGCCTTCGCCCGCGAGCGACTCGGCGAGCTGATCGAGGGCGCGGACGTCGGGATGACCGGCGCGAACTTCATCGCGGCCGACTCCGGCACCCTGCTGCTCGTCACGAGCGAGGGCAACGCCCGGAAGACCGTGACCGCCACGGACACCCACGTCGCGGTCGCGGGCGTGGAGAAAGTGGTGCCGACCGTCGAGGAGTTCGCCCCGTTCGTCGAGCTGATCGGCCGGTCGGGGACCGGGCAGGACGTGACTTCGTACATCTCGACGCTGACGCCGCCGGTCGGGTCGCCGGTCCCGACGTTCGACACCGGCGACGCCGGCGACGAACCCCCTCTCGCCGACGGCTCCGCGCAAGACCGATCGTTCCACCTCGTGTTGATCGACAACGGCCGCATGGCGATGCGCGAGGACGACGAACTACGGGAGACGCTGTACTGTATCCGCTGTTCCGCCTGCTCGAACGCCTGTGGCAACTTCCAGAGCGTTGGCGGTCACGCGTTCGGCGGGGAGACGTACTCCGGCGGTATCGCCACCGGCTGGGAGGCGGGGATCGAGGGGCTCGATGTCGCCGCCGAGTTCAACGATCTCTGTACAGGGTGTTCGCGATGTGTGCCAGCGTGTCCGGTCGGCATCGACATCCCGTGGATAAACACCGTCGTCCGCGACCGGGTCAACCGCGGAACGGTGTCGGCGGGACAGACGGACTGGCTGTTCGAGACGCTCGTCCCCGACGAGGAGCCGGCCGGTCTCGACCTCGGGACCCGGTTCGTCGGCAACTACTCGACGTTCGCGAAGTGGGGGAGCCGAACCGCGCCGGTCGCGAACCGGCTGGCGAACGCGCGTCCGGTACGGACCGTCCTCGAACGCGTCACAGGTATCGACCGTCGGCGCGAACTCCCCGCGTTCGCGAGCGAGTCGCTCGTCGACTGGTTCGAGACGCGCGGAGGGGCTGCGGTCCCGGCCGGGGCCGCAACCCGCGAGGCGGTCGTCTACCCGGACACCGCGACGAACTACTCGGACGTCGAGCGCGGGAAGGCGACGATCCGGGCGTTGGAGGCGCTCGGCATTCACGTCCGCGTCCCCGACCTCCCCGGGAGCGGGCGGCCGCCGCTCTCACAGGGGATGGTCGAAACCGCTCGTGCTGCCGCGGCGGACCTGTCCGACGGGATCGAACCGCACCTCGACGCCGGCCGCGACGTCGTCGTGATCGAGCCGAGCGACCTGGCGATGTTCCGACGTGAGTACGGGCGACTCCTCGACGAGGACGCACACGAGCGGCTGGCGGACGCCAGCTACGAGGTCATGGAATACGTGTTCGGCTTACTGGAGAACGAGGCGGAGCCGGATCGACTCCGGTCGCCCGGACCTGGCGACCATCCCGGCGTCGCCTATCACCCGCATTGTCAAGCCCGGACGGTCGGTGTCGGCGAGTACGCGACGGCGGTCATGGAGCGGCTCGGCTACGACGTGCGGACTTCCGACACGGAGTGTTGCGGAATGGCCGGCTCGTTCGGTTACAAGACAGACTACTACGAGCTCAGCATGGATGTCGGCGAGCCGATCCGCGACGACTTCGAGGGGACCGAGCGGGTCGTCGTCGCGTCCGGGACCTCCTGTGACGAACAGATCGGCGCGTTACTCGACGCGTCCCCACAGCATCCCGTCGAACTGGTCGCGCCGCCGAAATGACTGCGTAGCCGGCAGCCGGGGTCGCCCGTGCCGAACGCCGGGTCCTTCGAGGGGTGGGCGCGCGAGGTGTCAGACGCGCGTCGTTCGACAACGAACGCTTAATAGGCGCGCTCGTGACGATACTGGATATGAACCCTGCCCCCGAGGAGATCACGTCGCTGGTCGGCCGAGAGGTGTACTCGAACAACGGAATTTTCGTCGGTGAGATCGAGGACGTCCGCCTCGATCTCGACGCCCGCGCGGTCACCGGCCTCGCGCTCGCGGAGCTCAACCAAGAGCTGTTCGCAGGACACGCCGCCGGCAACACCGGCGTCATCGTTCCGTACCGCTGGGTGCGTGCGGTCGGCGACGTCGTGCTCGTCAACGACATCATCGAGCGGCTCGACACCGGACCACAGGAGGCAGAACCGGAAGCGGAAGCCGAACAACAGACGCCCTGAGCGTCCGCCGGGCCGTGGTTCGGGCCCGAACTCAGAAGGGAAGCGCGTCGCGTAGGTCGTCCAAGAACCCGCCGCTGCTTCGTCTCGCCTCATCGAACACTGGATACAGCGCGTCGAGCAGTTCGGTCTCGTTCTCGAACTGCGTTTGTGGAACCCGGTCCAGCGCCTCCGAGAGAACGATCGTTCGACCTTTCGCGTCGTACGGGACGGCCGGATCCCCGAGCGCGTCGACGACCTCCTCGGTCGTTGCCGGGAACGACACCTCCGCGTCCTCGATCCGGGCGTCGAGTGCGGCGATGCCGAACTCGATCGCCTCGGGCTCCGAGGATCCGCCGCCGCCGGGTGGCCGTGCTGCCATCGACGCCCTGTACTCTCCGGGTGGTCTTTAACCTCCGGTTCCTCGCTGACGGCCACCGCCGAGTGACCAGTACTCGGAAACGGACACCGCTCACTCGGGAACGGACTCCTCGGGCGGGACTGCATCGAGGACGACGAGCTCGATCCCGTCGCCCGCGCGGTCGAACGCCGCGACGTGGTCGTCGTCGTACGGCGGGACCGTGACGAGCACGATCGCCGCGAGGTCGTCCGTCTTCGAGAGCTCGAGCCGCCCGGTCGGATGCGAGAGGAACCGAGCTCGTCCCCGTCCCGCGGGCGTGCCGAGGTCCACCCCGAACACCGCGTTCACGGATCCGCCCACGTCGGCAAGGGTGAAGTGCGTCAACACCGGGGTCTGTGGATCGAGTCCGAGCTCCTCCTCGAACTCCCCGGCGCGCGTCGCCGACAGCTGGAGGTTCACCGCGGCCGGGTCGCGGTCGGCGGCGTGCTCGAGCAACACCGTCAGCAAGTCGCGCGTGACGTGGATCACGGGATCCGGTACGGTCCGTGGATATAAAAGCCCCGTCGCGGGGTAGCGGCGGCCGGTTACAACCCGATCGCCGTTCGGAGCGTCTTCGCGTACAGCCCAGGTGCCTTGCTTCGGGAACCGTTGAGAGCGGCTTCGATCGCCGCCGGCGCGTCGTCATGTACCCCGACACCGTGGCCGACGAGCACTCGGTCCGGTTCCAGCCCGCCGAGCGCGGCCCGGGGCGGGGTCAGTCGGAGCATCGGGTGGACTCCGAGCCGTTCACGGTCGCCGCGGAAGTACGCCGCGGAGCCGAGCGACTCGGGGACCACGAGTGTCTCCCCGTCGAACAGCCCGACCTCCTGCCACGGCGGGAGTGAGGAGTCGCGGATCCGGATCGTCTCGAAGCCGGAGTCGGCCAACCGACGCCCGAACCGGCGCACGGGGGCGTCGATCGCGTCCGCGACGCCCGTCATCCACTCCGGGACGTACACCGGGACGTCGTGTCTGGTCGCGACCTCGGCGGCGTCCCGTTTGTGTCTGTCGAGTCCGACGACGACGCCGGCGACGGAGCCGAACTCCGCGAGCAGCTCGTCCAGTCCCGGCGCGTCAAGGGGGTCGATCACCCACACGTCGTCCGCGTCTCCCTCCTCGTTAGGGACGGCGAGCGCGTGGCTCGCGCGTTCCATCGTCTCGCCGGGATACGCGATCCAGCCGACGCCGTCGTCGAAGCGGTCGATCTCGTGAAGCGACGCTTCACCGTCCTCCTTCAATCCCATGGGCTCCGTTCGAGCGGGAGCCATTTCAACCCGTCTCCCGTTCCGGACCGCGTTCGTAGCGGATAACGTTCGTACCGGTTCACGCCTGTCACCGACCGACGCGCCGCCGTCGTAACAGGCCGACGGCGTGGACCGCCCCGATGTACAGAGCTGCGATGGCGACCGCGAGGGCGATCCGATACCCTGGGCTCGACGGGCCGTACACCGCCGCCAGGAGGTAGGCGGCAGAACCGACGAGAAGCCCGTATCCGACCGTTCTGACTGGTCCCACCTCACCGAGTCGCTGTGGACCGGTCTCCGGCATAGGGGGGTCGACGGTGTCCGCGCGTATATATGAGGTGATCCGAGTCAGCGCACGACGACGAGCGACGGCGGGACCTCCGGTAGCGAGCCGAGTAGCGAGACGACGTAGTGGAGGAACACGCTCAACGCGACGAGCGAGAGGAGGAGGAGGAACACCAGCAGGACGCGCTCGTCGCTCCTGACGAGCGCTCGGGTGTCAGTGACGACGCGTCCACGGACGCGGACATCGCCAACGGGGTCATCGCCGACGGGGTGTCCACAGCCACGGGCGCCGGCAGCTATCCCGTCGCGTTCGGTCTCTCCCCCGTTCATCATCGGACGATAGACCGATCGCGGTTAAGAAAGTCGTGGTCGGTACCGACACCGATCGCCGGGGTTAGTCGTGCTCCGGGGCCGCGGGTCCGGACCGGCCGATCGGCTCCCCGTCTACCGGATCGTCCGGGTTCGCCTCCCGAGCCGCGGCGGGAAGCCCTAGCGACGGGTCGAGCTCCGCGCTCTCGCGGACGTGGACGGTCCCACGATGGACCGCGATGGCGTCCGCGAGATGGAGCCGTACCGCCTCCAGCAGCGCCTCGGCTTCGAGCGGCTGTCCACGGCGTTTGATCTCGGCGACTTCGGCCCCGTCGGGCACGTCGAACGCGCGCTGGGCGATGATCGGTCCCTGATCGAGGTCAGTCGTCACGTAGTGGGAGGTGACGCCCGCGATCCGGACGCCGGCGTCCTTCGCCTGCCGGTACGCCTCCGCGCCGGGGA
This sequence comes from Halorubrum tibetense, assembly GCF_042661865.1. GTDB lineage: Archaea > Halobacteriota > Halobacteria > Halobacteriales > Haloferacaceae > Halorubrum > Halorubrum tibetense. Next base: position 19,785 of record NZ_JBHSWW010000006.1, read on the forward strand.
ACGCCGGCAACAGGGAGGGGTGGACGTTGATGATCCGGCCCTCGTAGCGGAAGACGACCTCCGGGGAGAGGATCCGCATGTAGCGGGCTAAGGCGATCAGGTCCACGTCGTACTCCGCGAGCAGGTCCAGCAGCCGCTTCTCGTCGGTGTTGCCGCTCCCGTCGCCGACGTCGTAGAACGGCTTGTCGTACCGTTCGGCGAGCGACCGGAGGTCGCCGCGATTCCCGATCACGACCGGGATCTCCGCCTCCCCGTCGTCGGCGAGCTCGCCGTTCGCCTCGGCTTTCAGCAGCGCTTCGGGAACGTGCGTCTCCTTCGTCACGAGTAGCGCGACGCGTCGGGCTTCACGGTCGCTCGGGAACCGGACCTGGATGTCGACGTCGAGCTCGCGGCCGAGCTCGGCGAGGGCGCGGCGGAGCTCGCCCTTCGACGTCTCCATTTCCGCGGTGTCGACTCGGGTCGTCATCCGGAAAACGCCGTCGCGAACCGCCTGGTCGAGGTCCTCGATGTTGATCCCGCGTTCGAACAACAGCGAGGTGACCCGCGCGATGAGTCCCGTTTCGTCTCCTCCGACGACCGTGATCTCGGTCAGTTCGCGGGTCATGCGCCGATCACCTCCGCCGGTTCGAACGTTGGCATATGGGTACGGAAGCTGCCGGAGGGGTTTGCCCCTTTCGTTCCGGGCCGAGCCTGCCACCCGATCGATCGACCGGTATGTATCCACGAGTATGGATATAAAACCCGTTCCAAAACGGTTTTTACACACGACCCCGCACCGTCGAACGATGAGCGAATTCACCGCGACGGTGACGGTCCGGCTGAAGCGGGGCGTGCTCGACCCGGAGGCCGAGACGACGAAGCAGGCGCTCGAACGGCTCGGGTTCGATCTGTCGGCGCTCCGGTCGGCCGACCGCTTCGAGATCGATTTGGAGGCGACGGACGCCGACGAGGCAGCCGAGCGGGCCGACGAGATGGCCGAACGGCTGCTCGCGAACCCGACGATCCACGACTACGACGTCGCGGTGACGGAGAAATGACGGTCTCGGTCGTCCAGTTCGGGGGGTCGAACTGCGACCGCGACGCGGTGAGAGCCCTCCAGCACCTGGGGATCGACGCCGAGCGCGTCTGGCACGATGACGGACTCCCGGCCGATACGGCGGGGATCGTCCTCCCGGGCGGGTTCTCCTACGGCGACTACCTGCGCGCCGGCGCGATGGCCGCCCGTGCCCCGATCATGCAGGAGGTCCGCGCGGCCGCCGAGGACGGGATCCCGGTGCTCGGCGTCTGTAACGGTGCGCAGATCGGCTCGGAGTCCGGGCTCACCCCCGGCGCGTTCACGACGAACGCCTCCGCGCGCTTCCAGTGTGAGCCGGTTCACCTCCGCGTCGAGCGCGCGGACACCCCGTGGACCGCCGCCTACGACGAGGGCGACGTGATCGAAGTCCCCATCGCGCACGGCGAGGGCCGCTTCGAGATCGACGACGACGCCTACGACGACCTCGTCGACGACGACCGTGTCCTCTTCCGCTACTGTGACGCGGACGGCACCGTCACCGACGCCGCCAACCCCAACGGCTCGACCGGCAACGTCGCGGGCGTCCTCGGCGAGCGCGAGACGGTCGCCGTCCTGATGCCTCACCCCGAGCGCGCGACGCTTCCGGACGTGGCCGACAGTATCGACGGCCAGGGAATCTTGCGGGCGTTCGCCTGACTCGGCCGGTTTGCCCTCCCGTTTGCGGCTCCATCAGCGCTGTCGATCAATGTTATTTATCCGGCCGCTCCGTCTCGCGGGTTCGTTCTGCCTCGATAGTTTCGCGCGACCCACCCATGTCGGCGTCCTCACGTTCCAGCTCGCGTTCCAGTTCCCGCTCGAACTCCGCCTCCGTGAGATCACCCTCCGCGTATCGTCGTTGAAGCCGTTCGATCTTCGTCTCGTCGGGGTCGGCGTTAGTCGTCTCGTTATTGTCCTCCGCCGAAAGTGTACCCGCTACCTGAACGCTAACCACGAGCAGGGCAGCAAGAGTGAGGAGCGTGACAAAGAGGAAGACGATCATCCAGACGCCCATTCCGCCCATCATTCCGGCACCGCCCATCATCGGTGGATCCCTCTGTTTCGGGCGTCGATACCCCTGTCGGCGATCCTATCGTCGTCGGGTTGGTCGCCGATTTGAACGGACTTCGAAACGGGAGTCATGTACGTCGATCACCGGCCCGTATATAAGTTCTCGCGGCTCATTACCGCCTCGTGAAATAGCTCCCATTCGGCGGTGTGTTCGTGCGAGTCGTTCGATCCTTCGCACGAATCACTTAAAAGAGCCAAACCAGCGCCATCTACGACGATTCGCGGACGCCTGTGGAGTCGATGTCAGCTTCGACCGAGAGTGGTGAGCCGTCTGTTTTGTTCGTCCCACTGAGCAACCCTCGCCCCGTTGCGGCCGTTTAAGACCCCTGAGCGACAGGGTCGAATATGAGCGAACAGCAGCCAAAACCCGACGGCGACGCAGCACGTCGTCGGCGTGGGGGCGACGGCGACCGCTTTGCGGGCGAGAAAGACGAAACTCTCAGGAGCCGAGACGTGACCGAGGGCGCGGACCGCGCGCCCCACCGCTCGATGTTTCGCGCGATGGGGTTCGACGACGAGGACCTCTCCTCACCGATCGTGGGCGTGCCGAACCCGGCCGCCGACATCACGCCGTGTAACGTCCATCTCGACGACGTCGCCGACGCGGCGATCGACGGGATCGACGCCGCGGGCGGGATGCCCATCGAGTTCGGGACCGTCACCATCTCCGACGCCATCTCGATGGGGACCGAGGGGATGAAAGCCAGTCTGATCTCCCGGGAAGTGATCGCTGACAGCGTCGAGCTCGTCTCCTTCGGCGAGCGCATGGACGCGCTGGTGACGGTCGCGGGCTGTGACAAGAACCTCCCCGGCATGATGATGGCGGCGATCCGAACCGACCTCCCCTCGGTGTTCTGCTACGGCGGGTCGATCATGCCCGGCCAACACGAGGGCCGCGACGTCACTATCGTCCAAGTGTTCGAGGGGGTCGGCGCGTACGCGGAAGGCGACATGAGCGGCGAGGAGCTCGACGACCTGGAACGGCACGCCTGCCCCGGCGCGGGGTCGTGCGGGGGGATGTTCACGGCGAACACGATGGCGTCCATCTCGGAGGCGCTCGGACTCGCGCCCCTCGGGTCGGCCTCCCCGCCCGCCGAGGACGCGGAGCGCTACGACGTGGCCGAGCGGGCCGGCGAGCTCGTCCTCGACTGTATCGAGAACGATCGCCGTCCCTCGGATATCCTCACGCGGGAGTCGTTCGAGAACGCCATCGCGCTCCAGACCGCGATGGGCGGCTCGACGAACGCAGTGCTCCACCTGCTCGCGCTCGCCGCGGAGGCCGACGTCGACCTCTCGATCGACGACTTCGACGAGATCTCTCGGCGAACGCCGAAGATCGCGAACCTCCAGCCCGGTGGCTCCCGAGTGATGAACGACCTCCACGAGATCGGCGGCGTCCCCGTCGTGATCCGTCGGCTGTTGGAGGCCGACCTGTTCCACGGCGACGCGATGACCGTCACCGGGCGGACGATCGCCGAGGAGATCGCCGAACTGGAGTCGAACGGCGAACTCCCCGACGACGACGGGATCGAGGCGGACTTCCTCTACGCCGTCGACGATCCGAAAGAGGAGGAGGGCGCGATAAAGGTCCTGAAAGGGAACCTCGCACCCGACGGCGCGGTGCTCAAGGTGACCGGTGACGACGCCTTCTATCACGAAGGACCCGCCCGCGTGTTCGAGAACGAGGAGGACGCGATGGAATACGTCCAGTCGGGCGAGATCAGTTCCGGAGACGTCATCGTCATCCGCAACGAGGGACCGACGGGCGGTCCGGGGATGCGCGAGATGCTCGGCGTCACCGCCGCCGTCGTCGGCGCGGGTCACGAGGAAGACGTGGCCCTGCTCACGGACGGACGCTTCTCCGGCGGCACACGCGGACCGATGATCGGGCACGTCGCGCCGGAAGCCGCGGTCGGCGGCCCGATCGGTTTGATCGAGGACGGCGACCACGTGACGGTCGACATCCCGAACCGCGACCTGACGGTCGACCTCTCCGACGACGACCTCGACGAGCGTGCGGAGGGGTGGGAGCGACCGGACCCGCCGTACGACGGCGGCGTGCTCGCGAAGTACTACCGGGACTTCTCCTCGGCCGCGCTCGGTGCGGTAACGAACCCGCGGCTGACCTCGGAGGAGTAGCGGACGCGGTCGTTCGCGAGCTGACGGGCGTACTTGCGCGCCGATCCGGGCCGCGCCGGTCGGACCGGCCGGCCGCGGGGAGTCGGAGTCGAACGGGGAAGGAGGAGCCGGTGAGCTGAGAAACGAGAACAGCGACAGCCATCGAGAGATCCGGGCCGGGTCGGGGGGTCCGCTACTCGCAGTCGGCCGGCACTCCCCCGTCGGTTTCGGCGGTGTGGATCGACTCGGCACGCCAGACGTTGCTGCGGCGGCCCGCCCGCGACAGCTCCAGCTGGACCACTGAGCCGGCCGGGAGGTCGGCCACGGTCTCGCGGGCGCTCTCGTCGGCGTAGTCGACGATGTGGTACGTCTCGTTACGTGGATGTGCACGTACAGTGGCGTGATCGTGATCGTTCTGTTCGGAAATGACGGTGAAGACGTTTGACTTCGTCATTATACTCCGTAATTCTTGGACACCCTACTTCAAGACTTCGTATAGTGAAACGGGGCGTCCGGAAGGAAGTAATAGGGATATAATGGGAATGAAACGACGGATCGATCACACGCGCTGCTGTCAGTGACCCACGACTGAAGCGGTGAGCTTCCTCCTTGTTCCTCTGTGATCCGCCCGCCGAAACCCACTTGCCCGTCTCGCTCCTGGAACCGATAGCACATGGATCCCTGTCACGCGACGCTCGCCGTCGAGACGTGGCGGTTCCGGGAGGCCCACCTCCCGCGCGTTCCGCCGAGCGGCTGGGCGACGACGAACCGACTCCGTGAGGCCGTCTGTCTCGCGGTCGCCAGTGCCGTCGACGGTATCGAAGACGTCGACCCGTTCGAGGGGCCCGCGGCCGAGCGCGAGCGGTTCGACGCGACGGTGACGACCGACGCAGTCGATCACGAACTCGTTCGGGTCGTCTCGGTGGCGACTGAGGGGGCGTCAACGGACGACACATCCGACTCGCCCGCTCCGGACGGCCACGGGGAGGGCTTCGAACAGCGGACCGAACAGTTCGACCTCGATGAAGCGCTCGACCGATTATGACAGACGACGAGTTCGCTCCGGCTGAGGACGGGATCCCGACCGTCTCCTGTAGTCGATGTGGCCGGGACTGGGTGCTCGACCACGAGCTCGACGAGCTACACGCCGGCAACCGGGCCGTCGAACAGTTCGCGCTCGACCACGAGCGGCACACCGGCCATTACCCGGACGACGTGACCCCGTGGATCGTCCGGTGTCAACGGTGTCCAAGCGGCGATCGGTTCCTTTCGGAGCGCCCAGCGCGCCGCTGGGCGACGACCCATGCGAGGCACACGGGACACGATGTCCGTTTGGACGGTCCGGGCGACGCAACGGACGTGACCACTCCCGAGGACGACTCGTAGGTTCGCGAGGTCGGCCTACACGTAGGCACGCGAGCGGGAGGGCGGCTGAGAGGGTCCTCGTGACCCGGGAGGCCGCCACAACCGGTAAATCCCAGTGGTTCGAGGTCCAGCCATGGACGTCGTCGACATCGACCACGTCGCGATCCGCGTGAGTGACCTCGACCGTGCGCTCGCGTTCTATCACGAGCTGCTCGGGCTTCCCGTTCGGGATCGGGACCGGTTCGACGCGGGAGAGGTTCCGTACGTCGCCGTGAAGGCCGGCGGGCGACACATCCATTTGGTCCCGACCGACGAGAACGACATCGCGGTCGGCGGGGAACACCTCTGCCTGCTCGTTCGGTCGGCCGACACGGACTCTCGCGACGAGCTCCGTGACCTGTTGGACCGGCTACGGGACCACGGTGTGCCGATCGAGGAGGGTGAGCCGTACGAGCGATACGGCGCGTACGGCCGCGCCTGGGCGGCGTACGTCCGGGATCCGGACGGCCGACGGGTCGAACTCAAAGTCCACTGATCACGCCGGCGGTCCCGGTTCGCCGACCCGCGCGGTGGAGTCGACCGGGTCCGGTCCGCCGGTGTGATCTCGGAAGGCTGTCACCGAGGAGGCCGACCCTCTCGGCCGCGACGACGACTCCTCGGCTCAGGCGGATCCGGGAGCCGGACAGCTCACCCCGTCGCCGGTTCCCCCGTCGTGTTCGTACCCCAGCGCAGCCGCCACGTCGAGGAGTCCGGCCCCCTGCTGGGTCGCCGGCAGTCCGACGTCCTCGGCCGTCTCGCGCAACCGGTCGGCGGCCACGGACGGTTCGACCCCGTCGGCGATCACCTGTGCGAGCGCGCCGGTGACGTGCGGGGCGGCCATCGACGTTCCACTCAGGCTCTCGTATCCGTCCGGGACCGGCGCACAGACGTCCTCACCCGGAGCCGCGATATCCACGCCGTCGCCCCGGCTCGAGAACCCCGCGAGCTCGTCGTCGATCGTCGTCGCGGAGACGCCGACGAACTCGTCGTACGCGGCGGGATACCCCACCGAGTCCGGCCGTCCCCGGTTGCCGGCGGCGGCCACCGGGACGACGCCCGCTTCGAGCGCGTACTCGCCGGCAGCTTGGAGCGCAGGGGAACGCCGTGGGGTGCCGAGGCTGAGGTTCACCACGTCCCAGTCGTTGTCCGCGGCGTGCTCGATCGCCTTCGCGGCCGCGGAGGTGCGGCACCCTCCGGAACCTCCACACACTTTCAGCGCGTGGAGGGTCGCGTCCGGCGCGACGCCGACCGTCCCGGAACCACCATCGGCGGCCGCGGCCGTCCCCGCGACGTGTGTCCCGTGCCCCGCGTCGTCCGACCACGACTGAGTACACTCGTCGCCCTGACAGTCGACCCACGCCTCGTGGGCGCCCGCGTCCGACGGCGGCGCGAGGTTGTCCGCGAGATCCGGGTGTGTCGCGCTGATCCCGGTGTCGACGATCCCGATATCGACCCCGGCGGCCGTTTTGCCGACTTCGTGCAGCCGTGTCGCGCCGACACGGTCGACGCCCCACGGAACCGTCCGCTCGGGATCCCCGTCGGACGTCGGCGTGTCGACCGTCTCCAGCCAGTGGTCCCGTTGCACGAAGGCGACGTCGTCGCGGGAGCGAAGCGCTTCCGTGCGCGCCTCGGAGAACGTCCCACGGACCAGCTGCCACGGCGTGTGGTCGGTGAGATCTATCCGGAACGAGGGGGTATCGGAGACCGACACGGCGGCGCTGACGCCGTCATCCGACCGGACACCGACGACGTACTGCGACATCCGCTCGTAGACGACCGATCCCGCGGCCAAGGCGAGCGCTCCCGTCCCCGCGCTTCGTAGGAGGTCCCGTCTCGACCACCCCTGATCCGTCATTATCTACCATGAGTGCTTGTGACACATAAATCTGGAGTTCGACCCGGAACCCGGTTCCCGCGTGAAGCGTTCCCTAAGGGCGTCTTTGCGGGCTCACTCCTCCGTCGACTCGCGGACCCGCTCGGCGTCGGCGTTGGCATCGGGGACGGTGCTGGCGTCGGCGTCGGTGCTGGCGTCGGTGTTGACATCGGCGTCGGTGCGAGCGGCCCGATCGCCGGTCGACGAGCGTGTCGCTTGCTCCGGCATCCCACGCGCTTCGGGGGACGCCTGCTCCCTCG
>NZ_JBHSWW010000007.1:0-26587 GCF_042661865.1 Halorubrum tibetense
GGTCGGCCATCGCGGCCACCGTCGACGCCGAGCTCGTCGCCGAGTGCGGCCACGCGTTCGACGAGGACCTCGACCTCCCGCTCGTGGTGAGCGACGAGTTCGAGGACCTCGAGAAGACCCAGGACGCCCTGGGCGTGCTCGAAGCCGTCGGCGTCGATGCCGACATCGAGCGCGCCGAGGACGGACGCTCCGTCCGCGCGGGACAAGGGAAAGCCCGCGGCCGCAAGTACCGCCAGCCGAAATCGGTGCTCGTCGTCACCAGCGAGACGCCGTCGCGTGCCGCCCGCAACCTCGCGGGCGTTGACGTCGCGACTGCGGGCGAGGTCAACGCGGAGGACCTCGCGCCCGGTGCACACCCGGGTCGACTCACGCTGTGGACCGAGAGCGCGGTCGAGGAGGTGGCCGACCGATGAGCTCGATCATCGAACACCCGCTCGTGACCGAGCAGGCGATGAACGAGATGGACTTCAAGAACAAGCTGCTGTTCCTCGTCGACGTCGACGCGACGAAACCGGAGGTCCGCGACGAAGTGGAGCGCCGGTACGACGTGGTCGTCGACGATGTGAACACGCAGGTGACGTCGAAAGGCAAAAAGAAGGCGACGGTCACGCTGTCGGACGACGACGACGCGACCGAGATCGCCTCCCGTATCGGGGTGTTCTGAGATGGGACGACGAATCCAAGGACAGCGGCGTGGACGCGGCGGCCCGACGTTCCGGGCCCCGTCCCACCGCTACAAGGCGGAGCTGTCGCACAAAACACTCGAGGACGCCGACACGATCAGCGGCGAGATCGTCGGGATCGAACACGACCCCGCCCGCTCGGCTCCCCTCGCGGAGATCGCGTTCGAGGACGACGACCGTCGCCTCGTGCTCGCGCCGGAAGGCGTCAGCGTGGGCGACACGATCCAGGTCGGCGTGAGCGCGGAGATCAAACCCGGCAACACCCTGCCGCTGGCGGAGATCCCCGAGGGGGTCCCCGTCTGTAACGTCGAGAGCAACCGGGGCGACGGTGGGAAGTTCGCCCGCGCGTCGGGCGTCTCGGCGACGCTTCTCACCCACGACCGTGACGTCACGGTCGTCCAGCTGCCGAGCGGCGAAGTGAAGCGGCTCGACCCGCAGTGCCGCGCCACGATCGGCGTGGTCGCCGGCGGTGGACGGACGGAGAAGCCGTTCGTCAAGGCCGGCAACAAGCATCACAAGATGCGAGCACGTGGGACGAAGTACCCGCGCGTTCGCGGCGTCGCGATGAACGCCGTCGACCACCCGTTCGGTGGCGGTGGCCGACAGCACCCCGGCAAGCCGAAGTCCGTCTCGCGGGACGCCCCGCCGGGACGGAAGGTCGGTGACATCGCATCCAAACGCACCGGACGAGGTAGCAACAAATGAGTTCCGAATACCGTACCGGCCGCGAGGGCAAAGAGTTCGCCTACCGCGGTCACTCGCTCGACGAGCTGCAGGAAATGGACGTAGACGAAGTCGCGGAACTGCTCCCCGCACGCCAGCGGCGAAGTATCACGCGAGGGCTGGGCGTCGAGCACGAGAAACTGCTCGAGAAGGCCCGCAACCGCGACAAAGAGGAGACCGCCGACGACCCCATCCGGACGCATCTGCGCGACATGCCGATCCTGCCGGAGTTCGTCGGTATCACCTTCTCCGTGTACAACGGCCACAGCTTCGAGCGCGTGCAGGTCGAACCCGAGATGATCGGTCATTATCTCGGCGAGTTCCACCTCACTCGAAGCACCGTTTCACACGGCCAGGCCGGCATCGGCGCGACCCGGTCCTCGAAGTTCGTGCCCCTCAAGTAACCCATGGGAATCAATTACAGCGTCGAGGCCGACCCGGAGACCACCGCCAAGGGGATGCTCCGCGACCGGCCCATCAGCGTGAAGGACAGCAAGGAGATCTCCCGGGAGATCAAAGGCGAGACCGTCGCCGACGCCGAGGAGTTCCTCCACGCCGTCATCGACGAGGAGCGGTCGGTCCCGATGCGCCAGCACAACGCTGGCGCGGGCCACCGGTCCGACATCGACGGGTGGGACGCGGGCCGATACCCCGAGAAGGCCGCGAAGGACTTCCTCAAGCTCCTAGAGAACGTCAAGAACAACGCGATCGAGCAGGGGTTCGACGGCGACGAGATGGTTATCAAACACGTCGCCCCGCACAAGGTCGGCGAGCGACCGGGTCGGAACCCGCGCGCGGCGGGTGCCACCCAGTGGAACACGACGCTCGCGGACGTCGAACTGATCATCGAGGAGCCGGAGGGTGACGACTAATGGCTGACGAACACCAATTCATCGAGGACGGCCTTCGCCGTTCACAGATCAACGAGTTCTTCGCCGACGAGCTCGGGCGCGCCGGCTACGGCGGCATGGACGTCGCCAAGACGCCGATGGGCACCCAGATCGTCCTCAAGGCGGAGAAGCCCGGGATGGTCATCGGGAAAGGCGGGAAGAACATCCGGAAGATCACCACGGAGCTGGAAGAGCGATTCGGGATGGACGACCCCCAGATCGACGTTCAGGAGGTCGACGAGCCCGACCTGAACGCCCAGATCGTCGCTGACCGTCTCGCCAACGCCCTCGAACGGGGTTGGTACTTCCGGAAGGCGGGTCACACGACGATCGACCGGATCATGGACGCCGGCGCGCTGGGCGCCGAGATCGTCCTGAGCGGGAAGGTCACCGGCGCGCGTTCGCGTGTCGAGAAGTTCAACCGGGGCTACATCAAACACAACGGCGAGCCCGCCCAGGAGGTCGTCGACCACGGCCAGGGCGTCGCCGTGATGAAACTCGGCACCATCGGGGTCAACGTGAAGATCATCCCGCCGGGTGCGAAGCTCCCGGACGACTTCGATATCCGTGAGGACGCCGAGGTCCCGGAGGTCGAACAGGCCAGTGCGGGCGCCGACGAGGGCGTCGAAGCGCTTCTGGAGGAGGAACCCGAGGATGTCCCGGACGTCGGGGCCGACGACGACGTCGAGGTCCCGGATGAGGACCCGGCGGACGTCATCGACGAGGAAGTCGTCGAGGAGGTCGTCGAAGAGGCCGCCGACGCCGGCGGTGACGCGACGGACGTTCCTGCCGAGGAGCCGGTCGAGACCGGCGATGTCGACGGTGAACCGGACGAGCTCGACGAGCTCGACGAGGAGATCGAGTCCGAGGCGGCCGACTTGGTCGCGGAGATGGAAGCCGCCGACGACGAGGAGGACGAGTAACAATGGCTATCCTCTACACCGAAGAGATCCGTGACATGACCGCCGCCGAGCGGGAGGTCGAGCTGGAGGAGCTCGAGACGGAGCTCCTCAACACGAAGGCACAGCAGGCGGCCGGCGGGATGCCCGAGAGCCCGGGCCGCATGAACGAGCTGAAGAAGACGATCGCGCGGATCAAGACGATCCAGCAGGAAGAAGGCGACTTCGACGACGAGTAACGATGATCTCCCCCGAAACGCTCACACGGCACGAACTCGTCGGCCTCCCGGTTCGGGTGGCTGACGCCGACAGCGACGCCCACGTCGGGATCGCGGGTCGCGTGCTGTTCGAGACGGTCAACACCCTCGTGGTGCGGACCGGATCGGGGGATAAACGAGTGCCCAAGCGGGGCACGACGTTCGAGTTCGCGGTCGTCGAGACGGCGACCGCACGCACAGATGAAGCCGCCGACGACGGCCAGTCGTCGGGGTCTGCGTCCCAACTCGGGTCGGATACTACGGGGGTCCGCCCCCGTCAGTCCGGCCCGTCCGAGTCCACAACCGTCGTCGTCGGTGACGACGCGGGCTCGGCGAGCCGGCGAGGCGAGTGCAAAGGCGTAGGCTACGTTACGGTGGATGGTACGCGGCTGCGGGACCGGCCCGCCGAACGCACCGAACGAGGAGTCTCACAATGGCGATAGGAATAGACGTACCCATGCCTCCGGAACCAACGGACCCGGAGGATTACGACTACGAGAAGTGCCCCTTTTACGGGGAGCTTCCCGTCCGCGGCCAGCTCCGAGAGGGGACGGTCGTGTCGACGGATATGGAAAAGACCGTCATCGTCGAGCGAGAATACGACGTGTTCGTACCGAAATACGATCGGTACATGAAGCGTCGGTCGCGCATTCCGGCACACGTGCCGGGCGTGCTCGACTCGCTCGAGGAAGGTGACGAAGTGACGATCGCGGAGACGCGACCGCTCTCGAAGACGAAATCACACGTCGTCGTCGAGAACCTGTCGGGTGATCAGTGATGGAGGCGCTCAAAGCCGACGTCACGCCGGGCCTCTCGAAGGGGTCGCTCATCACGTGTGCCGACAACACCGGCGCACGCGAGCTCAAGGTGATCTCCGTGTCGGGGTACTCCGGCACGAAGAACCGACATCCGAAGGCGGGTATCGGCGATAAGGTGACCGTATCGGTCACGAAAGGGACGCCGGAGATGCGGCGGCAGGTGCTGGAGGCGGTCGTCGTCCGCCAGCGCAAGCCGATCCGCCGTCCCGACGGTACGCGGGTCCGATTCGAGGACAACGCGGCCGTCATCATCGACGACCTCGACGAACCGCGCGGGACCGAGATCAAAGGTCCCGTCGCGCGTGAGGTCGCCGAGCGATACGGGAGCATCGCGTCGACCGCGACGATGATCGTATAACAATGACGAAACAGCCACGCAAACAACGAAAACGGTCGGAGACCGCGTCGCTTCACGAGCGACAGCGACAGGTCCGAGCCACGCTCACGGACGAACTCCGCGAGGAGTACGGCCAGCGAAACGTCCGCGTCAACGCGGGCGACACCGTCGAGGTACTCCGCGGCGACGCCGCGGGCACCGAGGGGGAGGTCCTCTCGGTCGACCTCACGGACGAGCGGATCACCGTCGAGGACGTGACCGTCGAGCGAGCGGACGGGGAAGAGGCTCCCCGCCCGCTCCCGGCGAGCAACGTCCGCGTGACGGAGCTGGACCTCACGGACGAGCGTCGCGAGGCGCGGCTCCAGGAGGACAACGAATGACGCGACATCAGAAACGACTGGCAGTACCGAACTCATGGCCGGTCGAGCGGAAGACCCAGACGTTCACCGTGAAGGCCGGCGCCGGCCCGCACGGTGAGGACGGGGTTCCGCTCGTCGTCCTGCTGCGGGACGTGCTCGGCTACGTCGACTCGACGAAGGAGGCGCGCTACGCGCTGAACACCGACTCGGTCCTCGTCAACGGGGACGCGATCTCGGACGAACAGCGTCCGATCGGGATGTTCGACATCCTGGCGTTCCCCGTTCGCGGGGAGTACTTCCGCGTCTTCCCCGACGAGGGGGGTCGGCTCGCGCTGACGCCCATCGACGAGGAGTCCGCGGGCAGCCGCCTCGGGAAGGTCGTCAACAAGACGGTCGTTCCCGGCGGCGACGCCCAGCTGACGCTCCACGACGGCACCAACGTGCGTGTCGATGTCGACGCCGACTACGACACCAAGGACTCGATCGTCATCGACAACGAGTCGAAGGAGATCGTCGCCCACTTCGAGTACGAGGAGGGCGCGCTCGTCACCGCGGTCGCCGGCCAGCACGCCGGCAGCATCGGGACGATCGAGACGATCGACGTCACCCTCGGATCGGGCTCGAACACCGTTGTCGTCGGCGACGACGGTGACGGGTACGAGACCGTCGAGGAGTACGTCGTCGTCATCGACGAGAACTTCACGGACGACGAGGACGCCGCGGAGGCGGCGGCCGAGTCCGACGCCGACGAGGCGGGTGAGAGCGATGAGTGACGCCGAGACCGTGACCCACGAGATGCGCGAGCCGACCCTCGAGAAGGTCGTCGTCCACATGGGCGTCGGCCAGGGCGGTGAGCCGCTCGCGGACGCCGAGGAGATCATCGAGGAGATCACCGAACAGCAGTCCGTTCGGACCACCTCGAAGCGCACCATCGCCGAGTTCGGGATCCGCAAGGGCGACCCGATCGGCGTCAAGGTGACGCTTCGCGGCGAGGACGCACACGAGTTCCTCGAGACCGCACTCGATCTGGTCGACGTTGCGGAGAGCCAGTTCGACGACACGGGGAACCTGAGCTTCGGGGTCGAGGACCACACCGACTTCCCGAGCCAGGAATACGACCCGAACATCGGTATCTACGGGCTCGACGTGACGACGACGATCGTCCGGCCGGGGTACCGCGTCGCCAAACGCGACAAGGTCACCCGATCGATCCCGTCGAACCATCGGATGACCGCCGAGGACGCGATCGCGTTCCTCGAAACGAACTTCGACGTGGAGATAACGGCATGAGTGAAGCGAACAACGAGACGGGCGAGCACGCGGCGAAACGCACCGGTCACCGGCACTCGTGCCGGCGGTGTGACCGCGAGCAGGGGTTAGTCGGCAAGTACGACATCAACCTCTGCCGGCAGTGCTTCCGCGAGGTCGCTCGAGACATGGGATTCGAGAAGTACAGCTGATCATGACAGGAAACGATCCATTCGCCAACGCGCTCGCAGGCGTCGATAACGCCGAGAGCGTCGGCCACCTGTCGTACACGGTAGAGCCCGCTTCGAACATCATCGGCTCCGTCCTCGAGGTCCTCTACGACCGCGGGTACGTCGACGGCTTCGAGTACGTCGACGACGGGAAAGCCGGGAAGTTCGAGGTCGAACTGAAAGGCGCGATCAACGAATGTGGTGCCGTCAAGCCCCGCTACTCGGCGGGTGCGGACGAGTTCGAGAAATGGGAGAAGCGATACCTCCCCGCCCGTGACTACGGGACGCTCATCGTCACGACGAGCCACGGCGTCATGAGTCACTACGAGGCCCGCGAAGAGGGCATCGGTGGCCAAGTGATCGCATACGTATACTAACAATGAACAGAGTCGAAATCGAGATCCCGGACGACGTCTCCGCCGAGATCGACCACCTCGAGCTCACGGTCGAGGGTCCCAATGGAAGCGTCACGCGACGCCTCTGGTACCCCGACATCGACGTGTCGGTCGAGGACGGCGCGGTCGTGATCGCCTCGGAGAACGAGGACGCGAAGACGAACGCCACGGTCGGCACCTTCGAGAGCCACGTCTCCAACATGATCCACGGCGTGACCGACGGATGGGAGTACAAGATGGAAGTCTTCTACGCCCACTTCCCGATGCAGGTCAACGTGGAGGGCGACGAGGTCGTCATCGAGAACTTCCTCGGTGAGCGGGCCGCACGGCGCGCCCCGATCCGCGGGGATACGGACGTACAGGTAGACGGCGAGACGGTTACGCTGTCGGGCTCCGACAAGGAGGCCGTCGGGCAGACCGCCGCCGACATCGAACAGCTGACGAAGGTGACCGACAAGGACACGCGTGTCTTCCAAGACGGCGTGTACATCGTCGAGAAGCCTACTGGAGGTGCCTAACATGGCAGACGAGCTCGAAGACATCAGCGGTGTCGGTCCCTCGAAGGCGGACGCCCTTCGTGCGGCCGGCTACGAGACGGTCGAGGACGTGAAGGCCGCCTCCCAGTCGGAGCTCTCCGAGGTCGACGGCGTCGGGAACGCGCTCGCCGCGCGTATCAAAGCCGACGTCGGTGGCTTGGAGGTCGACGAGGAGGCGGACGCGGAGATCGAAGACGAGACCGAGGAGGAGGACGAGGCCGCCGACGAGGAGGCCGACGCCGACGAGACGGTCGAGACGGAGCTTCGTCCCCGTGGTCACGCCGACAAGACGCCGGAGCTGGACGACGATACCGCTCGCGCGCTCGCACAGAAGCACCGCGAGGGGAAACCCCAGTTCAACCGGCAGGACTACCACAAAAAGAAGCGCATCCCGACCTCGTGGCGCAAGCCGCGCGGCGGGCTCTCGAAGCAGCGCCGCCGGATGAAAGGCAAAGGCGACGTCGTCGAGGCGGGGTTCCGCTCGCCGACCGCGTCGCGCGACCTGCATCCGAGCGGCTTCGAGGAGGTCCGTGTTCACAACACGGACGACCTCGAGGGCGTCGACGGCGACACGCAGGCGGTACGGATCGCCTCGAAGGTCGGCGGCCGGAAACGCGAACTGATCGAGGACGAGGCGGAGGAGCGCGAGATCCGCGTTCTCAATCCGACCTACGTCGAAGTGGAGGTCGACGATGAGTGACCTGAAAGCACAGAAACGGCTTGCAGCGGACGAGCTGGACGTCGGCAAGGGCCGCGTCTGGCTCGACCCCGAGGCACAGGAGGCGATCGCCGACGCGATCACTCGCGAGGACATCCGCGAGCTCATCGACCAGGGGACGATCCGCGCGAAGGACGCGAAGACGAACTCCCGCGGTCGGGCCCGAGAGCGCGCCGAGAAGCGCTCGTACGGTCATCAGTCCGGCGCCGGCACCCGGAAAGGGAAAGCCGGTGCGCGACAGAACACGAAAGACGACTGGAAGGCGCGGATCCGCGCACAGCGTGCGCGCCTCAAGGAGCTCCGCGACGAGGCGGACATGCTCGACGCCAGCGAATACCGCACGCTCTACAACAAAGCGAGCGGTGGCGAGTTCGAGGACGTCGCCCGTCTGGAGGCGTTCATCGAGACGCAGTACGGTTACGAGGTGAGAGAATAATGGCGACAGGACCACGATACAAGGTGCCGATGCGGCGCCGCCGCGAGGTCCGGACGGATTACCACCAGAGGTTGCGCCTGCTGAAATCGGGCAAGCCTCGCCTGGTCGCTCGGGTGAGCAACGCTCACGTCAGGGCGCAGCTGGTTACCCCCGGATCCGACGGCGATGAGACCCACGCGACAGCCACGAGCGAGGACCTCGCGGAGTACGGCTGGGACGCCCCGACGGGCAATCTCCCCAGCGCGTACCTCACGGGATACCTCGCCGGCGCTCGCGCCGTCGACGCCGGCCTCGAAGAGGCCGTACTCGACATCGGGCTCAACACGGCGACGCCCGGCAACAAGACGTTCGCAGTACAGGAAGGAGCGATCGACGCGGGCCTCGAGATCCCCCACAACGACGACGTGCTGGCCGACTGGTCGCGCACGCGTGGCGAGCATATCGCCGCGTACGCCGAGCAGCTCGACGAGCCGCTGTACAGTGGGGAGTTCGACGCCAGCGAGTTACCCGAGCACTTCGACGACGTGCTCGACGAGCTACAGGAGACCCATGAGTAGACACGACGACGGCTGGGAGCCGCGAACGCGTCTCGGCCGCAAGGTACAGGACGGGGACATCACGTCCATGGAACAGGCACTCGACTCCGGGCTCCCGCTGAAGGAGGCCGAGATCGTCGACCAGCTCCTCCCGGGGCTCGAAGACGAAGTGCTGGACATCAACATGGTCCAGCGAATGACCGACTCCGGTCGGCGCGTGAAGTTCCGGTGTGTCGTGGCGGTGGGGAACCGCGACGGCTACCTCGGCTACGCGCAGGCGCGTGACGATCAGGTCGGCGGCGCGATCCAGAAGGCGATCGACGTCGCGAAACTGAACGTAATCAAGGTCGACCGTGGCTCGGGGTCGTGGGAGGACCAACCCGGCGGAACGAACTCGCTCACCCGGAAAGCAGAGGGGAAGGCGGGCTCCGTCACCGTCGAGATCAAGCCCGCCCCGCAGGGGCTCGGGCTGGCGGCCGCCGAGACGGTCAAGAACATCCTCGAGCTCGCCGGCGTCGAGGACGCGTGGACGAGCTCTGACGGCAACACCCGTACGACGGTGAACCTCGCGAAAGCGACGTTCAACGCCTTGGAGAACGCAGCGCAGTCCCGAACGCCGCAGCACGCTCGACAGGTCCACTACGACGAGGTGAGCGAGTGATGCAGGCGATAGTCCAGCTCCGCGGTGAGGTCAACGTCGAACAGGGCGTCGAGGACACGCTCGACATGCTGAACGTCGGGCGCGTCAACCACGCCACGTTCGTTCCGGAGACCGACTCCTATCGCGGCATGATCACGAAGGTGAACGACCTCGTCGCGTTCGGCGAACCGAGCGTCGAAGCGGTCGCGGCCACCATCGAACGGCGCGGCGAACCGCTCGAGGGCGACGCCGATATCGACGACGAGTGGATCGCGGACAACACGGAGTACGACGACGTCGAGGCGCTGGCCGCGGCGGTCGTCGGCGAGGAGACGACGCTGCGCGAGCAGGGTCTCTCCCCGACGCTTCGACTGCACGCGCCGCGTGGCGGCCATGACGGGATCAAACACCCCGTCATCGAGGGCGGCGAGCTCGGCCGACACTCGACCGAAGAGATCGATTCGCTCTTGGAGGCGATGCGATGACAGACAAGAAACGCAGACAGCGAGGCTCTCGGACACACGGCGGCGGCACGCACAAGAACCGGCGCGGTGCCGGTCACCGCGGCGGTCGCGGTGCTGCGGGCCGCTCGAAACACGAGTTCCACAACTACGGACCCCTCGGCAAGCACGGGTTCAAGCGGCCGGAGGACGCGCAGACTGACGTCCTCGAGGTCAAAGCCCAGAAGCTCGACGAAGACGCGGCGCTGTACGTCGCGGACGGCCTCGCCGAGGAGGACGGCGACGCGTACGTTATCGACGCACGCGACGTCGTTGACGACGGGCACGACGCCGACGTCGTGAAGGTTCTCGGTGGCGGGCAGGTCCGAAACGAGCTCCATGTGACGGCCGACGCGTTCACGGCCGGCGCAGTCGAGGGTATCGAGTCCGCCGGCGGCGACGCGGTCCTTTCCGATCGCGCCGAACCCGCCGACGACGAACCGGAAAACACTTCGGACGAGAATAATAACGAGGCGTAAGTTATGAGCTGGAAGGAAGTCGCCGAACCGGTACTCACCCGGATGCCCGTCGTGGATCGCCCGGCGGGTCACGTCCCGTTCAAGCGAAAGCTGGCGTGGACGGCCGGGATCCTGATCGTTTATTTCTTCCTGACAAACATCAACCCCTTCGGGCTTGTCGCCGGACAGGGGACCGACTTCTTCGGGCAGTTCCGGTCGGTGCTCGCCGGTGAGCACGGCTCGCTGCTCCAGGTCGGTATCGGTCCGATCGTCACGGCGTCCATCGTCCTCCAGCTCCTAGGTGGGGCGAACCTACTCGGGTTGGACACCAACGATCCACGCGATCAGGTGCTGTACCAGGGGCTCCAGAAGCTCCTCGTGATCATCGTCACGGCGTTGACCGCCGCTCCGATGGTGTTCACTGGCGAGTTCCTTCCAGCCGACCCCGCGGTCGGTGAGGCGCTCGGGATCGGTGGGTTCGGCGTCGAGCTGCTGATATTCACACAAGTGTTCATCGGAGGCGTCCTCATCCTGTTCATGGACGAGATCGTGAGCAAGTGGGGCGTCGGATCCGGCGTGGGGCTGTTCATTATCGCCGCGGTGAGCCAGCAGATCATCGGCGGGTTCTTCAGCTTCTCCGCGCTCGGCACTTCCGGGTTCTTCGCCAGCTGGTACGGGATCATCATCGGTGAGATCGCGCTCGGCTCGCCGTTCACGGCCGAGGGGCTCCAGAACCTGCTGTTCGACCCGGGGAACGTCCTCGCGCTGTTCACCACGGTGTTCATCTTCGGGATCGTCGTGTATGCGGAGTCGGTCCGCGTCGAGATCCCGCTGTCACACGCCCGCGTGAAAGGCGCTCGTGGCCGCTTCCCGGTGAAACTCATCTACGCCTCTGTCCTGCCGATGATCCTCGTTCGCGCGCTGCAGGCGAACATCCAGTTCATCGGGCAGATCCTCTCCTCGCAGTGGGCGGGGATGCCGGAGTGGCTCGGCGTGTACGGTGACCAGGGCGAACCGGTCTCCGGGGTGTTCTACTACCTGAACCCGATCCAGCGTCGTGAGGAATGGATGTGGTTCCTTGGAGAGATCCCGGCGACCGTTGAGCCGTGGATGATCACCGTTCGAATAATTATCGACCTGACGTTCATGGTGATCGGCGGTGCGATCTTCGCGATCTTCTGGGTCGAGACGACCGGGATGGGGCCGGAGGCGACCGCAAAACAGATCCAGAACTCGGGGATGCAAATCCCCGGCTTCCGCCGGAACCCGCAGGTCGTCGAGAAGGTCATGGAGCGGTACATCCCGCAGGTGACGGTCATCGGCGGCGCGCTCGTTGGGCTGCTCGCCGTCATGGCGAACCTGCTCGGCACGATCGGGCAGGTCTCCGGAACGGGCCTACTGCTGGCGGTCTCCATCACCTACAAGCTGTACGAAGAGATCGCCGAAGAGCAGCTGATGGAAATGCATCCGATGATGCGCCAGATGTTCGGCAACGAGTAAGAACAGTTCTAGAACGTAACCGCGCGTTCTGGGCGTTCTTACGCAGCTTTATCAAAAGCCGCGTAGCCGGTTCTGCGACTCGCTTGATTCCAAGCGTCAGCTATCGTGCCTCTCTCGCCTTCATAGCGTTTGATAGCGCCCTTACGCTTGGTCCGTAATATCACCGAGCCCGAACAGTTGTACGTTATCGCGCTCGGATACAGCTTCTAGGACGGACTGTGTTGCACCATTCCGGGGGAATAAGGCGTACTTGATGTTTCTCTCACCGACGTCCGGCATCCAGCGTATCTCCACCGCGTGGTCTTCGAGAGAAGCGAGGGCCCCGTAGTCAAGCGGTGCGTTCGTGAACTTGCATTCCCTCACGACCATCGTCCCGTCCGAGATCGACGCCATCGAGATAGTACGGAACGCCACCGAAGATTCCCCACGTGAAGATTCGTTCTTCGGGCGAATATCCGTCCGGAACGAACTCCTGTGCAGCGGCGAAATCGAGGGGTCGGCGGTCGGGTCGTTCCGTGAATCGGCCGTACAGTGGACTGTTCCCGAGCAGCGTCGCTTCCTCCATCATGCTGATCGACGACCCGACCAAGAGAGGCGTCCCCGAGGTGTTCTGGAGTCGCCGGTCCCACAGTCGCTGAATGACCGAGAGGAGGCTTTCGTCGGCATCGATTCGGTATGGGAACTCGTCGAGAACCACGACTCCGTCCTGATCCCCCAGATATCCGAGCAACGCTTCCCAGTTCCCTTTGATCTACGTGATGTCCGGAACGTTTTCGGAGGCGACATCGACGAACTCGTCGAGCTGTATTTGGGAGGTAGTCTCTGTGGCCTGATAGACGACTGCGTCGTCACGGTCGGAGAGCGAGTGTCGGACGAGCTGTGTCTTTCCGAGGCGTCGCCGACCGAAACCCACGACCAGTTCTGGATCGTCGGAGTCGTAGCATCCGCGTAACCGAGAGAGTTCGGCTTCCCGATTCACGAAGCGGTCCATACACCCACTCCACTGTGACAGAGAATAACACTTCCAAATAGCCTATTTCAAAATAGGCTAATTTGAAATTGTCTACTGAAGTTTACCGCATCTCTTGATTTGAGCTGGTCAGGCGATAACGCATCTGCCGGGCTAACTTACACTGTCGTGAGCGAACGCGTCATCGACCGGTACGCTGATTGTTCGGTCACCCTACTCGTCACTCGTGCTCGATCTAGGCGTCCTCGTGCTCGCGGCGGTCATACTCGTCGCCACGCTCGCCGGCATTGCCGCCGTCGGCTGGCTGTGTGTCGGACCGGACCGGCTTCGTGCGGCACGCAGACGGCCCGGATGGTTCGCCGAGCGGCTGCGTGCGGTCGTCCCGTACGTCGGGGCGCTCGCGCTCGTGTTGGTCGTGAACAAGGGCCTCCAAGGCGTCATCGAACGGTTCTCTCACGCGTACGGCGTCGAGGCGACGGCAACGCTCCACGCGATCGAGGGTGACATCGTCGTTTCGTTCCAGAGCCTGCTCCCGACGCCGGCGACGGTCTACTTCGCGGCCGTCTACGTGGTTGGCTACGCGGTGTTGTTGGTCGCGCCCCTGCTCGTCTATCTGTTCGCCGAGCGGGCCCAACCGATGAAGCGGCTCGTCGCGGCGTACGCGGTCAACTACGCGGTCGCGGTGGGCTGTTATGCAGCCGTCGTCGCCTACGGTCCGCGCAACGCCGCCCGGGCGAGCGACGGGACGAGCGCGGACGCGCCGCTTCTGGAGTTCGTTCCGGACATCACGTCGATAACGGCGCTCGTGAACACGAACACGAACGTCTTCCCCTCGTTACACGCCGCGCTCTCCGTTACCGTTCTGCTGGTCGCTGCGACGACTCGAACCGAGTTCGAACGGTGGTTCGCGGTCGCGGCCGTCCTCGGGTCGTCGGTCGTCGTCTCCACGATGGCGTTGGGGATCCACTGGGTGACGGACGTGGTCGCCGGGATCGTGCTCGCGGTCGTCGCGGTCGCGATATCGGGACGGATCGTCGCTGAGTAATCGAACCGTCCGATCCCCTCACCCGCTGCTGGGAGTCTGTCGCCGCCGTACGAGAGATCGTATCTCTGACGGATGCTCCCGGCCGCACACGTGTCCGGCGTGTACGGTGAGGGCCCGGACGACACGGTCCGAGTCCACGCTGCCGCGGGCGACACCCTCGTTGCCGACGGCGAGATCCCGCCGCCGGATGTCCTGAAGACCGACACTGAGGGTACCGAGGCGGCGGTTCTCCGTGGTCTGGAAGCAACGATCCGGGAACACCGGCCGCGGGTCATCTACTGCGAGGTGCATACGGACACAGCGGCCGTCAAAGAGCTCCTCTGCGGCTTGGGGTACGCGCACGAACCGCTCCGGTCGGCACCACCTATCCTCCGGGCGGTTCCCCGAACGTGATCGCGTCCCCGATTTCGGAGTAGCGGCCCGCAATTCGAGCTCACTTGAGGCCGGAATCGAATCCTTCGGGCCCGATCTGTCCGACGATCCCCGAGTCGGACACCCGCTCCCTGAGCGAGCGGTAGTTCTCTCGGCGTAGCTCCTCGGGTGAGGCGTCGGCACCGATGAGTTCGGCCAGCGTCCGGCCGAACTGTTCGCTTGCGAGGAAGTCGGTGACGTTGACGTAGGTCGCGCCGGCGTCGACGAGCTCGATTGCGGTCTCCGTGTCGTCCGCACGCAGGATCACGTCCGCGTCGGTCTCCCACGAGAGGAGTCGGTCCGAGACTGGGCGGTCGGGAGCGGTCGACACGACGAGGTCGGCCCGATCGGGTGCGACGAGCGCCTTGACGTCGTCGTTCATCGCATCGCCGAACACGCAGGTCTCATGGAACTCCCGGGCGAGCTCGAACCGATCCGGGTCGCTCTCGACGACGACGACGGGCTTGTCGAGTTGCCGACAGATGGAGACGATACTGCTGCCGAGCTTTCCGTAGCCGACGACCACGACGTGGTCCTCCAGCGGCTGATCGGGAATCGAACTTCGAGCGCGCGTGCGTTCCCGTGCCGACCCAAACGTTCCGATTCGGTCGAGCACCCGATAGAACCGGTCCTCGTAAGTGTACGTGACTGACGACGTCACCATCGTCGCCGCCGCCGCGAGGATGATGGCGTCGAACAGCGATTGGGGGATCGCCCCGACCAACAGGCCGCTGATGGCGAGTATCAGCGCGAACTCGCTGATCTGATCCAGACTGAAGCTGGTGAGGGCGGCCGTCCGCGGGTCGTATCCCTGATAGATCAGTGCCCAGGCGGTGACGAGCGGTTTGACGATAACGATCCCGACGACGAGGGTCCCCGCCATCGCGAGGACGGTGACCGTGGGCGCAACCACGAGGCTACCGAGCGTGACGAAAAAGATGGCAGTGAAGAAGTTCTCGATGGATTCGAGCGCGGACAACAGCGCCAGGTTGTGTTCGAACTCCTGAGTGATCGAGATCCCGGCGGCGAAGGCACCGACGACGATCGACACGCCGAGCAGTTCGGCGAGCGCGAGGAAGCCGATGAGGATCCCGATCCCGGTGAGCATGATCAGCTCGTCCGAGTCACCGGAGAGCCGTACGAAGAGCCCGAAGAGGTAGACTCGGATGAGGATCGCACCGGCGAGCAGCAACACGCCGTATCCGAGCTGGAGAGCGACTCCATCGAGGGTGAACGTCGCGGTTCCGAGGATCAGGATGATACCGACGGCGAACAGGTCCTGGACGAAGTGGATCGATTCGGTGAGCCGTCCGTGGATCAGGTTGAGTCGGATCTCCCCTTCCGCGAGCTCGCGGCCGACGAGCGAGGAGCTCAACGCGGCCGCCACCGCGAAGTACGCTGCCGGGATCGGGTCGAGTCCGAACAGAAGCCCGATCCCGAACCCGATCCCGCCGACGACGAGCACTTGGACGGCCGCCACGTGTTCGCTGTCCCTGGCGACGGACCGGAACCGGCTCGGCTCGGCGCTCACGCCGAACGCGAAGACGAGGAACGCGATCCCCAGCTGGGCGAGTTCGAGCGTCGTTCCCGGGTCTATCAGATCGCCGACGCCGATCCCGAGTCCGACGAGGATATACAGCGGGACCGCCGGGATGGGGTAACGAGTCGCGACCAGTAGCGTCAGCGCCGCCGTCATGAAAACGATCGCCAGCGGCTCGACGAGCTCAGACATCGGTCTCACCGTCCGTCTCGAAGCGATCGGCCGCCGGGTCGCGCGGCCCACTCCCCTCGGCGGTCGAACGGAGCCGTTCGATGTCTTCCTCGACGGTATGCCGGAACGAGGAACGGTCCTCGATGTATCGAGTGAGATACTCTCGGATCCGGATCCCCGCGAGAACGGTCGGGATCGTCACGTAGTGCGCGCCCGCCTCATAGAGGTCAACGGCGGCGTCAACGCCGTCCGACTCGACGATGACGAGCGCGTCGTCCGCCGACTCGCGGATCGCGATCTCGTTGATCTCCGGCTGTACCGACGAAGACATGACCACGGACGCCCGTCCGATCCCTGCCTCCTTGCGGAGTTCGCCGTGCTTGAAGTCACCATAAATGACGTCGTACGGCGTGTCAGCGAACCGTTCGGACGTCTCCGGGTTTCGATCGACGATGACTACATCACCGACCGCCTCGTGGAGCAATGGTAACGTCGGTTCGGTGACGTCGTCGACGCCGATCACCACGGCGTGCTGGCGATAGGATCGCACGTCGACGTCCCGCTTCTCGTCGCTCTCGAAGCGGTCCCATATCGGCTTCGTGACGTCGTACAGCTGGTGGTTGTACTTGATCAGGTACGTCGAAAGGCTCATCGTCATGATCGCCATCAGACTCAGATACCCCAACACCGGCTCGTCGATGAACTCCTGTCGGACGGCCAACGCGCCGACGACGAGCGAGAACTCGCTGACTTGGACCATGTTGAGGCTTCCGAGGAACGAGGTCTCCGGGGTGAAATCCTCGCGGTCGATGAGGTAGAACATGATGAGGAAGTTACCGATCATCAGCACGGCCGAGGCGATCACCGCCTCCCGCCAGAACGCGAAGAGGTCGTCCGCGGCGATGCGGAGCCCGATACTCGAGAAGAACACGACCATGAACAGGTCCGTGAGCGGTCTGACCCGCTCCGTGAGCTCGGTCGTGTACTGCACCTGTGCGAGGCTCAACCCCGCGAGGAACGCCCCGACCTCGATGGAGAGGTCGAGCGCCATCGAACCGTAGATGAACAGGAACGCCCACGCGATCCCGACGATGAAAAACGCCTCCCGGTCGCCCGCAACGATCCTGAACAGCTCGGGCAGTACGTGCCGTGCGGCGAGATACGAGAAAACGCCGATTCCGGCCATCAACAGGAATATCTCGCCGATGTTGACCGCGATGGTCGCCGGGTCGTCGAACGATTCCGCGCCGAGGATCGCGAGCAGGACGACGAGATAGATGTCCTGAAGGATCAACACGCCGACGTCGATCTTCCCCGGGAGCGAGGTGAGCTCGTCTTTATCGGCGAGTACCTTGACGATGATCGGCGTCGCCCCGAAGACGGTCGCGAGCGCGATGATCGTCGTCTGCACGAGGGTGAACCCTAGCGCGTACGCGACCACGAACGCCAAGGCCGTCTGAAGCACCGTCTGCCAGATCGCGATGTTGATCACCGGTCGGAGGATCTCCCGGATATCGTCGATCCGGAGCTTGAGACCGAGCAAGAACAGCAGGAACCCCAACCCCAGCTCCGCCATGAGCTCGACGAGTTCCCCTTCGGTGATCACGTCGAGGAACACCGGGCCGAGGACGATCCCCGTGAAGATGTATGCGACGATGGTCGGTTGTCCCGACAATCGGAACAGGTACCCCAGCGCCACCGCTGTCAACACGATCAGCGCGAAGTCGGTCGCGATCGTGACGCTTCCTCCGACCATTACTCACGGAGTGTTCGGTTCATCGGTGGGCGTGGGCTGATAGGTCGCATCGAGTCGACGAACGGGTCTCGGATATATGGGCCCGGTGATCGCGTTCGATCCGATCCGTCACGCGTCGGTTCCGGTCGCGATACGGCGCGTCACGTGTCGTGAAAGAGCTCGTCCAGCTCCTGGTGTGCGGCCTGATCGCCGATAACGACGAGATGGTCGTCGACCGCCAGCGTGAACGTCTCCGGTGGGTGAGCGGTTCGCTCACCGCTCCGGACGACTGCGAGGATCGCGGCTTCCCCGTCCGTCCCGGCGTCGATCTCGCCGACCGTCTTCCCGACTGCTGGCGCGTTCTGCCTGATCTGATACCATTTCGTGTGCTCGTCAGTCGGGGTGACCTCGCCGGTGCGGGCGGGGACTGGTTGATAGTACGCTCCCACGAGCAGCAGTCCGAGGGCCCGCGCCTGCGAATCGGACAGCTCGGCGACGATCTCGTAGTCCGCCGCAGGGTCCTCGCGATAGTACAACCCTCGTCTCCCGCTGTTGTGGATGACCGTCGCGATGCTCTCCTCCTGTGTCAGGTCGACCTCGTATCGGACGCCGACGCCGGGGAGTTCACGCTCCCGTATCTCGAGTGGCATACTGTGTGTCTCTCCGCGCTGGTTCGCCGTTCCACCCGGATCCTCCTTAGTGTTACATCGGTCTTCAAACCGCTAAGTTCGGACGGCGTCGGACCTCTGTAACGGGGGCTGGACGATGGAAACACCCGTTTCGGATCGTTAGGTTCCGAGAAACCCCTCGGTGCGTTGGAGCGATGGATGACCCACATCCCTAATGGCATGGTGCGAGTACGTGTGGACGACGGGACGTCAGGGAACGGGCCCGGCACACCGATCCGCGTGACGACCACCACCGATCATGAGCAACCAATGGGACCCCGGCGGGATATTCGAGGTACTGGCCAGCGAGGAGAGTCGACGGATCCTGGCGGCCGCCAGCGTGCGGTCGCTGTCGGCCAAGGAGTTCGAACGGATCTGTGACGCGTCACTGCCGACGATCTATCGACGGATCACCGTCCTCGTCGAGTACGACATGCTCTCCGAAGAGCAGGTCGTCGACACCGACGGGAACCACTCGAAGCAGTACGCGACCGACCTACAGGAAGTGAACGTACGGGTGGAAGACGGTGAGTTCACCGTCAACCTGGAGATCCGCAAGGATACGGTTGACAAGTTCGGCGAGCTGTTCCGCGACCTGGGTGAGGGCCACCGCCGGTCCGTCGGAACCGATCTCCCCGACCTGACCTCGGAATCACCGACGGAGGACTGAGATGGCGAACACCGCACTCTGGATGTTCATCGTGAGCAACCTCCTCGTGTTCACGCTGGGGAGCGTGCTCACGGTTCTCAGCTATCGCGCACAGAAACGCCTCGATCAAGACTCGCTCAAGTACACGACTCTCGGGTTCGGCCTCATCACGGCGAGTATCGTCGCGGAAGCCCTGTACGCGCCGGGGATCGGCGGCGGAGACTGGCTGGTGGCACGCCATCTCCTCGTCCTCTACACGATGGAGTCGCTGTTCATCGCCGCCGGGCTGGGCTGTATCGCGTACTCGCTTCTTTCGTACTGACGGAACCGGTTCGGGGCATACGTGGCGATCCGCCTGCGTTCCGGCCGGGCGGGCCGGAAGGTCAACTATCTTCACGGCGACCGTTCAACGCGACCGTATGTCAGGACCCAATCCAGGCCCGATCGAAAGCGACCTCGAGATCGCTCGAGGAGTCACGCTCCGCCCGATCGAGGCGGTCGCGGGCGACCTCGGACTGGACCCCACCGACATCGCCCCCCACGGTGAGGGCGTCGCCAAGCTGACCACGGAGGCGGTACGGTCGGCGACCGAAGGCGATGCGGACGGAACCGTCGTGCTCGTCACCGGGATGACGCCGACGCCGAAGGGCGAGGGAAAGACGGTTACGACGGTCGGACTCGGTCAAGCGCTCGCCGAGCTCGGCGAGCGACCGGCGATCGCGATCCGGGAGCCCTCGCTCGGTCCGGTGTTCGGGATCAAAGGTGGTGCGGCGGGCGGCGGCTACTCGCAGGTCCTTCCGATGGAGTCGATCAATCTCCACTTCACCGGCGACATCCACGCGGTCACGGCCGCACACGACTTCCTTGCGGCGGCGCTCGACAACCACGTCCACCACGGGAACGAGCTGGACGTCGATGTCCGGCGGGTAACGTGGCCGCGGGCGCTCGACGTGAACGACCGCGCGCTCCGCGAGACCGTCGTCGGGCTCGGCGGCCCGACCGGGAGCGTCCCCCGGGAAAACGAGTTCGTGATCACTGCCGCCTCCGAGCTGATGGCGGTTGTGGGGCTGGCTGCGGATCTCGAAGACCTGCAGGAGCGGATCGGGCGGATCGTGCTCGCGTATGACACCGATGGCGACCCGGTTACGCCTGCCGACCTCGGCGTGACCGGGGCGGTCACGGCGCTGCTCCGTGACGCCCTCCGGCCGAACCTCGTCCAGACGAACGAGGGCGTCCCGGCGTTCGTCCACGGCGGCCCGTTCGCCAACATCGCCCACGGGACCAACACGCTCGTCGCCGACCGGGTCGGGGCGTCGCTGGCGGATTTCCTCGTAACGGAGGCGGGGTTCGGCGCGGATCTCGGCGCGGAGAAGTTCGCCCACGTCCTCGCCCGACAGGGGATCGTTCCCGATGTCGGCGTCGTGGTCGCCTCCGTCCGGGCCGTCAAACGACATGGCTTGGAGATGTGGCCAACCGACTTCGACGCGCTTGACGACCCGGACCCGGAAGCGGTCCGCGTGGGTGCGGCCAACCTCCGACACCACGTCGGGATCGTCGAGTCGTTCGGGATCCCTGCTGTCGTCGCGATCAACGTGTTCCCGGACGACGACGAGGCCGACTTGGCCGCGCTCGAGGACGCGATCGCAGAGACGTCCGTCCCGGTCGCACGCTCCACCGTGTTCCAGGAGGGCGGGTCCGGCGGGACCGACCTCGCCCGTCACGTTCTGACTGCCGCGGAGGCGGACCGCGAGTTCGAACTGCTGTACGATCTCGACGCCCCGATCCGTGAGAAGATCATGACCGTCGCCCGGGAGGTGTACGGGGCGGACGGCGTCGAGTTCGTGGACGGGGCGGGCGACGATATCGACCGCGCCGCGGACCATGGGTACGACGACCTCCCCCTCTGTCTCTCGAAGACGCCGTACTCGCTCTCCGACGACGCCTCGGCGACGGGCGTGCCAACGGACTGGACGCTAACGGTTCGGGAAGTGACCCCGTCCGCCGGTGCCGGGTTCCTTGTCGTCAAGACTGCCGATGTAATGACGATGCCGGGGCTTCCGTCGGAGCCAGCCGCAGAGGACGTGACAGTCGACGCCGACGGGAACGTCACCGGCCTGTTTTGACGGACACCGGAAGTCGCCGGGCGAACGTCTGGAGTCGCCGGGCGAATGTCGGGGGGACGCCGGGCGAATGTCGGGGAGTCGCCGGGCGAATGTCGGGAGGCTTCGGACGGACATCGATCGAACGGATCTCACCCCTCGAACCGGAGCAGCCGGAGGCCGATCAAACTCACGAGGACGGTCGACCCCTCGTGGCCGACTACCGCGAGCGGGAGGGGAATGCCGGCAGTGAGGATCGCCACGATCATGATCGCGATCGCGCCGAAGGCGATCGCGAAGTTGACGTACAGTGTCTTTCGCGTTTCACGGCTGAGCGAGAACGCGTACGGGAGTTTCCCGAGGTCGTCGGACATGAGCACGATGTCCGCGGTTTCGAGTGCCACGTCGGTTCCCGCGCCGCCCATGCCGACGCTGATGTCCGCGGTCGCGAGCGCCGGCGCGTCGTTGACGCCGTCGCCGACCATCGCGACCGCCTCGTGACGGTCCTGTAACGCCTCGACGTGGTCGACCTTCTCCTCCGGTAGCAGCTCCGCGTGTACCTCGTCGATCCCGACCTCGTCCGCGATGTGTCGGGCCACGCGCTCGTTGTCGCCGGTGAGCATGACGACCGTTTCGACGCCCGCCTCGCGTAGCCGCGCTATCGTTTCGGCCGCGTTCTCGCGGATCGTGTCGGTGAACGCGAGCCAGCCGAGCAGGCGCAGGTCGCCGTCGTCGCTCCCGGATCCCGCCCCGTCGCCGCTCCCGGTTCCCTGCTCGCCGCTTGCCTCACGGACGACGAGCACGCTCGTTTTCCCGTCGGTCTCCAGCGACCGCAGCCGATCGATCCCCCGATCGAGACCGTCGATCGATCGGTCGGCCGTCACCGTCTCGAAGTACCGCACGTTACCGATGTGGATCGTGTCGCCGTCGACGTCGGCGTGGACGCCCTTGCCGACGACCGCCTCGAAGCCGCTGGCATCAGGGATCTCCAGTCCGCGGTCCACCGCGGCGTCGACCGTCGCCGCCGCGAGGTGGTGTTCCGACCGAGACTGCACCGCGGCGGCGAGCGCCAGCAGGTCGTCGTCGTTCATCGGTACTTCCGTTCCTGTCTCCCGATCCGCTCCCGTCCCCGCCGACCGATCCGTTCGCGCCGACACCGCGAGGTCGGGGCGAGCGATCGCGTCCGTCAGCCGCGTATTGCCCTCGGTCAGGGTTCCCGTCTTGTCGAACGCGACTGCGTCGACGTTCCCGGCCGTCTCGATGTGCTCGCCGCCCTTGAACAGGACTCCCTGTCGGCCGCCGGCGGCGATCGCGGACAACACCGCCGCCGGCGTGGAGATGATCACCGCACACGGGGAGGCGGCGACCATGAGCGTCATCGCGCGGTAGAACGTCGGGTCGAAGGCGTGATCGAGAACGACGAGCGGGATCGCGATCGCCACGGCCGTCATCGCGAGCACGCTCACCACGTACGGCTGCTCGAACCGGTCGATGAGCTGCTGGGTCGGTGCCCGCTTGGACTGTGCGCGCTCGACCATGTGGATGAGCCGGGCGATCGCGGAGTCGTCGGACTCGCGTGTCACCTCCACCTCGAGGCTCCCCGTCTCGTTAATCGTCCCGCCGAACACGTCGTCACCGGGCTCCTTGCTCACCGGAACGGACTCGCCGGTCAGCGAGGACTGGTCGACCGTGCTCTCGCCGTCGACGACGACGCCGTCCAGCGGGAGCCGATCCCCCGGCCGGACGACGAACACGTCGCCGATCTCGACCTCGTCGATCGGGACGATCCTCTCCTCGCCGTTCCGCAGCACCCGCGCGGACTCCGGGCGCATCTCTACGAGCGACGCTATCGCGCTCCGGGACCGCCCGATCGCGTACTCCTCTAACACGCCGGACAGCGAGAAGAGGAACAACAGCATCGCTCCCTCGAACGGTGCGCCGATGTACAGCGCGCCGGTCGCCGCGAGGATCATCAACAGGTCGATCTCGATCGCCGGCTCGCGGAGGGCCCGAACGCTCTCTTTGAGCCCGTACCAGCCGCCGAATGCGTACGCCACTGCGTAGCTGCCCCAGACGACCGTTTGGGACGCGCCGAACCAGCTCCCGAGGAGCCCGACGACCATCCCGCAGAAGGTGAGTGCGACGAACGCCCCCTGTCGTCGGAGGACCGAGCGGTCGGTCACGTCACCGCCGTCGTCGAGCGCCAAGCGGTCGTCCTCGACCGCCCGCTCGTCGTCGGAGACCATACTTCTCTCTGGCTCACCGTCCCCGATAACGTTCACGCCCGATCCCGGGCGGTGGGAGCGGGGGGCTTTTGTTCCGGATCGCCGAAGCCGTGGCATGGAGATCGAGGAGGGTGGCGTCACGGTACGGGTCCCCGAGGCTCGCGACGGCGCGAGCGAGGGGACCGGCGGCGGCGTCTTCTTCAACCCGACACAGGAGCTGAACCGGGACATCACGGTCGCGACACTGCGTGCCTATCGCGAGCGCGAACCGCGAGCGGCGACGTACCTCGACGCGATGGCGGCTTCAGGGATCCGCGGGGTTCGGGCGGCTGCCGAGGGATACGACGCCACCTGTGCCGATGTCGACGCCGACGCGATCGAGCTGGCCGCCGAAAACCTCGCCGCCAACGGTCTCGAGGGAGAGACGGCCCACCGCGACGTCAACGCCCTGCTGCACGAGGAGTTCTTCGACGTGGTCGATCTGGATCCGTACGGCACGCCGATCCCCTTCGCGGACGCCGCCTTCGCGAACACGCGGAACCTCGTCTGTGTCACCGCGACCGACACCGCGCCGCTGTGTGGGGCCCATCTCGCGAGCGGGATCCGGAAGTACGGCGCGGTGCCGCGGAACACTGACTACCACCCGGAGATGGGCCTCCGGACGCTTATCTCCGCGCTGGTCCGTACCGCGGCCCGGTACGACAAGGCCGCCCGGCCGATCCTCTCGCACGTCTCGCGGCATTACGCGCGAACCTACCTCGAGCTGGAGTCCGGCGCGCAGGCGGCCGACGGCTGCATCGACCAGCTGGGGTACGTCGACAACTGTGAGGACTGCCTCTGGCGCGAGCCGACCGCCGGGCTGATCGCCGACCCCGCCGACACGTGTCCGATCTGCGGGAGCGATCGCGTTCTCACCGCCGGGCCGATCTGGCTCGGACCGGTCGCGGACGCGGCGTTCGCCCGGAAGGTCCGTGCTCGCGTCACCGACGATATGGGCGAGGCGAAACGCGCGCGGAAACTGCTCGGGACCGTCGCGACCGAGCTCGATACGCCGACCCACTACGACCAGCATCGGCTGTACAAACAGTGGGGAGAGCCGGCGATCGGGATGGACGAGTTCGTCGAGCGGCTCCGTGCGGTCGGCTACGCCGCGAGTCGCGCCCACTACCGCGGGACCGCGGTCAAGACGGACGCGTCGATCCCGGAGATGCGGTCGGTCGTCGTCGACGAGGCGTGAGGCGTCCCCGTCGGCCCGACACCGGGTGTGCGCTCCTCGACGGAGCGATGTCGAGCCTCGTCACCCCCGTCCCACCAGACCGGTTTAGTAGCCGTCGGCCGAACCGACGGTCGTGACCCGACACGCGACCCCTCGATTCGACACGGCCAGACGCGTCGTCGACGCGGTCCAGGACCAGCGGGTGACGTTCCTCGCCGCCGGCGTCGCGTACTACGCGTTCGTCTCCCTCATTCCCGCGCTGTTGTTGCTGTTGGTCGTCGCGAGCACCGTCTTCGGCGACGCGGTCGCGGCCCGGCTGCTCGCGCTCACCGGCGAGTTCCTCACGCCCGCCGGTGAGGAGGCCATCGGCGCCGCCGTCGCGTCCGCGCAGGGCCGCGCTGGGGCCAGTATCCTCGGACTCGGGGTGTTGCTCTGGTCGACGCTGAAGGTGTTCCGCGGGCTCGACACCGCGTTCATCGAGGTGTACGGCGTCGACGACGACGTGAGCTTCCTCGAACAGCTGACCGACGCGGGGTCCGTCGTCCTGGCTATCGGTGTCGGGATCACGGTCATGCTCGTCGTCGGCGCGGCCGTCACCGCGATCGATGTCCCCTTCTTGGAGGTCGCGAGCGTCCTGGGACTTCCCGTGCTGCTCACCGTCGTCTTCCTCCCGATGTACTACCTCCTACCGTACCCGCCGGTGACGGTTCGGGAGGCGCTCCCGGGTGCCGTCCTCGCCGCCGTCGGCTGGACCGTCCTCCAAGCGGGGTTTCAGGCGTACGCCGCGAGCGCCGGCCAGTACCAAGTGTACGGCGTCATCGGCGGCGTCCTGCTGCTCGTCACGTGGCTCTACATCGCCGCGATCGTCGTGATACTCGGTGCGGTGCTCAACGTGGTGTTGGCCGACGGCTCGCCCCTTCCGCTCCCCTCCGACGACGTCGCCAGTCTCGCGGACCGGCAGGTACAACACGCTCGCGGTCGACCCACCGATATGAACGGGCAGTCGGAGCGTGACGAGGGCGACGACGGGGAGCGGCCGCGCGGTGCCCCGGACGTCGCCGCCCTCGAGGACGAGGTCGAGAAGCTTCGCGCGCAGGTCGACGAGTTCGAAGCGGACGTACAGCGACGGACCGTCGAGAAGCCGGCGCTGGAGTCGGAGCTGAAACGGTACGTCCGGTCGCGGATGCGACGCGGACACGCCCGCGGATGGGGCCCGTATCTCGTCCTGCTGTACGGCACGATACTGACGCTCGGCGCGTTCGCGTGGCTGAACGGGATATACGCCATCGCCGCCATGATCGTCTTGGGGCTCTCGACGCTGGGGCTGTACACCCTCTTCATCATGGTCGGCATCGGGCTCAACCTCGTAGAGACGCCCGGCAAGGCGTTGGAGTACGCCCGCCGTCGCGGCGACGACTGATCGGCCGGGGCCGCACCTCGCATGTCACCTCTCAACCCCACGGCCGTCGTACCTGACTCGCGCAGCGTGGGCGAGTTCGCCGTCGTCGAGGCGCTCCCCGAGGCGGTCGTCGTCGCCTTCGCCGCCCTCACCCACCTCGCGGACCCGTGGTTCCTCTTCGGCCTGCTAGCGGCTCTCTACTGGTTCGGCGACGACCGGGTCGCCTCGCATCCCCGACGAGCCGGTGCGACAGCGATCGCCGTCGTCGCCGCCGGGTACGCCGCGGTCGCGCTCGG
>NZ_JBHSWW010000008.1:0-26468 GCF_042661865.1 Halorubrum tibetense
GCTGGGTCGCGGCCGACGACCGGATCGCGTCCGCCCTCGACCGGATCGACCGGCCCGGTCCGAAGGTGGTCGTCGGCGAGGACGCGCCAACGATCGAGGCGGCCGTCGACGCCGCCCCGGCGGGTGGGACAGTTCGAGTTCCCCCGGGCGTGTACGAGGAGACCCTCGTCATCGACGAACCGGTGACGGTCGTCGGTGAGGACGCGACCGTCCGCGGCAACGGGACCGGGTCGGTGATCGAGGTTCGAGCGCCTGACGTCGGGCTTGTCGGGCTCTCGCTGGCCGGGACCGGGAATGAGACGCGAGACCCAGACGCCGTCGGTGGCCCCGCGGACGAAGACGGGGACTGGGACACGAACGTCCAACTCGGGTACGGCCACGGCGACGCCGGCGTGTCCGCCATCGACGCCCCGGGTCTCGTCGTCGACGACGTCACCATCGAGACGAACGCCAGCGGAGTGTTGTTGCGGTCGGGGTCCGACGCGACGCTCCGAGGAGTCCACGTCCGCGGGGCCGACTCGTGGCGTGACGGGTTTATGGGCGTCGTCGGGATGGAGTCCCGGGTGACGGTCACCGACTCCCGGTTCGAGGACGGACGTGACGGGATCTACCTCCACCGCGCCGACGGTTCGGTCGTCCGGAACTCGACATTCCTCGGGAACCGCTACGGCGTTCACCTGATGTACACCGGGAACACGCTAATCGCCGACAACGTCGCGAGGGAGTCGGTGTACGGCGGTATCACGGTGATGACTCGCCCGGAGGGGAACGCTATCGTCGGGAACGACGTTCGGGATTCCCCGGCCGGGATCCAGGCGTCCGGCACCCGGACCTACGTCGGCTACAACACCCTCGCGAACAATTCCCTCGGCTTCTCGACGAGCTCCCGCAGCTCGCTGTACGAACACAACGTTCTCGTCGACAACGAGGCGGGAGCGCGGGCGACAACGGTCGTCCCGTCGAGCCGTGTCGTCGCCAACGACTTCGTCGGCAACGACGAACACGCCGGCGCGGGCGCGGGGCCGCTCCGCATCTGGGCCGACGGGGACCGGGGCAACTACTGGGAGGGTGCCGACGCCGGGTTCCGTGCGACCGACCGGGCCTACCAGCCGACCTCTCCGGTCGACGCGGCGTTCCATCGCGAGCCGGCGGCGACGACCCTCGCCGAGTCCCCGGCGGTACGCCTGCTTGACCGGCTCCTCGGTACCGTTCCGGGCGCACGTTCCGGGAGCATCATCGATCCGAGCCCGGCCAGCGACCCGTACGACCCCGATCGGATCCGGACCGTTCGCGACGGCGGCGGGCCGGTCCATCCCGACTGGCGGAACGAACTGCTGGAACGAAGCAACACTGACGACGACCCATGACGGACGCACATACGACCCCGGACGAAGCGGGGCACGGACGGCAGAGCGAGGCTGGGAACGGACGGCACGCTGAGGGGGATCGTGGCCGGGACGGAACGACCGAACCCACCCCCGTCGCCACGCTCGAT
The DNA here is from genome assembly GCF_042661865.1 of Halorubrum tibetense. Lineage (GTDB taxonomy): Archaea > Halobacteriota > Halobacteria > Halobacteriales > Haloferacaceae > Halorubrum > Halorubrum tibetense. The sequence continues at coordinate 1,496 of NZ_JBHSWW010000008.1, forward strand.
GGTGTTACCCGGACGTACGGTGGGATCGTCGTGCTCGACGATGTCTCCCTATCGATCCGACCCGGGGTCACGGCGGTCGTGGGACCGAACGGATCGGGGAAGTCGACGCTCCTCGGCACGCTCGCTGAGGTGACCCTCCCCGTCGACGGAGCGGTGGATCGCCCGACAGAGACCGACGACAGAGGGGCCGAACTCGGGGACTCCGCCGTCGAACCGAGCCTCGTTCGACGGGTCGGGTACCTCCCGCAACGCGTTCCGTTCCGCGAGTCGTTCACGGCCCGCGAAACGCTCGCGTTCTACGCCCGATTGGTCGGCGACGATCCGGACGCGGCCCTCGAATCCGTCGGTCTGAAGGACGCCTCCGATCGGCGCGTGGGTGCCCTCTCCGGCGGGATGCGTCGGCTGTTGGGGATCGCTCAGGCGACGATAGGCGACCCGCCGCTCGTCGTCCTCGACGAGCCGGCTTCGGGCCTCGATCCCGGGATGCGGGAGCGTGCCTTCCGCCTCGCGGCCGAGAACGCGGCCGGCGGTACCGCCGTCGTGGTCAGCTCACACGACCTCGACCTCGTCGATCGGTACGCCGACCGCGCCGTCGTGCTCGACCGCGGTACCGTCGTCGCTGCCGGGCCGATCGGGTCGCTGTATGCAGAGTACGACGTCGACTCGGTCGAGGGGCTCTATCGCGCGGCGATCCATGGGACTGACAGCGAGTCGGCGGGCGACGCCCCGGACGAACGGGCGGTACACGTCACGGGGGTGTCGGAATGAGAGCGTCGGTGCGCGCGTTCACGACGGTGTTCCGCCGGGAGCTGGCGACGGTCGCCCGGACACCGGGGTACGTCGTGTTGGGCGTCGGGGCGCTCGCGGTGTTCGCCGGGATCACGGTTATCGGTGGGGGCGGGGCGACGGGCGTCGTCCCGGCCGTGGTCGACCTCCTGTTACCAGTCGAAGTGATCGTCCCGCTGATCGCGGCCGTCCTCGGATACCGGGCGCTGCTCGCAGACACCGTGAGTGGCGAGCTCGCGGTGATCCGGACGTATCCCGTCGGAACGACGGCGTACGTTCTCGGGGTCGTGCTGGCCCGGGCGGTGGCGCTGGTGGCACTCGTCGGCGTCCCCCTGGCGCTCGTCGGCGGATACGTCTGGTTGACGGCCAGCCCCGACACCGGGATCTACGCGACTCATCCGGGCGTCGATTCCCCGGCGCTGTACGTCCGGTTCGTTGCGTTCGTCCTCGTGTTCGGCAGCGCGTACCTCGCGATCGCGGCCGCGATTTCGTCGCTAACATCCGGGCGACGATCCGCTCTGGCGCTGGCAGCACTGGTCGTACTCGGCGGCGTCCTCGGTGGCGATCTCGCTGTGCTGCGGTCGTTGTCCGTGGAGGGTGCCGCGGCGACGCTGTCCGGTGCGGTCGCATCGACGCCGAACGGCGCGTTTCGAGGACTGGTCCTCGAACACGTCGTCAGCGTGGCGTTCGCGGCCGACAGCGGGTTCGTGGACACCGGACGGGCGCTCTTCGCCTTGGTTGGGTGGACCCTCGGCGGGCTCGCCGTCGCGATAGCCTCGATCGCGTACGGACGCCGGATCGACGCCACCTTCGAGCGACTTCGGAGGCGGCTCCCGTCATGATTCGACAGTCGTTCTTACCTGACGCCAGAAGAGCTGTTATAGCGGTTGCCTCGGTAGCTCGTGTATGCCGGAACGAATCCTCGTCGCGATGGACGACTCACCCCTCGGCCGCGAATCGCTCGCGTATGCGCTAGACACCTTCCCCGACGCACGGATAACCGTCGTTCACGTCGCGTATCCCGAGATCGACATGCTCCCCGCAAACGCGAGCGAAGTGTACGATGCGGACCCCGACGACCTCGGCGAGGTCGGTGACGAGACCGCCCGTGCGGTGTTCGAGGCGATCCGCGACCTTGCCGGAGACAGGGACCTCACCGTGACGTACCTGCTCGGCGAAACGGATCGCCGACTCGTCGAGTACGCCGAAGCGGGGGAGTTCGATCACGTCGTGATGGGAACTCACGGCCGCGAGGGCCTTTCAAGGGTATTGATCGGCAGCGTCGCGGAGGCGGTCGTCCGGAAGACGGACGTGCCGACGACGCTCGTGAAGTGAGCGGCCGAGCTCGTTCTATTTCTCGGTGGTTATTTCGCCGTGCGTTCTCCATGCGTGATGCCTTATTCTATATTGCGCTATACGATTTATAAGATCGGTGCGAGACAGGTATCCGTCGTTTCAGTACCGACAGATCTCGTCGTGAGCGCTGAGACTACTTAGACACGTGGTGAGCGGCCATCCAGCAGTCGATAGACACTCGCCTCGTACGCCTCTCGCACTTGGTCGCCCCAGTTGTGTGTGTATGTGTCGATCACGTCGTCGGCGACATCGCCGCGTAAGTACTTCACAACGCCGCGATCACCCGTTCTATCCCTGAGATGCGTCGTGAAGAAGTGGCGGAAGTAGTGGGGTGTAACGTTCTCACCCGCGCCACCTCCGGTCCGATACCACCCCGTCTCTCGGGCGTACTGTTCGACGATATGACGAACCGACTGCGGTTCGATCCGTTCGCCCCACCCCTCAGCCGTACCGACGAACAGCGGCTCCGCCGGCGATAGCGTATCGGGACGTATAGCGAGCCAGCGTTTCAACACCGACGCGAGCTCGTCGTCGACGGGAATGACCGTCGCTCGCTTTCGCTTGTTTGAGGCCGTCCGAACCTCGCCGTTCAGCTCCTCACCGACACTTGCGTCGGGCGTTACGTACAGCGAGTTCGGCCGATCCGCCAGTGCCGGGCGCGTTCCGAGCTCGTACAACGCTTCGATCTCCGGATCCGTGATAGTCAGGTCCCGTATATCGAGGTTGCAAAGCTCGCCGACCCGCATCCCCGTTTTCAACAGCGTACAGACGATCGCACGGTGTAACGGATGGGTGATCCCCCTCACGAACTCCCTCATCGCTGGGATCGGAATATCCCGACGAGCGGGGTCTTTGTCCACGGTTTCGTCCATCTCCTCCATCACGAGTGTCATCGGATTCCCGTCGAACGCACCGACCTCAGTCATATACCCGTAAAACCGATGCAGATACGCCGCGTACGTTGCAACCGTACTCTCCGCGACATCCCCTCGAAGCGAATGAACGAACGCCATACAGTCCCTGTGCGTCGCCGTTTTCGGTGAAGTCCGTTCTGGGAGGAACGCCTCGAACCGCCTGAGAACCCGCTCGTACGACTCTCTCGTCCGCTCTGTCTTGCCGTGATACGTCAGGTCCTCGATGAAGTAGCCGACCGGATCCGCCGGGTCGACAGCGGCTGATCTACTCATCGACGAGCGTGTACCCTCCCCGCCGTCCGTTGTAACGGACGCGGTTGTCGTCTTGGAGCGATTCGAGCGTCTCCTCGAGCTGGTCCTCGAAGTCATCGAACACTGCATCGACGAGCTCCTCCCAAGAGCACGGTCGGTCGGATAGTGCCGATTCGATCCGGCTTTCGAGCCCGTGACCCCCAGGGTTAGACCCCTCAGGAGATGCCTCCGAAGGGCTATCCTCGTCTTCGAACGTAAACCCGCGTCTCCCGGCTTGTACCATCGTTCTGACAAACTCGCTCTGTGACATCCCGAGATCGTCGGCGTGTCGCTGCCACCGCTGTTTCTGTTCGGCGGGCACGTACGTTTTCACCGACCGACGTTCGTCGCTCATCTCGTCTCAGTGCTCTCCCGCCGTGGACTTCAATCTGTCCCATATTCCGGGATAAGGTCACTTATACTGGATTCAAGGTCTATACTCCCCGGGAAAATACTTGCATATCTCAAATTCTATACCTGCTAAATCCACTATGTAGTACCCTAATACAAGATATTAATTATCGGTCGCGAGGCTCGGCGTACGACACGTTCGCTTCCTAGATCAGGTAGTTTCAGGTGGTCGGTGTTGGACGTAGGAAAGAGAGTAGTCGTACTCAGTTCATGAATCCTTCCCGGCCCTCGGCCTCTCCCTTCCCGCCCACAGACCGTGTGACAATTGATCCCCGTTAACGCTCCCCGTGTTTATATTGACGGGTCCGGGGCACGGAAGCGTCCGTACTCGTGCGATACCGCCTTAACACAGCGAGACATCGGATCGATGACCTGCGAACGGGGATACGAGGGCGCTAACCGTTGGTCCAGATCGCGGGCTCTCTACGTTGGTCTCGTCATAGCGACTCGATAGCGTCAATGAATGCGGAAGTACACTGCTCGGGCGAGTCTTACTCACTACCGATCGGATACGGTACGGACGTTCATGTGTAGCACGCTGTGGGGAGCTGTCTTGCGATCCTAGTGTGACTCCGACGATCCGAGAATAGCTCCGTGAACCGTTCTACGCGTTGATTGCTTTCGCTATCTGTGTGTAGGAGCCGTATCAACGAACTCCTACGGAAGAACGTTGTACAGAGTCGGATGTTCGACGCGCATTGATCGCTTGCAATAGACGGGTCACCGTCGAGGATCAGCTGGAGACCACCAGTATCCCACGATTCACGGCTCAACCGACCGAATACGTAGGCCGGACGGTCTCGATCGCTTCTCGAACCGTGTCTAACGGTGTATTTCGGACCGCGAACTGCTGTTCACTGCCGTTCGACGACAGAGATGCTGTACGGGCGAACGAGTTTAGAGACGTTTGCCATCGCCATTAGAGAGTGCTACGCCGGTTTCGGTTCGGTACACTGGTGAGGCCCGATCCCTCGTGCTTCTCAGTAACTGAAGGCCTTCACCTAGTGACTCGCCGACTCCTCGCCCCTTGGGTTCGTCAAACGAACATACGACCTCCGTAGGCGTGAGAGCGATGCCGTTTCGAACATCTCGGCTGAGGCGACCTGGTACAAATCTGTTATACTTTACACAACATAATACTGTCCGAACCCGATCTGATAAATCACAATTCGCTATATGGAAAACTCTGCAGACTGATCGAGATGAAACCGTCCGAATCTGACTGAAGCGCTGCTTAGACAGGGATTTCGGAATCGGTGCCGATCCCTTCGAAGACGGCTAACGCACGCTCGATTCCAGGGTGGTCTTCCGCGGTGTTCCGCATAACGACGGTTTCGCTGGGGAAAAGGTGTTCACCCAACTCCAAGCCGTGATCCCGAGCCGTCGATCCGCTTACCGTCAGGTACACGCCGATCCCGGTCTCGGCGATAGCTGCCTCTTCCGACGTTTCCGAAGCGGGATACACGAACTCGACGTCTTCGAGGAGATCCGTTCCGAGTACCGCCGTGACGAGCCGCTCGTACCGAGCGGAGATACACAGCGGTCCATCGTACGCGTCGAGAAACGTTCGATCCAGCGCAGTGCCTGCCGGCAGTACCTCCGGAGCCGCCAGCAGCGTGTGGTACACCGTATCCCCGAGCCCACTTACGACCCGAACGTCCGTGTCCATGGGATCGATCCGGTCGTTCACGTCCGCGAGTCCTGAGAGGCCGCTCGGACGGATCCCGACGACTTCCTCTAAGACCAGATCGGCGGAGTCGAAACCGAGCGCGAACTCGTGGGTTCGAAGCGCCCGGAACGGTTCCTCTCGCCCGACAAGCCTGAAGTCTACGTCGCGGACGCGTACTGTCGCCGAGTCGAAGACGATCCGGCGAGGCTTTCCCGGCCGATCGTCTCGGAGTAGCGTGAACTCCGGGTTGGCCGGGTCCGCCGGGTCCGAGTACGTCGCAAGCCGTTCGTATGGGCCGTGATCCGCCTCGACCGCGTTCTTCGTCACCGCCTTCTCGTACCGTAGCGTGTTGCTCACGGTGTCCGCGAGCGACGCCAGCTCGTCCGTTCCGCCGACATCCGCGAGCCGTTCGAGCACGGCTTCGAGCGGGCGACCCTTCCGCGGAACAGCGACGGGTAACGGATCGGTCATTACCCGACGTGGGCGACCGTCGGTAAAACGGGTTGCGCTTCGGTCCGGTGCTCTGTGCGCGCACTCGACGATCCGATCAGGGCCCGAACGCTTCGTTGAGCCGTTCCCGGAACGCCTCCAGCTCCTCGAGGTGGTCCTGTATCTCGGTTAACTCCGCATCGACATCTTCGAGGTCGTCGCCGAGGCGACTTTCGATATCCGTCAGGCGTGTGTCCACTTCGGCGAGATCGTCCCAGACATCGTCGAACTCCTCGTCGAACCGACCCAGCCGGTCTTCCACGTCGTCGACCCGACCATCCGCCCGGTCGGCGACCGCGGCCGCGTCGTCGACCGACTCGTAGAGGGTTTCGATATCGTCACCGAGGTCATCCACCGTGTCGTCGAGCACCGACAGGTCGCTTTCGACACCCGCAACGTCCTCGACGACGCCCCCGACCGTCTCCTTCGTCTCGTGTACCGTCTCCTCGACCTCCGACACGTCTGTCTCCACTCTTTCCACGGTCGATCGGACGCCGTCGACATCCTCGTGGAGCGTCGAGACCTCCTCGGAGACGGCGTCGACCGATCCTTCGACATCGTCCACAGTGGAGGACATCTCCTCGACCGATCCCTCGACTCGTTCGACCTCGCCGGCGAGCTCTCCGTGTGCGCGCTCGCCCGCGGAGACTCGGTCATCTACCGAACTGAGTTCCGTTTCGACGTCCGCTACCCGCTCGTCGAGGCCGTCGAGGATCTCGCGTGCGGTTCCCTCTTCGTCGATAAACTCCGCGAGGGCGTCGGCGTACGCTTCGATATCGGCGACGCTCGACTGAAGCCGACTGATACGGACATCAACCGATCGTGGGACGCCGCCGATGTCGAGCTCCGAACGAAGGACCGCCAGATCCGCGTCGTCGACCGCCCCGGATCGGATCTCCTCGGCGAGTGTCGACGCGACGCCGCCCGCCGACGTTCCGGCGGCGGGGTCGTCCCCTCCGGCCGCTGCTTCGGGTTCGTTGTCGGACGCCACTTCCGGCTCCGCTGCCCTGTCTTCGGTCGGCACGTCCGCTTCTTCTGACTGGGTATCGGACGCGTCGTCACGGCGCGTCACGGCGGAGACCGTCCCGCCACCGACCGCTCGGGGAGTCGGGACATCCTCGTCTTCGGGGGCGATCCCGTCCTGATCGACGGGGTCGCTCTCGCCCAGCTCGTCACTCTCGTCGGTCGCCTCACCGCTCTCGTCGGTCCCGACCGCCTCACGCTCCATTCCGGGAAGGGTTGCACGGTCGCCGGAGAGGACTTCTCTGACGGCGTCGGTCTCGCCGGCTCCGAGCACGTCTTCGATCTCCTCGCCGACAGGGACGTGTTCGATGACCGGCGCGCCGAGGAACGTCTCGAGATCCGGGTCGTCGTCGCGGATACCGAACACTGTCTCGACCGATTCCCCGGGTTCGAGCACCCGTTCGAACTCGACACGATGGTCCTTGTACGCGGTCCAGTTCTCGCTCTCGTAGTCCGGGTGGAAGCCGATCCGGTCCATCGGGAACGACTCCGGGATCCGGTCGACGATCCGGACCCGAACCGCGTCCTCGCGGTTCGAAGCGAGGTCGTACATCACCGCAGGTACCGGAAACGCGTCGTCGGTAAAGGACTTCTCCACTCGGATCCCGTCCTCGTCGACGGTCGTTGTCGCCTCCGCCGTCCGTTCGTTCATACGGAAACCTCCGTAAGCACGGGCTTAAATTCCACGGGCGATCTCTCAACACCGATAACGGGACGATCGGCCGGAACCGGCGTCCCACAGCCGGTGACCGACCCTTACAACTCGATCCGGTCGCCGATCTCCACGATCTCCAACCGCTGGGGATGCTCGAAGCTCCGGACGTGCTCGTGGAGCGCCGTCGGGTCCGCGGTGAGCCCTTTCCACATGTCCCAGTGGGTCGGAACGAGGCGGTCGAGTTCGAGATCACTCGCGGCCGAGACGATCTCGTTCTCGTCGCTGTACCACTTGGTTCGAACCGGTTCTCCGGTCTCTTTGTCCGGGATCGTCCCGACGGAACCGAACGCGAGGATCCCCAGATCGATGTCGTATTCGGCCGCGAGCTCTCCGAACGTCGAGGACGGTTTGCTGTCGCCCGCGTGGAACACCGTCCCAGTTGGATGTTCAATGACGTAGCCGACGGGGTGGGTCGCGTCCGCGTCGTGTACCTCGACCACGTGAATCGTGAACTCCCCCACCCGGAGTTCGTCTCCTTCAGTCACTTCGAGGAGCTGTTCGTCATCGACGTCCCACTCCTCAGTCCACGATTCCTCGCGCGCGACCGCGAGCGAATCGTCCGGTGCAACGAACTCCGCGTCCGTGTTCGCGAGTATCGGGGCCTGTGAGGGGCCGTGGACGTGATCGGTGTGTTCGTGCGTCGCCAACACCGCATCGGCAGCGTCCACATCTACTGGGTCAAACGGGACCGGGATCATCCGGATCGTCCTCGGTGGGTCTCCCGTCCCGACGTACGGATCGATCCAGAGAACGGTCCCCTCGCGACCCTTGATCACGAACCCGTTACAGCCCAGATACCACAGCGAAACCGTGTCGGGGTCAGCCTCCGCGACCGCGCGCGGTAGCCACGTTCCCCAATCGGATGTCATCATGTCCGGAGCTGTCTCGGCTCACACCGTAACCGTTGCGGAGTCGGACCGGTCACGATCACCAACAGCGAGAGAGACGACTCGTCTCGGACTTATCAATCTCCGACTGCTATATCAACGCAGTAAACTCGCCATGACTGATCACGAACAGGACGACACGCTCAGCGAGCTCGCGACCGCGATCCGCGATGCCGACCGCGTGAGTGTGCTGACTGGTGCCGGACTCTCGGCTGCGTCCGGGATCCCGACCTTTCGCGGCGACGACGGGATCTGGGGGGACGCGTTCGAGGAGGCGGACTTCCACGTTTCCCGGTTCCGCCGGGACCCTGCGGGGTTCTGGGTAGACCGAGTGGCGCTGGCGGAGCGGATGCGTCCACCGGGCGGTGCCTCGCCGAACCCGGCACACTACGCGCTGGCGGCGCTCTCGGACGCGGGGGTCCTCGACGGGGTTATCACCCAGAACACTGACGGGCTTCACGCCGCGGCCGGAACGACCGAAGTCATCGAGCTACACGGCACGAACGCTCGCGTGGAGTGTGCCCAGTGTGGCGACACCGCGGCGGCCGGGCCGGTCCGCGAACGGGTTCGTGGCGGCGAACGCCCACCGACCTGTGACTGCGGCGGCGTGTATAAGCCGGCGGTCGTTCTCTTCGGGGAACCCCTGCCGGCGTACGCACACCGACGGGCACGACGGCACGCTACCGAGAGTGATCTCTTCCTCGTCGCCGGATCGTCGCTGACCGTCGACCCGGCCGCGTCGCTACCGGGACTCGTGGACGGCGAGCTTGCCGTCGTCAACTTCGAGCCGACGCGCTACGTCGACACCGCCGACTACACGTTTCGTGCGGACCTGACGGATCTGCTGCCGTCGTTAGCGGTGCGGGTGCTCGGCGAAGACGCGGACGCTGTCGGCCCGAAGAAATTCTCGGAGTAGGCGTAAGCGGTTATTATCGGCTCACCCGAGGAAATAACGGGCCCACGGGTTGGCCCGGACGAACTGGGTTTCCTCGAGTGCGCGGTCGACGCCGAGAATGCGGCCGGCACCCCACGCGCCGAGACCGAACAGCAGGAGCATGTAGACGAGCGAGCTGTCGACGAAGTAACCGTGGTCGACGGGGAATCCTTGCATGAGTCCGCCCTGCCATGCGGCGGTCCAGAACATCGACATCTGGATCGCACCCATCAGGGCAGCGAAGCGGAAGAACACGCCGAACAGCAGCGCGAGCCCGATCAGGATCTGCCCGAAGATCACGAGCGGGTCGACGATCGCCCCGTAGTTAGCGAACCAGGCAAACAGCCCGCTCAGCGGGTTCGCCTCCGCGATCGCGTTCTGGAGGAACCCCGCCGACGACCACGCCAGCGGGTCCCCGATCCCGCCCTCCAGCAGTTTCTCTAATCCAGCCTGAAGGAACACCCACGCCATCACGACCCGGAGTCCCAGCATCGAGTACGCCAACCACGTCTCCGAGTAATTGAACTCGACGTTTCGACCTAACAGCTCTGCCTGTAGCGTCCGTTCGGACGGTTGTGTCGACATTATGTCACCACCGTGCGCCGGTTCTCTAGTATATATCAAATAACTGTTGGTGAGATCGGGCCCCTACGCTTATCTTTCGTGTCGGCGAACCGGTCCGTATGCTCTCCAGCGACCGGATGGCGGCCGTCGACGCCAATGCGGCAGCCCTCGGGGTCCCGCGCAAACAGCTGATGGAGTCCTCGGGTAACGCCGTCGCCCGTGTGGTTCGCTCCGTCTCGGAGCCGGGAGATCGAGTGGCACTCGTCTGCGGACGTGGCAACAACGGCGGTGACGCGTTCGTCGCTGCCCGGTTTCTGAAGGAGCGAGACGTGACCGTCCGGTTGCTGGGACGTCCCGAATCGATCGGGACGACGATCGCTCGGGAGAACTGGGAAGCGCTCCGAACGGCCGAGCTCTCCGCGGACAGCGTCGTTGACGTCGCTGGCTCAGACCTCGGTCTGAACGCGGCGGACGTCGTCGTCGACGCCCTTCTCGGCACGGGGATCACCGGTAACGTTCGGGCGCCCGAGCGGACCGCCGTCGAGCGTCTGAACGCGGCCGCAGCCGCCGGAGTGACTATAGTGAGTGTTGACGTGCCGACGGGGATCGATGCCGACACGGGACAACCGACCGGGGGAACGGACGGTGTCGCGGTCGACGCCGACCACGTCGTCACTTTTCACGACGAGAAGCCCGGCCTCGGAGCGCTTGACGCGACACTCACCGTGGCCGACATCGGGATTCCGGCGGCAGCGGAACGGTACACCGGCCCCGGCGACCTCCTCGGGCTCGGGCGGGACCCGGACTCGCACAAGGGCGACAACGGCGAGGTGCTCGTCGTCGGCGGCGGACCCTACACCGGTGCACCGTCTCTCTCCGCGCGAGCGGCACTGCGGGCCGGTGCGGACCTCGTCCGCGTTGCGTGCCCGACTGCCGTCGCCGACGCGATACAGGGCTACTCGGCGGACCTCATCGTTCGCGGGCTCGCCGGCGACCGCCTCACCGCGGACCATCTCGGTCGTCTCCTCGACCTCGCGGTGGCGCAAGACGCCGTCGTGATCGGGCCAGGAATGGGCGACGCTGACGACTCCCTCACGCTTGTCCGTCGGTTCCTCGAATCGTACTCGGGCCGAGTGGTCGTCGACGCCGACGCGCTCCGCGTCGTCTCCGACGTCGATACGGACGCCCAGCTGATCTGCACCCCTCATCAGGGCGAGCTCCGTCAGATGGGTGGAGAGACCGCGGAAGACCCGGACGAACGCGCGGAGCTGGTTCGGTCGTTCGCGGCCGGGATCGGACACACCCTGCTGGTGAAAGGCCGGTACGACGTCATCGCGGGGCAGAGCCGTTCGAGCGCTGTCGGTCCCAACGAAGGATCTAACTCGGACGCTCGTACCGGCCCGGACGCTCGTACCGGCCCGGTCGATGTCCGGCTCAACCGGACGGGAAACCCGGGGATGACCGTCGGCGGCACCGGTGACGTTCTCGCCGGTGTGACCGGAGCACTCGCGGCCCGGACCGACCCGTTCGCGGCCGCCGCCGCTGCCGCATACGTTACGGGGCTCGCCGGTGACGCGGCCGCAGAGACCAACGGGAACGGGCTCGTGGCGACGGATTTAATCGATCGGCTCCCGCAGGCGCTGTACGATGAGTGACGGCACGGCTCCGGACGACGAGCTGACTCACACGACCGCCGACGGCGACGTCCAGATGGTCGACGTCGGCTCGAAACCAGACACCGACAGGCGAGCAGTCGCACATGGAGAGATCCGCCTGACCCCCACGACGATCGAGGCGATCCGTGGCGACGAGATCGGAAAGGGAGACGTCCTCGCGACCGCGCGTGTCGGGGCGATCCAGGCCGTGAAACACACGTGGGAGACGATCCCGATGTGTCACCAGATCCCGATCACGAACGTCGACACCGAGTTCGTGGTCGACGACGACCGCGTTGCGTTGACGGTCACCGTCGAGACGACCGGCAAGACCGGCTGCGAGATGGAGGCGTTGGAGGGCGTGACGACCGGCCTCAACGTCGTCTGGGACATGGTGAAAGCCGCGGAGAAGGACGCCGACGGCGGCTACCCGGATACACGGATCACGGACGTCGCGGTGGTGGAAAAACGGAAGGAGCGTCCGGCGGACGACCCGAATCGGTGAGCGACCCATGGATCGATCCGTCTTCCACGACCTCGGCCTGCTCGGAGTCGGCTGTTTCGGCGGCTGTGCCCTCGTCGCGCTCGGCGGCTGGCTGATCGGGCTCCCGTTCGGGAGCGCGGACGGCTCCCCCGCCGGTATCTACCTCGACTTGGCCGGGCCGGCGTCGGCCGTCTGGCTGGGACTCGCCATCGTTGCCGTCGGGTCCGAGCTAGCGAGGTAGGCGCTCTGGCCCCATGGCCACGCGTCCAGTCGTGGCTGAGCATCCAGCCACGAGAGGACGATTCCCCCTCAGTCGTCCGCGGGGGCGGAGCCGTCGCCGCCGACGGTTACCGCGATCTCCGCGGCGGCGGCCTTGTACTCGGGGATCTTCGCGCGCTCGTCGAGGACGTCGTTCGTGAGACGATTCGCGGAGGCGGCCGCGAAGTGCGGGGTCGTCCAGACGACTCCCTCCTTGATGTCCTCGGTCACCTGTGCTTTCACCTCTATCTCGCCGCGTCGCGATTTGAGCGTCACTAGGTCCCCCTCCTCGATCCCGTAGCGTTCGGCGTCGTTCGGGTGAACGTCGACGAAGTTCTCCGGGTGTTGTCGCGAGAGCGTCGGCGATCGTCGGCTCATCGTTCCCGTGTTGTAGTGCTCCTCCAGCCGGGCCGTGGTGAGTATCAGCGGGTATTCCTCGTCCGGCACCTCCGCGGGCGGCTGGTGGCGGACGCCCTCGATCCGTCCCAGTCCGTTTTCGGTGTCGAAGGTGTCCTCGTAGAGGAACTGGTCCCCCTCGTCACCCTCCTCGTAGCAGGGCCACTGGAGTCCCTCCTCGCCGAGCGCGTCGTAGGTCATCCCGTGGTAGATCGGACACACATCGCGGAGCTCCTCGAAGACGGCCTCGACGTCGTCGAAGCGGAACTCGTCCTCGGTGAACAGGCGGCTTCCGACCTCCATCAGGATGTCGAGGTCGTGTTTCGTGTTCTCGTGAACCTTCTCGACGCCTCGCATCCGCTGGACCCGCCGGTCGGTGTTGGTGACGGTGCCGCCACGTTCCGCCCACGTCGTCGCCGGGAGGACGACGTCGGCGAGCTTTGCGGTCTTCGTCATGAAGATGTCCTGAACGCAGAGGAACTCGAGGTCCTCCTTGAATCGTTTCTCGGTCTCGTTGCCGTCCGGTTCGCTCATGATCGGGTTTTCACCCATTACGTACAACCCGTGGACGGTGTCGCCGATCGAATGTGAGATCTCGACGTTCGTGAGGCCGGGCTCGTCGGGGACCTCGAAGCCCCACGCCTCCTCCACCGATCGCCGGGCCTCGTCGTCGTCGACGAGCTGGTAGCCGGGGAGCACGTTCGGCATCGCACCCACGTCACACGTTCCCTGAACGTTGTTCTGTCCGCGAAGCGGGTTGACCCCGGTGCCCGGCTCGCCGAGATTCCCCGTGATCAGCGCGAGGTTGATCTCGTTCTGGACGTTGTCGACCCCGCAGGTGTGCTGGCTCATCCCCATCCCGGTGAAGATGGCGGCGTTGTTCGCCATCGCGTACTTCTCCGCGGCGAGCTCGATGTCGGCTAACGGCACGCCGCACTCCTCGGCGGCGGCCTCCTTGTCGAAGTCAGCGAGCGTCTCCTTGAGGTGCTCGAACCCCTCCGTCCGCTCCTCGATGAACCCCTCGTCGATCCATCCCGCGTCCGGATCGTCCTTGTGACCGTCGAGGATCGTTTTGAGGACGATGTTGAGGAGCGGGATGTCGGTGCCCGGGTTCAACTGAAGGTGTTGGTGTCGCTCCGTCTCGTCGATCTTGAACGAACGCGTCGTCTTGTTCGCGTGCGGGTCGACCTGTATGACGGTCGCGCCCTCGAGTACTGCCTGTCGGAAGTACTGGCTGTTGGCTATCGGGTGCTGCTCGCCGGGGTTCGCGCCCTGGATCCAGAGCACGTCCGCCGACTCCTCCAAGTCCGCCATGCTGTTGGTCATCGCACCCTGTCCGAGACTGGTTCGAAGCGCCCAGACGGTGGAGGCGTGACACATCCGCGTGCAGTTGTCGACCTGATTCGTGCCGTATCGGCGCGCGAGCTTCTGGAGGAGGTAGTTCTCCTCGTTCATCGTCTTCGAGGAGCCGAAAAAGCCCATCCCGTCCGGACCGTGTCGGTCGCGGATCCGCTCTATCTCCGAGACGATCCGCGAGTACGCTTCCTCCCACGTCGCCTCCCGGAACTCGCCGTCGTCACCCCTGATAAGCGGCTCCGTGAGACGGTCCTCGTGGTCGACGACTTGGGTCGCCGCTCCCCCTTTGATACAGATCCGGCCCTCGTTGACCGGGGCGTCACCCCACGGCCGGAAGTTCACGTCACCTCGATCCTCGCCCTGCTGTATCTGGATCCCGCATCCGACCCCGCAATAGGGGCAGATCGTTTTGACCGCCTCCTCGCCTTCAGTTGACATCCGGATCACCCACTGAGTGTGTGCTCATACCTCATGATCTATGGATCGGGTTGTATGAGTGTGTCGGTGATAGAGGGGGGCGGGGCTTCGGCCCGGTGATGACGGGTGAGTGGGCACGCTGGCCCGACGGTGAGGAGGGAGGGTGCTCCGATAGCAACCATCGAATCCGCACGGAACCGTTAGGTGGTCGGCGGGCGACGGGAGCGGCATGGAGCTCTCTCCGGACGAGGTCGAGGCAGCGATCGAGGCGTACCGGTCGTCCGAGCCGCTGTACACGGTCGAGTCGGAGTCGATCGAGGGCCTCCCGCGTGCGTTTCGGCGAGGTGAGTACGGTCGCCGGGACGCCCAGTGGGTCGTCAGGTGGTTCGGCCGTCGGTACCTGGGCGAGGAGCCACCGGGGTTCGACCGTACCCACCGGGAAGAGCGGTTCGAAGGGGCCGATTTCGAGGCAGTCCGGGACGCGATCGACGAGGCCGTCGCAGCCGACCGCGACGAGTTCGGATCGGCGGTCGACGCGTTGACATCGCTGCCGGGTGTCGACTTCCCGATCGCGTCGGCGTTCCTCGCGTTCGCCAACCCGGAGGTGTTCGTCGTCGTCGACCGCCGAACGTGGCAGGCGGCGCAGTCGCTGACGGATCTGGAGGGGGCGTACCCGGATCCCCCCAACATCGAGCAGTACGAAGCGTTCCTCGATACGTGTCACGTGCTCGCAGACCGCTACGGAGTGGGTCCGTGGGAAGTGTACATGTTCCTCTGGCGACACGGTGCGGCGTCGACAGACCCGGAGTGAGTCGCTGACCCGAAGCGAGTCGTTGGGTCCCGGTTGGAGTTCAGCGACGAACCCGGATCAGACGCGGAGCCACGCCTTCGGGTGTGCTTCCCGGAGGTGGTGTTGGTACGCTCGGATCAGCTCCGGATACGAGTCCGCGACACAGTGCCACTCACAGTGGTCACACGTCCGCTCGACTGCCTCGTCAGCACCCTGTACGTATCCACCCCGACGGTAGGTCACCATCTCAGTCCCCTACTCCTCTTGCGTGCCATCATAGCACACACGCGTCTGAGACGCTTGAACCCGTCGCCCCCATTGGCTACATAATATTGTGATCATTCGTTATAAAATTGTTAAGGGTAATTGACTTGTAAATAGATTTACACTAGATGATGTACATTGGTAACTCGGATCATCTATGAGAGCAGTTGTGTATCAGGGACCGTACGAGGTCGCTGTCGAGGACGTGGAAGAACCGGAGATCCAGCACCCGAACGACGTGGTCGTGGACATCACGACCTCCTGTATCTGTGGGTCGGACCTCCACATGTACGAGGGACGAACCGCGGCCGAGGAGGGGATCGTCTTCGGCCACGAGAACATGGGAATCGTCAGCGAGGTCGGAGAGGCGGTATCCACTTTGGAAGAAGGAGACCGCGTCGTCATGCCGTTCAACGTCTCCTGTGGATTCTGTCAGAACTGTGAGGAAGGGTTCACCGGCTTCTGTACCAACGTCAACCCTGGCTTCGCCGGCGGGGCGTACGGCTACGTCGCCATGGGCCCGTATCCCGGCGGACAGGCCGAGAAACTCCGCGTCCCGTACGCGGACCACAACGCCCTGAAACTGCCGGAGGGCCGCGAACACGAGGACGCGTTCTCGCTGCTCGCGGACATCTTCCCGACGGGCTGGCACGGCACCGAGCTGGCGGACCTCCAGCCGGGGGAGTCGGTCGCCGTCTTCGGCGCAGGCCCGGTGGGGCTGATGGCCGCCTACAGCGCGAAGATCAAGGGTGCGGCGGAGATCTACGTCGTCGACCAGGTTCCGAGCCGACTCGAGCTTGCCGAGGAGCACTGTGACGCTCACGCCATCGACTTCTCCGAGGGCGACCCGGTAGACCAGATCATCGAGGAACACGGCGGGATGGTCGACAAGGGCGTCGACGCCGTCGGATATCAGGCGACCGACCCTGACGACGTCGACGAGAACACCGAGGACTACGCGTACGACCCCGCCAAGGAGAACCCGGCGGTCGTGCTCAACAACCTCATCCGCGTCGTCCGGCCGACGGGACAGCTCGGCGTCCCCGGTCTGTACGTCCCCGAAGACCCCGGTGCGCCCGACGACATGGCGGCACAGGGTCGTCTCGGCATCGACTTCGGGAAGTTCTTCGAGAAAGGCCTGAAATGTGGGACCGGCCAGTGTAACGTGAAAGCGTACAACCGGTACCTGCGCGACATGATCATCGAGGGGCGTGCCGATCCCAGCTGGGTCGTCTCCCACCGCGTGAGCCTCGAGGAAGCGCCCGAGATGTACGAGGCGTTCGACGCCCGCGAGGAAGGGGTCACGAAAGTCCTACTCGAGCCGTAGTCACGGGACACACAGGGACCACGCCCCACGTTCCGACGTTCTCTTGATGCCACACTCCCGCCGAGCGACCGCGAGCACCCGTGATACCGCCGGAACCGGCCGCCAACCCTTATAACTAATCGGTGCGTTCGACCGACTATGTGCCAGTACTGTAACTGGGCGTTTCACGACGGCTGGGGCGAGCTGCTGCAGTACGACGAGACGTACCAGTCGGCGTTCGCGACGGAGTCGGAGTCGACCCACGGGTTCCACGAGGACTGGGACGACCTCCAGGCGGAGCTCGGGATCTGAAACGGCGAGTCGCTCGGCGGTCGGTTGCACGCTGATGGTATATAAGAAGTCCACAGATACGCCCAACCCCTGCCGGAGACGATCCCGTGAGCTCCCTGGAGCCGACGACGTGGGCGGGCGTCACGACACAAACGGGCGTACCGTGCGGCTCGTCGGTTCCGGACCAACGCGTTCCGACAGGAACAGATCGTGAACGCGGGCTCACGCAGCTGAGAGGCGTGGACACCCGACCCGCCGGCCGGTCCGGGTCGCTCTGGAGCGTCCGGTGACTCACCGATGCCAGTTATACCGGAAACACGTCGGCGGCGGTTCGATCGTCCTCGATGGTTCCGCCGTCGTCGACCGTGAGGTCGTCGAGCTCCTCACGCAGTCGCGGCTCGTTCATCTCTTGACCGATGAACACGAGCCGCGTTCGGCGAGTGTCGTCGGGCCCCCACTCGCCGATCGGTCCTGCCTGTACGGAGGGTCCGGCCTGGCTGAGCCCGATCACGTCGTCGGCGCCGACGACGTACGCGACTCCTTTCGCGCGGATCACGGCTCCGTCCCAGTCGTCGACCCAGTCGACGAACGGGCCCGGATCGAACGGTCGGTCGGACCGATACACGAACGAGTCGACGCCGTGGGCGGCGGCCGCACCTTCGGCGTGGTCGTGGTCGTGACCCTCATGGTCGCCGTGGTCGTGGCCCGCGCCGTGCTCGTGAGCCGCCTCGTCCTCGGCGTCCCTGGACCCTGTCCCCTCGCTCTCGGCTATCGCGCGCTTCCAGCCCGCCGAGCGTTTCGCCGCGTCGAAGTCGAACCGACCCGTCCCGAGCACCTCGTCGGGGTCGACCTCCGAGTAGGTCGTTCGGATCCGTTTCGCACGCGGCCCGAGCCGCTCCGCAACGGACTCGATCCGACCGAGCACGTCGTCGGGTACCATATCGGTCTTGTTCAACAACAACACGTCACAGAACTCGATACCCTCGACGAGCACGTCGGCAAGGGGGCGGTCGGAACCGGACTCGACGTTCGCGCCTCCCGGAAGGTCCTCGCCCGCATCGAACTCCTTCCAGAACCCATACGTGTCGAGCACGGTCACCATCGTGTCGAGGCGGAATCGCTCGGTCGGGTCGGCCTCCGTCTCCTCAGTTCCCTCTAGGAACGCGCGGGCGACCGGAACCGGCTCGGAGATGCCCGACGATTCCACGAGCAGATAGTCGAACTCACGGGAGTCGGCGAGGCGTGTCGCTTCCGTGAGCAGGTCGTCCTGTAACCGACAGCAGATACAGCCGTTCGAAAGGTCGACGACTCCCTCCGCCTCGTTCTCGCGGGCGACGAGCTCGGCGTCGACGTTCACCTCGCCCATGTCGTTGAGGATCACCGCGATCCGCCGGTCGCCCGGGTTCGCGAGCAAGTGGTTCACGAGCGTCGTCTTACCGGCGCCGAGGTAGCCACTCAGAACGGTGACGGGTATCCGATCGTCGTGTGTCATACGTGACGTAGTTACATAGGGGACAAATCAAACGATCGATCGGGTGAGATCTGAGCACGGATCCTCGTGGGGTCGATCCCGCAGCGTCCCTGTGGGAGTTCACCGGTTCGATATCGCCGACCCACTTCCGTGGACGGGGCGGCCGATCCCACTACGTCGATCCGGCCGGTACCAGCTCCGCCGCCTTCGACCGGGCGCGGGCGACGATCGACGGCTTGGCCTCGAACGCGACCGTGACGTGGTCGTCGGCGTACGTCTCCTCGTCCACATAGGCGTGGTCGTGGATCCACGAGACGAGGCTCATCGCGTCGTCGGAGACCGGAACCACCAGTCGCTCGCGCTCCCAGTCGGGAAGCTCCGATTCCACGCGGTCTCGCAGCTCGGCGACACCCGCGCCGGTCCGTGCGGAGACGGCGACTGGGTCCGGTGCGAGCCCGGAAAGCGCGGCCCGCTTGTCGGCCAGCTCGCCCGGTGCGAGTCGGTCGATCTTGTTGAACACGGTGACGATGGGGGCTTCGTTGCGCTCGTACAGCGTATCGTGGCTCGTGACGAGTTTCTCGCGCATCTCCGGAACGGGTTCGCTCGCGTCGACGACGAGGAGGACGAGGTCCGCCCGGTACACGGAGTCGAGCGTCGACTCGAACGACTCGACGAGCCAGTGTGGGAGGTCGGCGATGAACCCGACCGTGTCCGTGAGCAGCACGTCGCGTTTCTCCATCTCGGCCCGCCGGGTGGTCGTGCCGAGCGTCGTGAACAGCATGTCCTGCGACTCGGCTGTCGGGTCGAGGTCGGGGTGTCGGTTCGCGTTCTCGTCGACGTCGAGCTCGGCGGCCAGCTGGCGCATCAGTGTCGACTTGCCCGCGTTCGTGTATCCTGCGAGCGCGACGAGATCGAACCCGGAGTCCCGCCGCTGCTCGCGGCGCGCCTGCTCCTTCTCGGCGATCGACTCGAGCTCCTCCTGGATCTCGGATATCTGCCGTTTGATGTCGCGCTCGACGCTCTCGTCGTACTCGCCGAGTCCCATGAACCCGGGGCGCTCGTCGCGCTTCGCGAGGCTCGCCTTCGCCTCGGCTCGGGGGAGCTCGTAGCGCAGCTCCGCGAGCTCGACCTGGAGCTGTGCCTTCCGCGTGTTCGCGCGCTGGCCGAATATCTCGAGGATGAGCGTGAATCGATCGATCACTTCGACGCCTTCGGGGAGCTCCCCGCCGATGTTGAACGTCTGGTACGGGCCGACGTCGTTGTCGACGATCACGGCGGACGCGTCGGTCCGGCGGACCAGGTCCCGCAGCTCCGCGACTTTCCCCTCGCCGAACATGAACGCGGCGTCCTCCGTTCGGGTCTGGGCGAGCTCGCCGACGACCTCGTAGCCCGCGGCGCGCGCGAGCTGCGTTATTTCACTCAGGTCAGCCTCACCGCTGTCGACGCGTTTCGCGACCACCGCACGGCGGCCGTCGGGGTCGCGGTCTGGCGCTCCCCCCTCTCGGTCGGACATGGCCCCGTCGCGAGATCGCCCACCGTCTGACGGGTCGCTCGTCTCGTCGATCGCGTGGTCGCCGCCGGTCATAACAGCAGCTCCCGGGCGGCGTACGCGGCGTGGTGTGCGGCCTGCACTGTTTCGCGTTCGGCTACGCTCTCGACGTATTTAAACTCCGGCTGGAAGCTCAGTCCGACGACCTCGGCGGGCTCCTCGTAGAACTCGCCGCCCTCGGCGACGATCGGCCCACCGGGTGGCTCCGGGAGGTTCCCGACCGCCTCGGCGGTGAGGGCGACGGTCGCCTCCAACGCCGGCCCCTCGCGAACGCTGGCGAACCCGATCCCCTCCACGGAGCGGATGCGAGTCGAGTCGACCGTCGCGTGGACCGCGGCCGCAACCATCAGGTACTCGCCGTCCTCCTCGTGGCGGCCGCTGATATCCACGCCGACGACCTCAGGGGTGGGGATCCTCCACCTCCCGTAATCGATGTCGAACCATGCTACTGATACGTGTCCCATCGCTTTTAATCGTCCGGGCTGTCGGCGGGCGTCCCTACGAGGTTCGGGCCCGATGTCGTGAGTTCCGAAGATCGCTCGCGGAACGCCTGGAAGCCGGCCACTCGTCGAGAAGTATCGTCGAAGGCGGGGTTTTAAACTCGTCTCGACGGTACCTACGGACCGATGGAAGACGACGCCGACGTGTACTACGTCATCAGCGACCTCCACATCGGCGGCGACGAACAACTGGAGGAGGTGGAGTTCCTCGACGAACTGCTGGGGTTCCTCGAACGCCTCGCCGACACGGAGGAGAACGCCGAACTGGTCATAAACGGTGACGCGTTCGGTCTCTGGGAGTTCACCACCGTCGAGGGGATGGAGAAGTTCGACGAGCTGGAGTCGTCGTATCCGGAGCTGTTCGAGCAGCTGCGGCGGACCGGCCAAAACGTCGCGATCACGCTGCTCCCGGGGAATCACGACCACGAGCTCGCCGCCTACGACGAGTACGTCGACCGGTTCGCCGAGTACAACGTCGACCTGGTTCAAGACGAGTCGATGCGGCGACGGGTCGGCGATCGGGTCGTCCACTTCGAACACGGCCACCAGCGGGACCCGAACAACCGGATCGAGGACTGGGGGAACGAGCACGCGACCCCGCTCGGCTACTACTACAACACGCTCGTCACGAGCCGCGCGGGCCGGCTCTCCGATCGCGGCCGGTACAACTGGCTAAAGGACGTACAGGCGGTGACGCCGACGGAGCGGATGCCGATATGGCTCTTCTCGAAATACTTCTACCGCGAGATGAACCCGGTTCTGCGATACGCCCTAGTCCCGTTCCTGTTGTTGTTCAACGTCAGCGTCGTGGTCGCAGTCCTCGCGGCGCTCGACATCGCCGGGATCTGGTCGATGCCCGTCGACCGCACGACTTCGTTCCTCGGACAGTTCGGCACCGCGGGGACTGCGGTCTGGTTCCTGCTCGCGATCAACGTCGTCGTCACCACGCTATTGGTGCTCGTCGCGGTTCCGTTGTACTTCATCCGGCGGGACCTGCGGCGCACGATCGATCGGTTCGGCGTGTTCGAGACGTCGCTGACCGTCGACGCCGAGGGACCGTACGAGTCGGCCGCGCGGGAGACGTTCGAGGCGGACCCCGACGTGGCCGTCTTCTGTTACGGCCACACGCACCGCCCGACCGTCCGGGAGCTCGACGGTGGCGTCCTCGTCAACACCGGGACGTGGCTCAAGCGCCTCCACCGTCGCGACGGGATCATCGGCGTGTTACCGCCGGTGTTTTACCCCACCTACCAGCTCGGCACCGTCCGGATCGCTGACGAGCCCGACGGGGTTGCGGTCGAGTACCGGACGATCGGGAAGCCGAGCCCGGCCGAGGAGGAGCTGACGCTGACTGAGCGGGTGTTCACCGTCGGTCGCGAACCCGACCTCGATATCCCGGATCGGACGGTCATCGGGGACTCGGACGCCAGCGACAACGCGGATCCACTGGACGATGCGACAGCTGCGGACGACGCGGCACCCGCCGACGATGTCGTCGAACCGGACCCTGACCGTTCCCTCAGTCGGTGAGGTATCGCTCCGGTTCCATCCGTGAGAGCCGCATCGCGTTCCCGGTCACGCCGAGGCTCATCCCCATATCGCCGACGATGACGGCAACCGCGACGCTCACGTACCCGAACGGGACGCCGACGGCGAGCAGCGCTTTCACACCGAGACTGCTCCAGACGTTCTGCCGGATCACGTCGTTCGCCTCGTTCGAGAGCGCGTAGAGATACGGCAGCTTCTCGATCTCGTCGCCCATCAACGCGATGTCGGCGGTCTCGATCGCGGTGTCGGTCCCGGCCGCGCCCATCGCGACGGCGACGGTCGCACTCGCCATCGCGGGCGCGTCGTTGATCCCGTCGCCGACCATCGCGACCGAGCCGTGGGTCGCCTCCAGTTCCTCGACGGCGGCGACCTTGTCCCCGGGCAGCAGCTCGGCGTGGTACTCGTCGATCGCCAGCTCGTCGGCGACCGCGCGAGCGGTCCCCTCGTTGTCCCCGGTGAGCATCACGATCGACGACACTCCGAGTCGGCGGAGGTTCGCGATCGCACGCTTCGCCTCCGGCCGGACCGCGTCGGCGATCGCGATCGCGCCGACGAGTCGGTCCTCGGTCCCGACGAGCACGACGGTCTTGCCCGTGCGCTGGAGCGACTCGATCGTCTCCGGGCCGAATTCGGCGTCCGGTCCGGCGTTCGGCCCGTTGAGTTCGACGGCCCCGCCATCGGTGCGTTCGGACGTACCGTGTCCGTCGATATCGGGCACGTCGAAGTCGAAGCCGAGCTCTCCGAACAGGCCGGGATTGCCTGCGTAGTACGTCTCCCCGTCGACACGACCCGTCACACCCTTTCCGGTGAGGCTCTCGAAGCCGATCGTTTCGGGGACCTCGGTATCGCCGGACTCGACCCGCGCGAGGATCGCCTCGGCTATCGGGTGTTCGCTTCGACGTTCGAGCGCCCCTGCATAGCGAAGCACGTCGGCCTCGCTCGCGTCGTCGGCCGGGACGACGTCGGTCACCGTCAGGTCGCCAGTGGTGAGCGTCCCGGTCTTGTCGAACGCGACCGCGTCAACGTCGCCCATCGCTTCGAGGTGGTTGCCACCTTTGATCAGGACTCCGTTGCGGGCAGCGGCAGTGACGCCGGAGGCGACGCTGACCGGCGTGGAGATGACGAACGCGCAGGGACACGCGATAACGAGCAGCGTCAACCCGCGAACAAACCACGTCAGCCGGTCCCCGACGAACGTGTGTTCGACACCCGCAAGCGTGAGTGTCGCGGTTCCGTCGACGAGAAGCGGCGGGAGGAACGCGGTCGCGACCGCGAGGACGACGACGACGGGCGTGTAGTAGCCGGCGAACCGGTCGACGAACTGCTCCTTGTCGGTCGACTTCGCCCCTGCCTCGCGCACGAGGTCGATGATCCGCGAGAGCGTCGACTCCGCGGCCGCACTCGTCGCCTCGATTTCGAGATACCCCGTCTCGTTGAACGTGCCCGCATACACCTCGTCCCGGACGGCCTTGTCGACGGGGACACTTTCGCCCGTGATCGGCGACTGATCGACCGCCGAGGCACCCTCCCGAACCACGCCGTCGACGGGGAGCTTCTCGCCCGGTCGGACGGCGACGCGCTCGCCGACACTCACCTCGTCGATCGGCACCGTGACCTCCCCGCCGTCGCGGATCACCGTCGCTTCCTCCGGGGCGAGCTCCAACAGCTCGCGGAGGGAGTCGCGCGTTCGGTCCATCGCATACCGTTCGAGCAGCTCGGCGATGCTGAACAGGACGGCGAGGGTCGCCGCCTCGATAAACAGTCCGATGGCCGTCGCGGCGACGATGGCCGTCCCCATCAGGAGATCGATGTCCAGACTCCGGTTGCGCGCGGAGTAGTAGCCGCTCCGGACGACGGGGATCCCGCTCGTCACGGTCGCGACGAGGAACGCACCGCCGGCGACGGAAACACCAAAGCCGGCGACCGTCACGAGCGCGTAGTTCAGTCCGGTGAGGACGAACTCGAGGAGGAGTCCGACGGCTAGGAACGCCGCGCCGATCCACGTTCGGACGGCGCGATCGCTCCGCCAGACGTCGGCGGGCTCGGCGACGGCGGGCCGCTCGCTTCCAGCCGCCACGTTCCCAGAGGTGTCCGATTCATCCGTCCCGGCCGACTCATCCGTCCCGGCCGACTCACCCGTCCCGACCGACTCACCCGTTTCGGCCGACTCACTCGTCCGATCCGACCGATCCGCGACGGCGTATCCGGTGCCCTCGACCGCCGCGATCAGGTCAGACTTCCCGACCCGATCGGGATCGTACGTGATCCGCGCGATACCGCTCGTCGGCCGGAGGTCGGCGTCGAGGACGCCGTCGAGGCGGTCAAGTCCCTTGCCGACTTTCGCGGCACAGGAGGGACAGTCCATCTCGGGGACGGTTACGGCGAGCGTAGCCGTCTCGTCACCCGGTTCGCCCGTCGGATCGCTCATTGCCGGGAACTACGGCCCCGACCCGGTTACGTCTTTATTGGAATATGCCAACTGTATGGGTGGATATACCCAATCCCGTTCACGGGTTCGAGAACGACCCGTCGAGGAGTGACCGGCGCTCGACGTGTCGCTCGGCGAGGGCCGCCTCAGCGCGCCGGAGCCGGTACGTGAGCGTGGACCGGGGGACGTCGAGCCGGTCGGCCAGCTCGTCGGCGTCGACC